>CAYYHA010000137.1:0-10679 GCA_964471535.1 uncultured Myxococcia bacterium | reverse complement strand
GTGTCGGTGCCGCGGCGGCGGAGGCGCGCCGCGCCGCCATCGAGTCCACCCCGCGCAAGACCGCGTGGGCATTCGTGCCGCCAAAGCCGAAACTGGAGACCCCCGCGATCCGGTGCGGCGTCTCCCAGGGCTCCGGCTGGGTGGGCACTCGGAAGGGGGTCGACGCGAGGTCGATGTCCTCGCGGGGCCGCTCGAAGCCAGCGAGCGGAGGCAGGACCCGGTGGTGGATGGCGAGAGCGGCGCGGATGAGGCCGGCGACGCCGGCGGCGCTCATGGTGTGCCCCACGTTGGCCTTCGAGGCGCCCAGCGCGGCGTCCTTCACCGCCGGGCCGATGGACTGCATCAGTCCGGCGATCTCGGTGGGGTCCCCCACCGCGGTGCCGGTGCCGTGGGTTTCGAGGTAGCCCAGATCGGCCGGGTCGAGGCCCGAGGCCTCCCATGCGGCAGATACCGCCCCCGCCTGTCCCTCGGAGAGTGGGGCCATGGGGCCGTCGCCGCGGCCGTCGTTGTTGGTCGCCACCCCGTGGAGGACAGCGTAGATGCGGTCCCCGTCGCGCACCGCCTCCTCGTAGCGCTTGAGGACCACCGTGCCCACGCCGTCGCCCTCGACGAAGCCGTCGGCCCGGTGATCGAAGGGGCGGCACACGCCGCTTCGGCTCATCGCGCCGATGCGCGAGAAGACGACGTGGTGGTTGGGGGTCAGCTGCAGGAAAACCCCGCCGGCCAGTGCCAGATCGATGGTGCCGCTGCGCAGCTGCTGCACCGCCGTATCGAGGGCGACCATGGACGAGGCGCAGGCGGCGTCGACGGTGAAGGCCGGCCCGTGGAGGTCGAGCTCCTGGCTCACCGCGGCCGCCACCATGTTGCCCAGCCCACCGGGGGCGGCGAGGGGGCGGGGAGGCACGACGTTCTGCACGGCCCGTGCGAGGACCTCGGGATCCGGGGCTTCGCCGAAGTCGCCGCAGGCCATCATCTGCGCGAGGACGCGGGAGGCCATGAGCATCGCGTACTCGAGCCCGGTGACGCCCATGAAGACCCCCGTGCGCCGGGGCACCGCGCTGCGCCGGTACCCCGCATCCTCGAGGGCGTAGATGGCCGCCTCGAGGGAGAGGCGCTGCTGCGGGTCCATGACCTCCACCCGCCGGGGCGGGATCTGCAGCGCGAGGGCGGGGAAGGAGCGCACGTCCTCGATGAAGCCCCCCGCCGGTGCATAGCTCTTGTCTACGCTCCGCGGATTGGAGTCGGTGAAGACGGAGGCGTCCCACCGGTCCCGCGGAGGGGGACCGAAGCGATGGCGGCCTGCCAGGATCAGATCCCAGTACGCGTGGAGATCTTCGGCGCCCGCGAAGCGGGCGGCCATCCCCACGATGGCGATGGCACCCTCCCGTCGCACGGGCGACCTAGGCGGCGCTCACCCGCTCGCCGCGCATGAGGCTGGCGAGGTCCGCGAGACGGTTGACCTTGGCGAGCTCCTCGTCGGGGAAGATCCGATCGCACTTCTCCTCGAGGAAGCCCACCATCTCCATGGTGGAGACCGAGTCGAGGTCGAGCTCCGCGATGGTGCAGTCCAGGGAGAGGTCGTCGAGCTCCTTCGCCTTGCCCGGGGCCACCTCGGCAAGGGCTTCCTTCAGCAGGCTCAAGATCTCGCTATCGGTCATTGCAGCTCTTCCTTGTCGATGCGGCGCAGCGAGTACTGCGCCAGGGATTGATAGTGCTTGTCGAAGGCGCGCACACAGGTGGAGAGGTAGCGGTCGTAGTCCTCGAAGACCTTGTCGCCCCACCGTTCCCGGATCACCGCCTCGTGGTCGCGCAGCCGGTCGAGCCACGCCTGGCACGTCTTCTGGTAGTGGACCCGTCGGGTCTTGATCTCCATGATCTCCCAGTAGGGGTTGACCGCCATGACGATATCTTCGAGGCGGAGCGAGAGGCCCCCGGGGAAGATGTTGTAGGTGACCCAGCCGATGTCCTGTACGTCCTTGCGGTTCCTGGGGACCCGGTTGCGCAGAATCGTTTGCAGCCCGAAGTAGCTCCCCGGCGTCGTCCACTCCCATGCCCGGCGGAAGTAGTCGCGATAGAGGGCGATGTGCTCCCCCTTTCGCACCTGCTCCGGGGTGGCGATGTGCTCCATCATGCAGATGGAGATCACTGCGTCGAACTTCTTCTCCGGCTCGAAGTCCGCGTAGCTGACGCAGTGGGCGGTGACGCCAGGGACGTTGCGCCGCTGAATCTCCGCGTGCTGAGCGCGGGAAAGGGTGATCCCCGTGACGTCCTTCACGCCCTTGCTGGTGGCGAGCCACTCGATGTTGGCGCCCCAGCCGCAGCCGATGTCGAGCACGCGCTTGTCCGGAGTCACTCGGGCCGCATCGTGCAGCCACTCGAGCTTCTTGATCTGCGCCTCCTCGAGGTTGTCGGTGCCTTCGAAGAGAGCGCAGGTGTAGTTCATCCGCTCGTCCAGCCAGAGACGGAAGAACTCGTTGGAGACGTCGTAGGAGACTTCGACTTCTTCTTGTGTGCTCATGAATCTACTTTCCGCCGAGCGCGGCCACCTTCGCCCGCGTCCAAAGTGAGCGGGCGACGTGGCGCGCGAGTTTGACCTTGCCGCCGGAGGTGCCGACGGTACGCGTTCCCTCGCGGCCGAGGCTCCCGTCGAGGTACTGCTGCCGCGTCCGGCGCCGCTGCAGCTTGCCCGAGCTGGTCTTGGGCAGCGCGCCGGAGGAGAGACACACCACCTCGTGCACTGGAAGCTGCAGCTCTGCCTTCACCCGGCTCGCCACCTCGCGGGCGAGCGCCTCGCGGTCCGAGGCCTTGGTCTCGAGGGCGATCACCAGGCGCTCGCTGCTCTCCCCGGGAATCGAGAAGGCGACGACGTTCCCCTTCCGAACCCCGTCCACCTCCTGCGCCACCCACTCGATGGTCTGTGGGTGCAGGTTCTTGCCGTTGATGATGATGAGGTCCTTGATGCGGCCGGTCACATAGACCTGCCCGTCGAGGAGGTAGCCCAGATCACCGGTGTGCAGCCACCCGTCGCGGAAGGTCTCGGCGGTGGCCTCGGGGTTCTCGAAGTAGCCTGGGGTCACCGACGGGCCGCGCACGCAGATCTCCCCCTCGTGACCTTCGGGAAGGATCCGGCCGGTCTCGTCCTGGATGGTGATCTCGTGCTCCGGGAAGGCGGGGCCGCAGGCGACGTGCTCGAAGGTGGGGGCGTCATCGTTGGCCGGGGTGCGGACCACGCCCTCCTCCTTGAACGCCTCGGCGTCCACCACTTGGGTCCTCATCTCCTCGTCGAGGGGCTTGAGCGCGATGGCCAGGGTGGCCTCGGCCATGCCGTAGGCCGGGAGGATCGCGTTGCGGGGGAGCTTGCAGCGGGTGTGGAAGAGTTCGGTGAACTCGCGCATCACCTGCGGCGGGATGGGCTCGGCGCCGCAGCCGAGCGCCTCCACGCAGGAGAGATCCCATTCGGCGAGCTTCGCTTCCGTGGCCCGGCGCGCAGCGAGGCCAAACGCGAAGGGCGGGGCGAAGGAGATCGTGCCCCGATGCCGGTGGATGGTGTCGAGCCAGACGTTGGGACGCTTCAGGAAGCGGAGGGTGGGGATGAAGACGACGCGCACCGAGTGGAGCATCGGCGCCACCACGAAGCCGATGAGACCCATGTCGTGGTAGAGCGGGAGCCAGGTGACACCGATGGTGCGCTCGGGCGAGGTCTGGAGCCCGGGTCCCATGATGGCCTTCGAGTTGGCCACGAGGGAGGCGTGGGTCACCATCACGCCCTTCGGGTCGGCGGTGCTCCCCGAGGTGTACTGCAGGAAGCACAGGTCCTCGGGGCGCACCGTTACCGGCTCGGCGCGGCCGGTGGCCTGCCCCAGGGTCTCGATCACGACGAGGCGCTCGAGCGACTTCACCCGCCCCACGAGGCTCCAGAGCACGTTTTGCAGCTTCTCGCTGGCAAAAAGCATGCGGGCGCCCGATGCGCGCAGGATGCGACTGGTCTTCTCCATGTAGGCGTCGAGGGCACCTAGTGCCAGCGGCGGGTAGAGCGGAACGGGTACGACGCCCACCCGCACCGCGGCGAGGAAGGTGAGGACGAAGTCCTCGGGCTCGATCACGATGAGCCCGATGCGATCGCCCTTCTCGAGTCCGAGTTCCTGCAACGCCCGTCCCCGGGCATCGGTCCGCTCCGCGATCTCGGCGAACGCGTAGTGCGTCTCCCGGCCCGAGAGATCCTGGAACGTGAAGCCGTTTTCACCCCACTGTGCACCTGCGTGCACGATGGCATCCGTGAGCGTCCGAAACTCCATCGCTGTACCTTCCCTCTCTGGATGTGCCGCTCGAGGTGGCGACCGCCGGCTGATGCGCCCGAGGTGGATTTGTCAGACCAATTTCGGCGTTCCCTATCGCGCGGCGCGCGCCTTGTAGCAGAGCGAACGGGGGTTGAGAAGCAAAAGAAATCGTCTCTCGCCGGATGGAACGTGGCGTGCTATACGGGCGCGCACCCGCGAAGTGCGCACCGCGCACCCTCCAACCGACGCCACCGCAGGAAGCAAGATGCGCACCGGATCCGAGCTGCTCCAAGCCACCAAACCGTTCGCTGTCGAGGACGCGGCCACCACCTGGCGCCTCGCAGCGTCGACCCTGGCCCTGCTCGTTCTGGCCTTTGCCGGCGCCGTCTACCCGGGCTGGCCGCTGCCCGGCCGGATTGCGGCCGCGGTGCTCCTCGGCCTCGTCACCGTGCGGTGGTTCATCTTCTACCACGACTATCTGCACTCGGCGATTTGGACCCGCAGCCGCCTTGGCAAGGTGCTCATGCACCTGTCCGGCTTTTGGTTCCTCGCCCCGGTTTCGGTGTGGCGGGAGACGCACAACTACCACCACAAGAACAACGCGAAGCTCGTCGGCTCGGCGATCGGCTCCTTTCCCACGGTCACCACCGGGATGTGGCGGGGCATGAACGAGAAGCAGCGCCGCGCCTACCGGATCGCCCGGCATCCCCTGACCATCTTTGGGGGCTACTTCACCGTCTTCATCTTCGGGATGTGCATCTCCGCCTTCCTGCGCAGCCGCAAGCACTGGCAAGGGCCGGCGGCACTGCTCCTACACTTCGGCGGAGCGGCGGCGCTCTCCTATTTCGTCGATCCGTGGTCGGGGCTGCTCGGCGTGATCCTGCCGCTCTTCATCGCCTCGGGGCTGGGCACCTTCCTCTTCTATGTGCAGCACAATTTCCCGCAGGCCGAGTTTCGCAGTCGGCGGGACTGGGACTACGTGCACGCGGCGCTCAAGAGCTCGAGCATGTTCGACATGAGCCCCGTGATGCACTGGTTCACCGGAAACATCGGCTACCACCACGTCCACCACCTCAACCACCGCATCCCCTTCTACCGCCTGCCGGAGGCGATGGCGGCCATTCCAGAGCTGCAGTCGCCGGGGCGGGTCTCCTGGCGCCTCTCGGATATCGCCTCGTGCCTGCGGCTGCGCCTGTGGGATCCGGAGCGGGGACGCATGGTCGGCTTCGACGAGGTGCCCGAGGAGACCACGCCCACCGCGGGCACTAGAACGGAGGCCGCGGGCGCCTAGGTGCACCTGAGCCGAAGGACGGAGTTCTCATCTTTCCTATCCAAGCTTTCCTATCCAAGCTTCCGGAACCCAGGAGGGACGACGATGAACGAGGCAGTGATGCGCGCCGGATCCAGCGGGGACCGGGGGGTCGCGAGCCTGCTGGCCGGCGCCGCAGGAGACTGGATCCACGCCCCCAAATGGGATCTCTCGATTTTGATCGGTAGCGCCTTGGTGGTCCCGCTGGTCCTCTTCGTGGTCTGGGCTGGAGTGCCGAACCTCGCGCTGAACATCACGGTGACGGCACTGATCGGGGGGCCGCACGTCTTCTCCACCTACCTTGCGACCTATGCAGACCCGGCCTTCCGCCGCAGTCACGGCTGGTTGCTCCTCCTCTCGGCGCTGCTCATCCCGGCGGCGGTGATTTACGCCACCCTGAACCACTTCCAGATCCTGCTCTCCTTCTTCATCTTCGCGGCGTCCATCCACGTCCTGCAGCAGAACGCCTACCTCACCGACATCTACCGGGCACGGAAAGGCGTGCGCGAGATGCGCTTTGCCCGTCTCATCGACTACGGGCTCTTGTCCATCTGCATCTATCCCATCGCCGCCTACAAGCTGGTGCATGCGGACTTCAAGCTTGGCGACACCCAGATCCTCATTCCGGACCTGTTCATGACGCCCGCGACCTACTACGTGGTCTGGGCGGTCTTCGGCTTCTTCCTCCTTGCGTGGTTGGGGAAGACGGCGATCGAGTGGCGTTCGGGGATGCTGAACGTCCCCAAGACGATCCTCATCGCTGCGACCACCGTGATCGCGTTCTTCATCCCCGCGGCGGCCTCCGGTGAGCGCCTCGAGCTGGCCTTCCAGGCGGTGAACACCTGGCACTCCCTGCAGTACCTGGGCATCATCTGGTACGTGCAGAAGGTGCGAAAGGAGATGGGGCTCATCGAGTCGCCCGCCATTCGAAAGATCAGCGGAGGTGGGAAGGCCACCTGGTACTTCTATGGCACCTGCTTCGCCATCACCGCAGTGCTCTTCGGGCTGCTCCTCGGTCTCTATGCTGTAGACCCCCTGAACCTGCCCTTCATGCGGTACTTCTACATGGGGCTGCTCTCGGTGCTGCTCATCCACTACTTCCTCGATGGATGGTTCTTTGCCGTCAGCAACCGCAAGGGGGTGAAGATCGAGGACATCCCCTTCGCAGCGCCCGCTGCCTACCGTCCCACCGGCCGCGAGGCGGCCGCCGCCGCTGCAGCGGCCTAGGCCGAGAGGACGGGCTCGCGTGGCTTCCGTAGGGCGGGACTCGGCCTGGTGGAGTTCGGCCTGGTGGAGTTCGGCATGGTAGGGCTCGGCATCGTGGGGCTCGCTCTGGGGCTCTACGGCTTCGTCGTCATCCTCGCGATCGTGTGGACGCGCCGCGGCATGGCGCGGGAGCGGGCACGCTACGAGGCCGACCCCTTCCGCCCGCCGCTCACCATCCTCAAGCCGCTGAAGGGGGTGGACGAGGACCTCGAGGCCAACCTGGATTCCTTCGCCAGCCTCCAGTGGCCGGAGCTGCAGATACTCTTCGGTATCGCCGACGAGGACGACCCCGCGGTGGCCGTTGCGCGGCGTATCCAGGAGCGCTACCCGGAGAAGGACATCGAGGTGATCGTCGACGGGTCGACCATCGGGCGCAATCCGAAGGTGAACCAGCTCCACAACCTCTTGCCCCACGCGAAGCACGAACTCGTGCTCATCAGCGACAGCAACGTGCGCGCCTATCCCGGCTACCTGGAGGCCACCGTGCTGCCCATGCGCGACCCCGCCGTGGGCCTGGTCAGCAATCCGGTGATCGGGGACGGTGAGGAGACAGTGGCTGCGGCGATGGAGAACCTCCACCTGGTCACCTTCGCGGCGTGCATCGCCATCGCGGGCAAGGTGGTCACCGGAATCGATGCGGTGGTGGGAAAGAGCATGTTGATGCGGAAGGCCGCCATCGAGGCGGTGGGAGGCTTCGTCGCCTTCCGCAACATCCTCGCCGAGGATCAGCTCATCGCGAAACGGCTGCCCGACACGGGGTGGAAGGTCGTCATGGTCGCGCACCCGGTGCGCAACATCAATCGCCATTGGTCGCTGCGCCGCCTGATCCAGCGGCACGCCCGCTGGGCGAAGATCCGCACCCGGATGGTGCTGTGGAGCTATCCCCTCGAGCTCTTCGCCAACCCCATCGCGCTGGCACTGCTCGCAGCGCTCTTCGGCGCCACCGGTGGCGCCGCCCTCGTCCTCGGGACGGTCGCCGCGAAGATCGCCCTCGACGCGATGGCCGCGTGGGGGTTGCGGGGGCGCCTGCCCAGGCTCCACTACCTGCTGGCGATCCCCGTCAAGGACCTCATCATCTTTGGGATCTGGTTCGTGCCCGCATTCAGCAGCGAGGTCGAGTGGCGCGGCCACCGGCTGCGGATCACCGCGGGGACACGTCTGGTCAGCGCCGATGCGCTCTCCCGTGCCCAGTCCATCGCGCGCCTGTCCCGTCGCTCGCGCCGCGATGCCGGCGATGCGATCTAGCAGCGGCGAGCGGACCGCTGCTTACGCGAGCGCCGAGAAGGCGTCCATCATCAGGGGATCGAAGGCCCGTTCGATGGTGCGTGCCGAGGGGTCCACGAGACCCGGATCGAAGCAGTAGCGCCCCTCGGTCTGCCGGAGCAGTTCGAAGAAGGCGTCGAGTCCGGTGAGGGTGCGCGTGCGGGCGCCGATGATCTCGCCGCCGGCGAAGACGATGGTCCCCGGGGTGCGGCCGGAAATGGAGAGGGTCCCCGTCTCTCGCCGCTGGTGGAGGAACTGCAGCATGGCGAACAACCCCTCGGAGTCGAGCTGCCCCGCGACCCCTCCGCCCTTCGGGTTGCGGTCGGCAAGCACGGCGCGCACCACGTCGAGGACCAGCTCGGCACCGAGCGCGCGGGGGACGATCTCGTCGGCGCCGACGGCACGCCCGGTGGTGCGATCCTCGTCGCGTACCTCCTCCTTCAAGAGCACGATCCGGACCTCGTCGGGGTCGAGTTCCTCCCGGAGTGAGAGGGCCAGCCCGAAGCCGTCGAGCTCGGGGAGTTCCACGTCGGCGAGGACCAGCGCCGGGTGCGATCGGTAGGCCTTGTCCAGCGCCGCGCGGCCGTTCAATGCCAGGAGCGTTCGGTGCCCTTCCGCTCGGACCCGCGCGCGCATCTCGCGGAGCCGAGCTTCCTCGGCGTCGGCGATGAGCAGGGTGGCCATGCAAGCTCAAGGCTACCACCGGCGCCAGGGTGGTTCCATTTCCTCCCCGCGGGCGGGCTGCGGTGCGCGCCTACTTCGACGCCTTCAGAGGGGCGGCTGCTTTCCGCTTGCCGCCGCCCGAGGGCTTGGGTAGACCATCGCGCGATGGAGGCACTCGACCGGCGCCGCCGCCTCGAGCGGTTGGAGAAAGCTCTGCTGCTCGACGTGGGGCGCTGCAACAAGGACTTCGGCCTCATCGAGGCGGGCGATCGCATCATGGTCGCCGTCTCGGGGGGCAAGGATTCGATGACGCTCCTCCACCTGCTGCTCGAACTCAAGCAGCGCGCACCGATCCACTTCGAGGTCTTCGCGCTCACGCTCGACCAGAAGCAGCCCGGCTTCGATGCAAGTGAGCTCGTGCGGTGGATGGACCGCCGCGGGATCGAGTTCCACCTCGTCGAGCAGGACACCTACTCGATCGTCCTGGACAAGGTGCCCGAGGGAAAGAGCTACTGCTCCCTGTGCAGCCGGCTGCGCCGGGGCATCCTCTACGGGCAGGCACAGCGCCTCGGCGCCACGAAGATTGCGCTCGGTCACCACCGCGACGACGTGATCGAGACCCTGCTCCTCAACCTCTTCTATGCGGGGCAGATCAAGGCGATGCCGCCGCGGCTCGAAAGCGACGATGGCCGAAACGTTGTGATCCGCCCGATGGCCTATGTTCCCGAAGAGACGATCGCCGAGTTCGCCGAGCTGATGGCCTTCCCCATCTTGCCCTGCAACCTCTGCGGCACTCAGGACGGTCTGAAGCGCCAGCGGGTCAAGGCGCTCCTCGCCGAGCTTTCGGCCGAGAACGCCAACGTAAAGGGCAACCTCCTCGCGGCGCTCTCCAACGTCGTTCCCTCCCACCTCTTCGATCCCCGGCTCCTCGGGTGAGCGCGTGGGGACAGGTCCCACGATGATGCAGGATCGCCTGGACCAGCTACAGCGCTTCGCCGAGGAGCACCCCGAGGATCCCTTTCCCCGCTACGCCCTCGCCCTCGAGCATCGGCGCCGCGGCGACACCGAAGCGGCCCTCGACTGCTTCGATGCGCTGCGCCGCGACTTTCCCGAGTACCTGCCCCAGTACCTGATGCACGGGCAGATCCTCGAGGCGGCAGGTCGGGTCGAGGAGGCGCGGGCCGCCTACGAGCAGGGGATCGCCCTCGCAGCGAGGCAGGGCGAGGCGCACGCCCAGACGGAGCTCGAGGAGGCCCTCGCCGCGCTCGGCGGCGCCCCCTCCTGAGGCGGGGCCGCTCAGTGCTCCGGTGGGATCGGTGCGCCCGCTTCGGCCTCCTCGTCAGCCGCTTCGGCTTCGGCCGGCCGCGTGGCCTCGTCGCCCGAGGCCTGTGTACCGCCCCGGGGCGCCTCCTCACCCCGGCCCTGCGAGCGGGCCATCAGATCGGCGGTGGCGGCCACCCGCCAGACGAAGAGGGTGGCGCCAAGGCCGAGGCCCATCACCAGGATCTCTGCCAGGGTTCGCGCGCCACCGACGAGGCCCGTCGCTTCGAGGAGGAGCCAGCCGCCCGTGAGGACGAGGCCGCCGAGCAGGAAGCCCACGAGGCAGCCGCCGAGGCCCACCGTCGCCGGGCCCAAGTCCTCGCCCGAGGCCGGCTGCTGTCGCTCTGGCTCGCGCACGGGTCGTCTATAGCCGCCGCACCGCGCCCGGGGAAGGTGTGAAGGGCTTGGCCCACCTGGGACCCCACCTTCCCACACCCCTGTGCCACTCTGCGCCAGATGGGCAGGTCGCCCCAAAGAAAGCACACCTGAATTCAGGGGGTTGGGGAGGACGAGCCGAGACTGTGCGTTGGCGCGACCCTTGCTTGGGAGCGGGCCAGGCGCGAAGGAAGGTGCCCCGCCGG
>CAYYHA010000136.1:0-10693 GCA_964471535.1 uncultured Myxococcia bacterium | reverse complement strand
GCGCACCCTCGGGACCGGCGCCGCGCACGGGGGCGCAGCGCGGCGTCGGGCGGAGGCGGCCTAGGGCTGGGCGGGGAGCCGCGCGAAGCGGATCTCCCCTCCGGCGCCCAAGGACAGGCTGTAGGCGACGGCCGCTGCGCCGTCGGAGAGGCGCGCGACGCTGGTATCTAGGACCTGCGGTGCTTCGGTGGTGTTGTCCGCGGTGTCCACCGGCTCGGGCTCGGCCCAGGCCGACCCCCGATAGCGGAGCAGGAACACGCCGTAGGCCGAAACGCTCGGATGCTCACCTGCGTAGGCGGCGAGATCCCCGCCCTCGCGGGAGAGGGAGAGCCTCCCGTAGGGCGTCGCCGTCGGGGTCTCCCCGGCCACCTCGTGGAGCGACCAGCTCTGGTCCGACGCATCGTCGGCCCGGGCCATCCCAAGGGTGAAATCGTTGTCCTCCTCGTCGCCGAAGAGGAGCGCGGGCCGTCCGCCAACCCGCCCGGCGGCGACGGAGTGCTCGGTCGAGCTAGCCGGCGGTCAGGGCGGGCCGTGTTCACGCATCGCAGCGACCATTCGGAGGAGGATCGGTGCAGCGAAGCCCGCTGTCTTTCTGGGTGCGAAGGCGCCGAGCACCAACGAGCCTATGACGAAGGCGAGCACGCCACTTGCCTCCCGATCGCTGAGTGCGTTGCCGGACCGACGGATGATGGATTGAATCTCGGTGTCCAAGAGGCGACGGATTTGTGCGAAGAGCGCAGGGTCGCGGACCGCCTCGGCGAGGATTCCGACCCAACACCGTGCGGCCAGCCGGTCCGCCCGTGCGTCTAGCTTCAAAGCGCCATCCACGTAGGCCCGCAACGCGTCCCCTTCTCGTTCCTCGTAGTGGGCGACCCGGCTACGGAACCGCACCAACAGCTCGCGTAGCAGGCTGGAGAGAAGCTCTGCCTTGCTTTCGAAGTAGTGGTGGATCAGTCCGGGCGCGATGCCCGCCTCCGTCGCTACGGCAGCGACAGTAGCCCCCGCATACCCACGGCTCGCAAGGACGCGGGCGAAGGCGTCGAGAATCTCCCTCCGGCGTTTCTCGCGCATACTGGGGCGCCCCATAGATTGGTTGAATATCCAATCTATCGAGAAGATACCAGCCACATGGATGTCCTAGGTGCCATTTGGCAAGTCGTTCTATTGCTCTCGATGTTCGGCACCTACCTCGTTGAGGTCATGTACGTCCCGTTTTTGCTCGGTCTGTACAGCGTCCGGCTTCGCTTCACTGTGGACAGGCTATGGCTCACGGGGTTCGATCCCGAAGCGAGTATGTGGGCCGGCTTTGCCATCTGGCCGCTGGCAACGCTCGGCTTTCACTGGGGCGCAAGTGTTGGCTGGATTTCCCTCCTTGGTGCCGCGCTGCTATGGCTGTCCTTCCGCGTTCGAGTGCGAGTAAGTCCGCGCGGGACCTGGATGCTCCGCTGTCTGGCATGGGTGATACCGTGGCGGATTCGGCATACATCGACCACACCGCTAGCTAGCGTGGATGGTTGGGGGGATTTCATGGATCCCGAAGCGCTGTGGCTTGCGGACACGGATGGGGGGTGGACGCTGCAGCTCGGTTGGAGCAACGCACGCAGCGGGGATCGCGCCACGGAGCTGGCAAGGGCCATCAACCGAGCGGTAGCGACCATCCTGGAGCCATAGATGAGCGAGGAGATGTCTCGACTTCCTCCTGTTGTCGGACACGGTGCCTGGTCCGCCTGCAGGGAACAATCGGGTGCGGGTGCGAGCCGTGCCGGACTCGACCGGCTGCAGCCTCGACGCTCGGGCGCAGTGGCCACCGGGCCTGCCGCGCGCGCCCGCGGTGCGATCGGGCTCCGCCCGGGGGCTTTCGATCGGTGAGCGTCACCGCGAGGCGAAGGCAAGCGCAGGGGCTATCGCCTGGGGCGGGAGGGACGGGTAGGGTTCGGCGGGCGGGGGCAGCAACGAGAATCGAAGCACGAAGCGCCGCCGGCGGCGGCAAAGGAGCGAAGGAGGTCGGGACGGGTCGCAGGACGGGTTGCGGTGGTGACGGGGTCGAGCCGCGGCGTGGGGCGGGCGTGCGCGCTCGCGCTGGCGCGCGAGGGGGCGAAGGTGGTGGTGGCGGCCAAGAGCGTGGAGGAGAACCCCCGCCTGCCCGGCACGATCTACAGCGTCGCCGAGGAGATCCGGCAGGCCGGCGGTGAGGCGCTGCCCCTTCAGGTGGACGTGCGCAAGGAGGCGATGCTCGAAAAGATGGTCGAGACGACCCTCGAGACCTTCGGGCGCATCGACATCCTGGTCAACAACGCCGGCGCGGCGTGGTGGTATCCGGTGGAAGAGACGCCGGCAAGGCGCTTCGACCTGGTCATGGACGTGAACTTCCGCGCCGCGCACGTGGCGACGCAGCTTTGCATCCCTCACTTCCGCGCCCAGGGCTACGGCCACGTGGTGAACATGTCCCCGCCGGTGGACAACCCCAAGCTGGTCGCCGGCAAGTGCGCCTACATGGTGAGCAAGTTCGGGATGACCTATCTCGGAATCGCCCTGGCCGAGGAGCTCGCCGGTGAGAACATCGCCGTCAACGCCCTGTGGCCGGTCACCCTCATCGAGAGTTATGCCACCATCAACCTGGGCCTCGGCCAGAAGGAGAACTGGCGCAAGGCCGATATCCTCGCCGATGCGCTGTTGGAACTGGTCGCCCGAGAGCCGAAGGAGCTGGGAAGCGGACAGGCCTTCCTCGACGAGGAGGTGCTCCGGGAGGCGGGGGTCACCGATTTCTCCCACTACGCCTGCGTGCCGGGTGCCGAGCCGATGAAGATCCCCTGGTAGGCGGGCGGTCGGCGCGGCCGGTCCTCCGCAGGAGGGGCCGCGCGCGAGTGGAGGCCCGGTGTGCCGGGCGCCCCGCCCCCGGATCCAGCGCCGGGCGGCAGGCGTCCTGCCGAGCCAAGTCGCCGGGCAAGGACGCAGCTGCGACCGGCGGCGCCTAGGGCGTGCAGTCGGGCTCGTCGGTGAGGCCGTCGCAGTCGTCGTCGATGCCGTTGGTGCACCACTCGGGGGCGAGGGGGTACACATTGGCGCCGCCGGCAGCCGGGTCGTCGTTGCAGTCGCCGGCGCAGACCCACCAGCCGTCCCCGTCGGCGTCCACCTCACCGGTGGCGAGCTGCCCGTCGCAGTTGTTGTCGCGGCCGTCGCAGTCCTCCGGATGGAAGGGGGCCACCGCGGGGTCCAGGTCGTCGCAGTCGTGCCCCCCGCAGGCGATGGGCAGCCAGCCGTCTCCGTCCCCGTCGACGCAGCTGCTTTGCATCAGCACGCCGTTGCAGTCGAGATCGTCGGGTGAGCCGGGCGTCTCGTGCTCGAAGCCGGAGGTGGAGATCGGGTGGAAGGCGGGGCCGGTGGCTGGGTCGTCGTTGCAGTCGCCGCCGCCACAGGCCTGGTCGAAGGAGGTGTCCCCGTCCGCGTCGACGCACCCGCTCTGCGGGACGAAGCCGTCGCAGTTGTCGTCGTAGGGGGTCTGGGGATCCTCGATCTGCATCGGGTAGATGGCCGCGCCGGTGGCGGGGCTGTCGTCGCAATCGCCCTGGCAGACCATCACCCCATCGCCGTCGGCATCGACCTCGTCGGGGGCAGGGCCGCCGAAGCAGTTGTTGTCGATGCCGTCGCACAGTTCGAGGGCCTGCGGATGGGTGAACTGTCCGGTGCCCGGCGTGTCGTCGCAGTCCCCCTGGCAGACCATCACCCCATCGCCATCGGCGTCCACCTCGTCGGGACCCGGCGAGCCGTCGCAGTCGTCGTCGTAGCCGTTGCACTGCTCCGGTGCCCCCGGATAGGCGTTGGCTCCGCCCTTGCCGGGATCATCGTTGCAGTCGCCCTCGCAGACCATCCACCCATCGAGGTCGGCGTCGACCTCACCGGGCCCGGGGCCGTAGGCGCAGTCGTTGTCGAGGCCGTCACAGACCTCGGAGGCGGTGGGGTACTGCTGGGCTCCACCGGCATTGGGATCGTCGTTGCAGTCGTTCTCGCAGACCATCCACCCATCGCCGTCGGCATCGACCTCGCCCGGGGCCATGGCTCCGTCGCAGTCGTCGTCGATGCCGTTACAGGCTTCGGGGCGGCCTGGGTACTGAGCGCCGCCGTTGTTCAGCGGGTCGTCGTTGCAGTCGCCGGCGCAGACCATCCACCCGTCGTTGTCGGCGTCGACCTCACCGGGGTCGGGGCTGCCGGTGCAGTCGTTGTCGAGGCCGTCGCAGACCTCCGGGGCGCCCGGGTACTGGAACTCACCGCTGCCCGGAGCGTCGTTGCAGTCGCCGTCGCAGGCCATCCATCCGTCGCCGTCGGCATCGACCTCGCCCGGGGCCATGGCTCCGTCGCAGTCGTCGTCGATGCCGTTACAGGCTTCGGGGCGGCCTGGGTACTGAGCGCCGCCGTTGTTCAGCGGGTCGTCGTTGCAGTCGCCGGCGCAGACCATCCACCCGTCGTTGTCGGCGTCGACCTCACCGGGGTCGGGGCTGCCGGTGCAGTCGTTGTCGAGGCCGTCGCAGACCTCCGGGGCGCCCGGGTACTGGAACTCACCGCTGCCCGGAGCGTCGTTGCAGTCGCCGTCGCAGGCCATCCATCCGTCGCCGTCGGCATCGGCCTCGCTGGGGTCGAGGCCGCCGGAGCAGTCGTCGTCCCGTCCGTTGCACAGCTCGGTCGCTGCAGGATGGATGGTGAAGCCGAAGCCGGGATCGTCGTTGCAGTCGCCGCTGCAGGTGGTGTAGCCATCGCCGTCGAGGTCGAAGCCCTCGTCTGTAGCACCGTCGCAGTCGTTGTCCTCGCCGTCGCAGATCTCGGGGCCAGGGGTGGCCGGCCGGCAGAAGTACTCGCAGCCGTCGGCGGGATCCCCGTTGAGGTTGTAGTAGTCGGCCAGGCAACCGGCGAGGGCGCAGGTCCCGACCTGACAGGTGGCCGTGCCGCCGGCGAAGCTGCAGACGTTGCCGCAGACGCCGCAGTTGTTGGGGTCGCCCATGAGGTTGAAGCCCTCGTCGGTCGAGCCATCGCAGTCGTTGTCGACCCCGTCGCATGCTTCCACGCCCCCGTTCGACGGAGTACAGGCGTACTCACAGCCGTTGGAGGGATCCCCGTCGGCGTCGGCGAAGCCCGGATCGCAGGTGCCCACGTAGCAGACGCCGCCGGCGCACAGCGGCGTGTTGTGGGCCACGGGGCAGGCGCGCCCACAGGCGCCGCAGTGGGCCGGGTCCGAGGAGAGGTCGAAGCCCTCGTCGACGGCGCCATCGCAGTCGTTGTCGGCGCCGTCGCAGACCTCCACACCGCCGGCGGTGGGGGTGCACGCGTACTCACAGCCGTTTCCGGCGCTGCCGTCGAGGTCGACGAAGCCGGGTACGCAGCCGGCGAGCTGGCAGACGCCACCGGTGCAAGCGGGGAGGCCGGCAGGGAAGGTGCAGGCGTTGTTGCAGGCTCCGCAGTGGTTCGGATCGGAGAGCAGGTCGAAGTCCTCGTCCACCTCGCCGTCACAATCGTTGTCCGCCCCGTCGCAGGCTTCGATGCCTCCGTTCGTCGGCGTGCAGAGGTACTCGCAGCCGTTCGTGGGCTCGCCGTCTAGGTCGGTGTGACCCGGGGCGCAGCCAGCGAGGGTGCACAGGCCCGCCGAGCAGGCGGAGACGGCGAAGGGAGCGCTGCACACCGCGTTGCAGGCGCCGCAGTTCCTGGGGTCGTTTTGCAGGTCGAAGGTCTCGTCGGTCAGGCCGTCGCAGTCGTTGTCCACCGCATCGCAGGCCTCCGGCACCCCGGGACGGATGCCGGGATCGGTGTCGTCGCAGTCGCCGGCACAGCTCGTGACGAGGTCGCCGTCCTGATCGAAGTCCTCGTCGATGGCCCCGTCGCAGTCGTCGTCGAGGCCGTTGCAGATCTCGATGCCTCCGTTCTGCGGGACGCAGGCGGCCTCACAGCCGTTGGCTGGGTCTCCGTCCTGGTCGCTGTAGCCTGGCTCGCACCCCACGAGGAGGCAGCTTCCCCCGCCACAGGCCGCAA
This sequence comes from uncultured Myxococcia bacterium, assembly GCA_964471535.1. Taxonomy (GTDB): domain Bacteria; phylum Myxococcota; class Myxococcia; order SLRQ01; family SLRQ01; genus CAYYHA01. Next base: position 4,678 of record CAYYHA010000136.1, on the reverse strand, counting down.
CCGCATGGGGCAGGGCACACGCATTCCCACAGGCACCGCAGTGGGCGGGATCGCTCTGCAGGTCGAAGTCCTCGTCGGTCTGACCGTCGCAGTCGTCATCGAGGCCGTTACACAGCTCCGGGGCCGGCTCCACCGCATCGCAGGCGCTCCAGCGCCCGCCGGGCAGACAGGTCTGCGACCCCAGCTGGCAGACTCCCACATCGCTGCTCCCGCAGGGGCGACTCTCGCCGGGGTTGCACTCGCCGCAGGATTCGTCGACGAGGCCGTCGCAGTCGTCGTCGACGCCGTTGCAGGTCTCCGGTGCGGGGAGCACCTCGGCGGTACAGCCGATCTCCCCGGTGTCGGGGTCGCAGGTACGCAGGCCGGCGCGGCAGCGCCCCACGCCCTCCGTTCCTGGCGGGCCGCTGTAGCAGCTTCCGCCGCCGGTCCCTTCGTCGGTGGAGCCGTCGCAGTCGTCGTCGACCCCGTTGCAGATCTCCGTGGCCGGACCCACCGCGTCCTCGCAGGCGCCCCACTGTCCGCCGGTGCACCGCTGCACGCCCTGGGTGCACGCGCCCAGGGAGAGGCCGCAGGGCCGCGTCTCACCCTCGGTGCAGGTGCAAGCGAGCGCCTCGTCGGTGAGGCCGTCGCAGTCGTTGTCCTCGCCGTCGCAGATCTCTGCGAGCGGTCGCACCGCCTCCTCGCAGGGCCCCCAGGCGCCGGCGACGCAGGTCTGTTGCCCGGCGGTGCAGGCGCCGCGCCCGGCGGTGCCCGGCGGGCCGTCGTAGCAGCTTCGCGTCTCGCCGTCGGTGCAGCCCATGACCGCGACGAAGCGGAGCATCGCCACCTCCGAATCGCGGCTTCCGTTGGAGACCATCAGGCCCGCCCGATAGGCACCCGGGCGATCGGGTACCAGGAGCGCGCGGGGAGCGGTGGCCGCCTCGATGCGCGCGGCGCTGTACTGCGGCGACTCGAAGAGGGACCAGCGGTAGGAGAGGGCGGCGCCTCCGGGATCGGAGGAGGCGCTGCCATCGAGGACGACCGGCGTGCCCACCTCCACGGTGGGCTCGCTGCCGGAAAGTGGGGTCTCGTCCACGAGGAGTCGGGCGAGAGCGAGTGGGGGATCCTCGGCGGGGGCACCCACCACCACCAGGCCGATCTGGCTGAAGTGCGCCACCGGCGCGGTGACCGTGTGCGCCGCCGGGTCGACGGTGCTCTCCGGGATGGGAGTGACCCCACCTGTCTCGCCAAGGTAGGCGAGGCGCAGGTCGGTGCTGGCGGCGCCCGGAGGGAGCTGTGCGGGAAGGAAGCGCACCGAGAGCTCCGCCGGGACGGCGAAGCGGGTGCCCTCGGGCCCGAACTCGTAGGCATCCCCCACCAGGTCGGTGCGCATCACCTCGACCGCGCGCAGGGTGAGCGCCTCGGCGAGCGCGCCGCTGGGGACCCGCAGCGTGCCCAGGCCGTCGGGGGTGTAGAGCGTGCCGCCGTTGGCGTCGATGGCGGCCTCGTTGGCGCCGCAGACCGCGCGGGCACCTGTGGCTCCGAGGCACGGGGCGCAGGCATCGCCGACGCCGTCCCCGTCGCTGTCCCGCTGATCCGGATCGCGGTGCGCCGGGCACACGTCCTCGCCGTCGGGGACGCCGTCGCCGTCCGTGTCGGCGCGGTCGATGTCGGTGATCCATCCGTCGCGACCCGCCGCGCGCTCCTCCTCGTCGGAGAGGCCGTCGCCGTCGCGGTCGCCATCGACCCCGTCGCCGAGTCCATCGCCATCGCGATCGGAGGCCTCCGCGGGGTCGCGGGGGAAGGCGTCGGCCTCGTTGGGCACCCCATCGCCGTCCACATCCTCGTCCTCGGCATCACGCACCCCGTCGCCGTCGAGGTCGTCCGGTGCCGCCCGGCGCAGGACCAGCGGGGTGAGCGAGGCGCCGGGGTGGAGGGAGAGGCGCGGCACGCGGGCCGGCGGATAGCCCTCCGCGGAGGCCTCGAGATCGAAGACGCCCGGGGTGAGTCCCGTGAGGGTATAGTGCCCCGAGGTGTCGGATGTGGTCTCGGTGAGCAGGGTCTCTCCGTCGTAGACGCGGATGCGGACGCCGCTCTGGTCGGGCCGGTCCGAGACCTGCACTGCACCCGTGAGATCGAAGGGTCCGGAGGAGGAGACCGGCTCGAGGACGAGGGAGACCTCGGCGGTGGTCAGGCCGCTCATCACCGGGAGGCGCTCGACGCGCCCGATGGCGTAGCCCTCGGCGCTCGCCTCCACCGTGGCGATCCCCGGCGGGACGTCGCGCAGGAAGAAGCTGCCGTCGTCGGCGGTCACCGCCGAGAGCGGCGTGCCGGGGACATAGACCAAGATGCCGCTGTTACCCGCGTTACTCTCGCCGCGGGTGACCGTGCCCGAGATCGCTCCCGGCTTCTCCAGAGCGAGGTCCCCCAGGTAGAGGTCCTGGCCGGGGGCCTGCAACAGGGCCTCCACCCGGCGCTGCCGGTCGAAGATCCCGTCGCCGTCGCGATCCCACCTGGCCACCACGACCTGCCGGCCCAGCGGCAGGCCGGTGATGCTGAAGCTGCCGCCATCGTCGCTGTAGACCACGACGCCCGTGCCCTCGACCTCGATGCGCGCCTGTGGCACCAGGATGAGTTGACCGGTGGCCGCGTCCACCGCCGTGACCCGTCCCGAGAGGTTGGCGCTCGCCGGCGGCGCCGGGTCCGGCAAGGCGAAGTCGCGGGTGCATGCGGTCGTCCCCAGAAGAAGCGCGCAGAAGATCCGCGCGGGCCCTCGCCACCTTTCACCTCTCAGCATGCGGTCCCTCCCTGCGATGCGTCTCGAGCCGAACCGATCCAGCCGGGGCCGGGGGGCAGTGGCACCCGGTGGTGCCGAGGCGGCCCCGTTTCCGCCCCGGGATTCTAATCGGGGTCGCAGGGGCCGTCGCAAGTGGGCACCACGCGGCCGTCCGGCTTCAGGAAGGCGTCCATCATCTCGAGGTGTGCCGGGAGGGTGCGCACGCGACCGTGGGCGCCGGGATCCTCCGCCGGCGCGGTATTGGTGTGGGGCACCTCGGGCGCGCCGGTGTCGAAGTAGACGTAGGCCGAGCCGTCGAAGGGTCCCTCGACCTCGGCGAGCCCCCACACCGGATGGAGCGGCGGGGCGAGCAGCGGCAAGTCCATGCTCCGCGCCGCCATGTCCGAGGCGAGGTTGGGTACCTGCACGTCGTTCTTGGCCACGGTGTAGAGGACCTTCTTGGGGTGATCGCCGGCGAGCCGTCCCGAGCGGAGGAGGTGCAGATAGCCGATGGGATCGGTGCGGTCCCACAGCTGCTGCATCATGGCGAAGATGAGCAGGCGATCGGAGCGCAGCGGGTACCACAGCGCGTGGCCGCTCTCGAACTCGCGGAAGTTCCGCGAGCGCTGGATCATCACCTGGTAGTTGGCTGCGCCCACGTTGAGGACGCCGCGCTCGATGCTCGGGTGCAGCGCCATGAGGGTGGCCCCGAAGATCGCGCCCTGGGAGATGCCAAGGTAATAGCGCGCCTCCCCGAAGACCCGATGGCCCTCGAAGTGGAAGGCCGGCGCCTCGCCGCACTGCGCGGTGAGGGCGTCGGGGAGGAGCATCATGTTGACGAGGCCCTGGTGGAGGTGGTCGGCGATGGCCTCGAACTCGGTGGCATCGGCGAGGGCGGCGGCGACTGCGGGGATGTCGTCTTCACTCATCCCCGCCCACTTGGTGGCGACCAGGACGTAGCCGAGGGACTGGGCGATGGTCCGCGCGCCGCTGTACTCGACCTCGTGGTGGCTGCCGAGCTGCCCGTGGCCGTAGAGCACGAGGGGGCCCGGCGGAGCCCCCGGCTCGAGGAGCACCTTCGGCACCACCGCGGCGAACTCGATGGGACGCCAGCCCACGAAGGTGGGACGGCCTTCGGCGTCGCGTGCGAGGCGGCCGAGCGGGCCGGGATCCTCGAGGTAGCTGGGCAGCTCGACGGTGCCGAGGATGCGCCGGCCGATCTCCGGCTTGTAGTCCTCGTCCACCTGCGTGATGGTGCAGCCACCGGGCGCACCTTTCGCCAGGCGGTCGAAGGCGTCGTCGCGCATCGCCAGGAGATCGCCCCGGAGCGCCGTGCCCGACGCGGTCGTAAAGTCCCAGGCCAGCTGCAGGCTGCTTCGCTCGATGCCGGCGGCCTCGAGCGCCGCGAAGATCGTCTCGAACGCCTCTCGTCGTCCCTCGACGACCGCAGAGTCGGTCGGGATGCCGTCGCGGAGCGCCAGGAAGGCGCGGGAGGGCGCAAAGTCGGAGCCGTCCGTGTAGCGAAGTCCGCGCACCGCCACCGCGTAGTGGGTCGCATCATCGAGGCGCCGGGCCGGCCGGAGGAAGACCACCTTCCGCGTCTCCGCATCGCCCACCCCCGGCTCCGCCCAGGCGTCCATCTCGACGAAGTGCGCCACCCGCTCGCCGGTATCCAGGTTCAGGAGCACCGTGGGGCTGTCGGGCTCGAGGGAGCGCTCCCAGTCCTCGAAGCCGGCGGCCCCTGTCAGATCGAGGGGGCGGTCCACGATCCACATCGGCTGGCTGCCCGGGCCGAAGCCGTCGAGTGACGCCCAGGGACGCGGGTCGAAGGGGGACGGGCCGTCGTAGCGCTCGGGGAACATTGCCTTCGGGTAGTCGACGCGAAGCCCCGTGGGGGTGGAGGGGTCCTTGGCGGCGTAGCGG
>CAYYHA010000135.1:0-10699 GCA_964471535.1 uncultured Myxococcia bacterium | reverse complement strand
CGTCGACGCGGGCTTCGAGGAGATCCTCGAAGCCTGCCGAGTCACCGGCCTCGGTTGGGTGCAGCTCCATGGCAGCGAGCCGGCACGCCTGGTGCACCGGCTGCAGGCGGTGGGACTCACGGTGCTCCGCGCGGTCTCGGTGCCCAGCGCCTCTCCCGAGGTGGCGCACGAGGCGCCGGCAGCGGACCTCTTGCTGGTCGACTCGGGAACCGCCGAGCGCCCGGGGGGGACCGGCCAGTGCGCCGACTGGGAGGCGGCGCGGGAGCTCTCTGCTCATCGGCCCTGCCTCCTCGCGGGAGGCCTGCGGCCGGAGAACGTCGCCGAGGCGGTGCGGGTGGTCCGGCCTCGCGGCGTGGACGTTGCGAGCGGCGTGGAGGCGGCTCCGGGCGTGAAGGATCCCGCTCTGATCGAGGCCTTCGTGGCCGAGCTCGAAGGAGGGCGGTGGTGAGCAGGCCCATCGAGTACCGTTTCGACCGGCGTCCCCTCGGCGATGGTCACTTCGGCCGCTTTGGCGGGCGCTACGTCGCCGAGACCCTGATCCCCGTCCTCGACGAGATCCGCGACGCCTGGGAGCGGGCCCGCTCCGACCCTGGGTTCACTGCCGAACTCTCGGCCCTGCTGCGCGAGTACGTAGGCCGACCCACTCCGCTGACCTACGCCGAACGCCTGACGGAGAAGCTCGGCGGTGCGAAGATCTACCTGAAGCGGGAAGATCTCTGTCACACCGGGGCACACAAGATCAACAACTGCATGGGCCAGGCGCTGCTCGCTCGGCGGATGGGGAAGTCCCGGATCATCGCCGAGACGGGGGCGGGCCAGCACGGCGTAGCGACCGCCACCGCCGCGGCCTACTTCGGCTTCGAGTGTGTCGTTTACATGGGTGCGGAGGACGTTCGGCGCCAGGCGCTGAACGTCTTTCGGATGGAGTTGCTTGGCGCGTCGGTCCGGGCGGTCCACGCGGGAAGCGCCACCTTGAAGGACGCGATGAACGAGGCGCTTCGGGACTGGGTGACCCACGTGGCCGACACGCACTACCTGATCGGCTCGGTCGCGGGCCCGCACCCCTTTCCGGCGATGGTGCGGGACCTACAGTCGGTGATCGGACAGGAGGCTCGGGCCCAGATCCTCGCCGCGTGCGGCACCCTGCCCGCGGCGGTGATCGCGTGCGTGGGTGGGGGCTCCAACGCGATGGGGATCTTCGAGGGGTTCCGCGACGACCGCGCGGTCCGCCTGATCGGCGTGGAGGCGGCAGGGGAGGGCCTGGAGACCGGCCGCCACGCCGCCACCATGCATGCGGGCACCGAGGGGGTGCTCCACGGCTCCCGATCTCTGCTCCTGCAGGACGAAGCGGGGCAAGTCCGCGAGGCGCACTCGGTGAGCGCGGGCCTCGACTACCCAGGGGTGGGGCCGGAGCATGCGTATCTGAAGGAGACCGGGCGGGCCGAGTACCTCGCTTGCACCGATGCGGACGCGCTCCGTGGGCTCGAGCTTCTCGCGGAGACCGAGGGCATCCTACCTGCACTCGAGAGTGCACACGCGGTCTGGGCGCTCCGCGAGATCGCGGCGGCGCTGCCGCGCGATGCCGTCGTCATCCTGAACGTGTCGGGGCGCGGCGACAAGGACATGGAGGAGGTCCGCCGCATCCGGTCACAGGAGGGGAGGGCATGAACCGCATCGGTGCCGCCTTCGCGCGGGCGCAAAGTGAGGGTCGGGCCGCGCTCGTCACCTTCGTCACCGCGGGGGATCCGGATCTGCAGCAGAGCCGCGAGATCCTGGGGGCGCTCGCGCGCGCCGGCGCCGATGTCGTGGAGCTGGGCCTTCCGTTCAGCGACCCCAGCGCCGATGGCCCCACGATCCAGGCCTCCAGCGCCCGGGCGCTGAAGGCGGGGACGACCTACGACCGCGTTCTGGAGCTGGTGCGTGCGCTTCGCGCCGGGGCCATCCGCGGCGCCTCGCCCGATTTGCCGGTGGTGCTCTTCGGCTACTTCAATCCCCTCTTTCGCCGCGGCAATGCGCTCCCCCGGGAGCTCACCGAGGCGGGGGTGGACGGGGTGCTCTGTGTCGACCTGCCACCGGAGGAGGCGCCCGAGGTGCAGGGGGCGCTCCGAGACGTGGGCATCGAGATCATCCGCCTCGTGGCGCCGACCACCCCCGCCGAACGGGTGCGGCGGATCGGTGAGGGCGCTGGGGGTTTTGTCTATTATGTCTCGATGACCGGGGTGACCGGTGCCGAACTCCAGGACCCGTCGTCGCTGGCGCCCCGCGTGGAGGCCGTGCGGCGCGAGACGGGCCTGCCCGTTGCGGTCGGCTTCGGCGTCGATACCCCGGAGAAGGTGCGAGCCCTTGCCGCCTTCGCCGACGGAGTGGTGGTGGGCAGCGCCATCGTCCGCCGCATCGCCGAGGGCGCCGAGGACAGGGTTCAGGCCGTGGAGCGCTTCGTGCGCGCGCTGCGGAATGCAACGAGGAGGAGGTCCGTATGAGTCCTTGCCGTCGAGCATCGTGGGTGGGCCGCGGGGGCTGGGCTCTCACGGCGGTGGTCTTGGCGGCGGCGATGGCGCCGCAGGCGCTCTGGGCTGCCCGGCTGGTCGAACCGTTCACCTTCGTGGATTCGATCGCCGAGGGGGAGATCACCCTGCGCTTCGTGGTCGAAGGGCCGCTCGCCGGCCCGGTGACGGTGGGCTACCTCGAGCGGGGCCGTGTGCGGGAGAGCACCGAGGTCGACGCCGAACTGCCGGCGGGCGCCTTCGGCACCTACACCGTGACCCTTCGGGTGCGGGGCAAGGTTTCCGGCAAGCACCGCTTCGCCTTCCAGGATGGGGCGGGAAAGCGCTTCGGAGTCTTCGAGGCGCATATCGTCCGGGGGCCCGACCAGGAGACCTTCCTGGGGAGCAGGCGGGAGGTGGTGCGGACTTGGATGGAGGATGGCCGCCGCCATCTCAAGGAGGCGTGGGTCGACGATACGGGGGAGCACCTGGCGGTGGAGTTCTACCTGAAGGTCGACGAGCCGCAGGCGCCGGTGGAGGTGATTTTCAAGCATCGTGGGAAAACCGTCTGCCGGGACGACCTCGTCCTGTCGGGGGCGAAGGGGCAGGTGCTGCGGCTGCGGGCCCACTGCATCCGCGCCTCCGCCCCACCTCAGAAGGCGGAGGGGGACGTTGCGCTGGACGATACGGGGTACATGGAGCACGAGCTTGCCGCCGACGGGCTGGACATCGACGCCGACGCGAAGCTCTTGGAAAACGCGCTCACGGTGAAGGAGGTGCGCAAGATGGAGGGCGCGTGGGAGGTGATCGTGCGCGGCGGCAAGCGTGGTCAGGTGCGCCGGCGTATCGGTTTTCGCGTGGCCCACGGGAGGATCGCCTCCCAGGGGAAGGGCCGCTTCCCCTTCAAGCGCGCGAAGGTCAAGGTGATCGTGCCCTGATGGGGTGGCGGGCTCCAGAGTCGGTCGCACCCGAAGCAGGTTGCACCCGAATGTTCCCGGGGCGGCTGCCAGGCACGGACGTGATAGACCTCGCCCTCGGCTCGGCCCGTTGACAGGCGAGTGCGGCGGAAGTATCTAACCGACTGATTCGTCAGTCAGGAATAACCCGAAGCGTGGCGCATCGGCGTCGCTCGGCGGGTGGTCCGGGCAGGCCCGGCGGCGCAGGCAAGGCAGGCAGGCCGGCGAGGCAGCGAAGGCAGGTACGGCGGACCTGCGCCACCTGGGCGCGGCCGCTTGCGGTCCGCCTGCCCACGTCAGGACGCGCAGGTGCCGCGCCGGACGCCGAAGAGCGGCGTGCGACGGCGCTGCGCGCCCGTGCCTGCTCGCTGGCCTGCTGCCCGGTGGCCGCGGCGCTTCGCACCGGCAGGAGGCTTGGGTCGGGCCGGAGACATGGAGAGACGGGGATGAGCAAGGCAATAGAGCGCCGGAGTGAGAAGCGCGGCGGTGAGGAGAAGCGCCGGGCGATCCTGCGTGCAGCGGTGAAGGTCTTTGCAGAGCGGGGCTACCACGGCTGCCGCATCGCCGATGTGGCCCGCGAGGCAGGCGTCGCCTATGGGCTCGTCTACCACTACTTCGAAAACAAGGAGGCGCTGCTCACGAGCGTCTTCGAGGAGAGCTGGACGCTCTTCGGTGAGGTCGTCGCCACCGTTGCCGAGAGCGACGCGCCACTCGGCGAGAAGGTGCGTCAAATCGTCTCGGTGGCGCTCGACGCCTATCGCGCGCATCCGCATGCGACCCAGGTCATGGTCCTGGAAATCGCCCGCTCGCCCTTCTTCCTGGAGGAGCGTCGGCTCGCGCAGTTCGAGGACACCTTCCGGCGCACTGCGGCGATGATCGAGGTGGCTCAGGCCCGGGGTGAGGCGCGGAGGGACGTGGATCCCATGCACGGTGCGTATGTGATCTTCGGAACCATCGAGATGCTCCTCACCGGCTTCGTGCTCCACACGCTGGATGCAGGCGACGAAGGTGCCTTCGACGCCGCCAAAGAGGACGCCATCCGGATCATCGTTCGGGGCCTCGCCCCTTGAACCATCGACCCTGCCGGGTGATGCCGCCCGCTGGGAGGACGACGTGGACTTTCGAGACATCACCATTGAAGTGAGCGGGCGTGTCGCGACCGTCACGCTGAATCGACCGAAGCGGCGCAACGCCCTCGCCCGGCAGACGGTGGAGGAGCTGCGGGAAGCGCTCTCCCGCCTCGACCACGATGGCGGGGTCGGGTGCATCGTCCTCACGGGCGCTGGGGAGAAGGCGTTTTGCTCGGGTGGGGACCTCGCCGATGGGCCCGGTGAGGGGATCCTCGATGGGCACGAGGGCAGGCGGACCTTCGGCCGCCTCCTCGTGGAGATGCGTCAGATCGGGACGCCCATCGTCGCGCGGGTCAACGGCTACGCCCTCGGCGGCGGGCTGGGGCTCGTCGCGGCCTCCGATCTCGCCGTGGCCGTCGAGAGCGCGAAGTTCGGCACGCCCGAGATCGACGTAGGGCTCTTTCCCTGGATGATTGCCGCCGTGCTCTACCGCACGCTGCCCCAGAAATGGGTCAACCGCCTCGTCTACACCGGTGAGAAGATCTCCGCTGCGACCGCACAGGAGATCGGTCTCGTCAATGAGGTCGTCTCGCCGGAGCGCCTCGATGAGACCACCGCCGCCCTCGCGGAGACGATCGCATCGAAGTCTCCTGCGGTGCTGGGGCTCGGCCGGCGGGGGCTGGCGGTGGTGGAGGGCCTGCCTCTCGAGCGTGCCGTGGAGTTCTTGGCCTCACAGCTCACCCTCAACACCCTCACCGAGGATGCCATGGAGGGCGTCGCCGCGTTCCTGGAGAAGCGCCCGCCGAAGTGGGCCGGTCGCTAAGCGCAGAGCCACCCACCCGTGGGGCGACCCGTCGCTACTGGAAGGAAACCGTCAGAGTTTCCGGGTTGGAGGGCGTGGCCACGGGGCGCCCGCTGGGATCGAGGAGCGGCTCATAGGCCGGTGACATCGAGGCGCCGAGATCGAGGATGTAGGGAAGGTTGATGTTGGGCGCATAGCTGTAGCTCCCCGCTGGCATCGTGAACGCGTAGTCCCTCGTGAATCCGCTTGGGCCGAAGGGGCCGGCAGGAATCGTCTCATTCGATTCGGCGCGGATGGGAAGGCCGCTGTTGAGTTCGCCGCGCGCGTCGCCCACCGTCCCAGATCCGTCGAAATCGACGTTGAAGTAGAGCGGAAAGCGAATCAACAGGTCGCCGAGTCCACGCCCAACCACTTGAGAGAGCTGCAGTTCCACCCGATCCCCCGCATCCAGGACTCCGTTGGCGTTGCTGTCGATGGTAATCGCCCGCGAAACCCGAACTTCCGAACTCGCCGGTTCAGAAAAGTAGGCGCCATAGGCACGCGAAACAGGGTTGAACTGGCTCGACGCCAAGGCACTCGCTTGGACTCGGAGGTGGTACTCGCGTCCGGGATCGTAGGGCATCGCGGGTGAGATGACGACCGTGTACCCGTTTTCGACCCGGCTGCTCACGGGAAACGGAGTCCGACCGTCGTACAAGAAAGCGATCGCCTGGACGCTCTGTGGCTCAACGGGCTGATTGTAGACGATGCGGATCTCTCCGTTCACAGGCACGACGGAATCGCCCGGGGCAGGAACCCCATTGATCAGGGAGTTGACATTGGTTCCCACGACGACCAGGGGCTGATCTCCGCCGAACGGGTCCAGTCGGATGACGACCGTGCCCCCCTGCGCCACCAAGGCCTCCGCGGGGTAGGTGACCGCTTGGCCCAAGTACTCGGGCAGTCCATCCCCATCCCGATCGACCGGTTCTGCCAGGATGTCGAAGGTGAGGTTGAAGTCAGAGGCGGCAAGGAGGTTTAAGATCCCCGGGATCGTTGCGATTCCCCCAGCGGTGACTCCCGAGCGGCTGTAGCGGCCACGGACGTTGGATCCCAGGACATAGGCACCATTGATGGTCACCCGCACGGTGGCGCCATCGATGGCTTGCCCGTCGTAGCCGAGCACCCGCACGGTCAGCGCGGAGTCGGTTGGGAAGAGAGAAATGGATCCTGCGAAGGCTCCAGCTCCCTCCGTAGGGAAGTTGCCTGCGCTCGCCGAGACGTAGACCTGGGTCGTGGCCCGTGTGAATCCCTCCTTCGTAATGGTCACTCCGACGTTGCCGCCTGCGGGCACGCCGCTGAAGTGGAAGGTGCCCGAGGCGTCTGTCGTGGTGGTGGTTGCCGTCTCGCCGGCGGCCAGGGACACCGTCGCCCCTTCGAGAGGGGCCCCGGTCAGCGCGTCGAGCACCTCCCCCCACACCGTTCCAGTCACCGTGGTGGGGTCCACGCGGGAGACACTCGGGCCTTCCGGGGGCGCTGGCGGCGAGCCACAGCCGACGAGAGCGCAGGTTACGAGCCCCATTGCCACCACACAGTGTGAACAGCGTCTCATCGACCCCTCCGTCGCAACACGTACCTGCATGCCAGAGAAGTCTCCCCCGAAAGTCGCGGCGTCCGCAAGGCGGTGCCTTGCTCGCCGGCGGGGCGGGCGGGTCTGCGCGGGTGGGGCCGCCTTGCTCACAGACCCCGGCGTTGCTATTTCGTCGCACTGCGTCATCGCCGGGGCCGAGAAGGGATCGAAACCATGAAGCGCGTATTGGTATCCGACAGTCTGGCCGAAGAAGGCCTCCAGATCTTCCGCGAGGCCGAGGGCATCGAGGTCGATTACCGCCCCGGCCTGTCACACGAGGAACTGCTCGAGTGCATCGGCGACTACCACGGCCTGGCCGTGCGTAGCGGCACGAAGGTGGGACCGGACGTCTTCGAGCGGGCCACCAAGCTGCAGGTCGTGGGACGTGCCGGCGTCGGTGTGGACAACATCGACGTGGAGGCGGCCAGTCGCCACGGCGTCGTGGTCATGAATACCCCCGGCGGCAACAGCGTGACCACGGCCGAGCATACCCTCGCGATGATGATGGCGGTGAGCCGCAAGATTCCACAGGCGACGGCGAGCTTGAAGGCCGGCCGATGGGAGAAATCGCGGTTCAAGGGCCGCGAGCTCTTCCGGAAGACGCTGGGCATCATCGGCCTGGGAAACATCGGGCGCATCGTTGCCGACCGCGCGAAGGGGCTGAAGATGGAGGTCCTCGCATACGACCCCTTTCTCTCGGAGGAGGCGGCTCGGCGGCTCGGGGTGCAACTCGTCGACCTTCCCACCTTGTTCCGGCGCTCCGACTACGTGACCGTACACGTGCCCCTCACCGAGGAGACGCGCGGGCTCATCGATGCAGCGGCGATCGACGCCATGAAGAAGGGCGTCTTTATCATCAACTGCGCCCGTGGCGGCATCGTGGACGAAGACGCACTCCACGACGCGTTGCAGAGCGGGAAGGTGGCGGGAGCCGCATTCGACGTCTTCGTCGAGGAGCCGCCACCTGCCGATCATCCACTGCTCGCGCTGGACAACTTCATCTGCACGCCACACCTCGGGGCCTCCACCACCGAGGCTCAGGTGAACGTGGCCGTAGCGGTGGCCGAGCAAATGGTCGCTTTCCTGCGCAGCGGCGAGGTACGAAACGCACTGAACCTGCCCACCGTGAGCCGAGAGCTCCTCGAAGCGCTCGGTCCGTTCATCGAGTTGGGACGGATCCTCGGGCGGATTGCCGGGCAGCTCGGACCCGACCACCTCGACGCCCTCACCATCGAGGTGACCGGCGAGGTGCAGCAGCACCCGGTGCGCCCGATCTCGGTTGCCGCCCTGGTCGGCGTCCTCGCCCAGCAGCTCGACGTGCCGGTCAACGAAGTGAACGCGCCTCATTTGGCCCGGGAGCGCGGGCTCTCCCTGGTGGAGCGGAGCGCAGCCGAGAGTGAGGTCTTCACCAGCCTGGTGACGGTCACCGCCTCTTCGGGCGACCGTGAGTTCAGCGTGGCCGGCACGATCTTCGGGCGTGCCGAGCCGCGAATCGTACGCTTCGAGGGCTTCGACCTCGAGGCAGTGCCCGAGGGCACCATCCTGGTGATCCACAACTACGACCGCCCTGGCGTGGTGGGTCGCATCGGCAGTGTCCTCGGGGCTGCAGGTGTGAACATCTCCCGCATGCAGCTGTCCCTCGACCGCCCGAAGGGAGAGGCGCTCGCCCTGGTGAACGTGGACTCGGACGACCCGGAGGCGATCCGCCAGCTCAGCGAGATCGAGCACGTCATCAGTGTGCGTGTCGTGAAGCTCTAGCAGGTTGAGAGAATCCGTGGATCTGGGACCGCCTAGGGGGGTGCGCGATTATCCGCCCGAGCCGGCGGCGCGCCTGCTCGCTGCGGCGGGCGCCCTGCTCGAGGTCTTCGAGCGCTACGGCTATCGCCGGGTCGTCGTTCCCACGCTCGAGCGGGCCGAGCTGCTGCGCCGAGGACTCGGAGAGTCGGAGCGACGGCTCTACCACACGGTCGATCCCGAGAGCGGGGAGGTGGTGGCGGTTGCGCCCGATCCGACGGCGCAGGTCGCGCGCATCTTCGCACGAGTGGTCGCCGGCGCTGCGCACCCGCTGAGGGTCTCTTACGCCGGTCCGGTGCTCCGACCCCATGAGGATCGCCCGGGTCGCCCGAAGGAAATCTTCCAGACCGGGGTGGAATGCCTCGGCGGGGCGGGCCCGCTCCACGATCTCGAGATCGTGCTGCTCTGCCTCGATGGTCTCGAGGCAGTGGGCGTTGCGGATCCCACCCTGGACATCGGTCACGCTGGCTTCCTCGAGGCCGTCCTCGGGGCTGCCGAGTTGAGCAGCACCGTGCGCGCCGAGGTGGAAGCAGCGCTGGGGCGGAAGGATGCAGGGGCCATCGAGACGCTCCTACGCCAGGCCGGCGGCGCCACGCCCAAGGGCCGCCGCGTACGGCGTCTCCTCCCAGAGCTGTGTGACCTGTGGGGACACGGTTCGCTGGCGGCGGCTCGGCGCATCGCGCGTCGCGCTCGCGCGGGTGAGGCCTGCGTCGATGAGGTGGAGGCGCTGATCGAGCGCCTCTCGCAGCTCGAGGTGCGGGCGCAGATCACAACCGACCTCGGGGAGAATCGAGGCTACGGGTACTACACCGGCCTCACGGTCCACGCCTTCGCCGAGGGCGTCGGCGCCGAGGTCGCGCGCGGCGGCCGCTACGACGGGCTCCTCGCCCGCTACGGGGCCCCCGCGCCCGCGGTGGGCCTCGCCGTCGACCTCACCGACCTGCTCACGGCGCTCGAGCCGGATGCCGCGTCCCCCGGCGGTATCCTTCTGCTGCGGGGTCGCGCGCGCCTGGACCGGGTGCTGGCCGAGGCGCGACGGCTGCGGCGGGCGGGGCAGCGGGTCGTGGTTCACGATGGCGCGCTGGCGCCCGCTGCGGCATGGAGCCTGGCCCGCTCCCTTGGTGTCGGTCAGGTCCTCCGCTTCAGCCGCGGCGCTCTGCGCCCGCTTGCCCCCGGTGGTGGCTGAGCAGGGCGCCGTGGCGCGCGCTTCACCTGGTCGCGACGGGCCCGGATGCGGAGCACTGGGACGGCCCGCAGCTACCGCGCACCTGCCTTCCAGGGAGCGCTAGTCCAGGTAGAAGAGCAGAGTGATCCGCGCCTGTGGAGCGAAGATGAGTCCGAGGTCGAGGCTCGTGGTCGAATCGACGCGGTCCTCTGAGGGGATCTCCGTGGACTGGTTCGTGTAGCTCAGGAGGGGATTTCGCACGTCAGCGCTCACGGCGAAGTTCTGGGTGACGAACCAGTTGACGCCGAGGAGCCACTGGGCGGCAAGGCTGGTGCTCAGCGTGCGCTGGATGTTGTCCGGTCCGTCTGGATCGGTCTCCTGGCCCGTAAAGCCGACACCGATGCCGCCACCAGCGACGAACTCGGCATGTGCCCCCCGCAGCGCTGCATAGCGCACGTCCACGCTCAGGGCGAGGGCAAAGTGTGCGGTTCGGTCCTCGGTGTCCATCGTGTTGTCGTCTGGGTTGATGTCCGTCTTCGTCGACCCGCTCCCGAAGCCGAGGTTGAGTGCTCCCTCCACCTCGATCTCGGGGGTGACCCGAAGGCGCGTGAGGCCCACGTTGGGGCTCAAGACCTCCGCACCGGGAAAGACCCAGCCGGCTCCGACCCCTACTGTGAAGTCGGTCGGAAGGGTGGGGCCGCCAGAGGCCGCTGGGGCGCCCCCTTTCGCCTCCGTCGCGCCAGCCTCCCGGCCGGCGGGCTCCGAAGCGTTCGCCGGCGCGGTGCTCGCCGCGGGCTCGGTCGTCTCCGCTGGGGGGGGT
>CAYYHA010000134.1:0-10780 GCA_964471535.1 uncultured Myxococcia bacterium | reverse complement strand
GGCGGCAGCAGGGTGAGGGTGACCGTGTCCGACTCGCCGGAGAAGCTCGCCGTGAGGGTTGCGGTGCCCGGGGTGCTGCCGCCGGTGGCGACGCCGTCGGCGCTGACGGAAACGCTGTCGGGCGCGTCGGAGGACCATTGGATCGGCGCGCCGACGATCGCGTTGCCCGCGGCATCGTAGGCCACGGCGACGAGTGTGCGTGTCTCGCCCTCGAGGATCACGCCACCTGGGGAGAGGATGGAGACGCGGTCCACCGCCGGCGGCGGTGGAGGCGTGATGCAGCTGCCGCCCGAGCAGATTTCGCCGGCGCCGCAGTCGTCGGGACCACGGCAGACGAAGGGCACGCAGCCACCGCCCACGCAGTCCTGTTCGGGGCCGCATTCGGCGCGGCTCGTACAAGGGGTCGAGTCGAAGCAGTAGTCCAGGTTGCAGTAGCGCCCCTCACCGCAGTCCTCATCGCTGGTACACGGTTCGCGATCGATGCAGATCTCGTTGCCGACCGAGCAGTCGAACCCGGGAGGGCAGGGGTCGGGGAGCCCGCAGTGTTGCTCGAAGGCGCACTCGGAGTCGTCGGCGCAGGGGATGGCCGCCTCGCACCGGCCGTGCTCGGCGTCGCTGCACAGCTCGCCGGCGGCGCAGTCGGTCAGGGTGGCGCACTGGGCGGGCCGGCAGGCACCGGCCTGTTCGAAGGGCTCGCAGATCTCTTGGCTGCCGCACTGCGCGTCGGAGAGACAGCGGCGCAGGCAGTGCCCCGCTTCACAGGCCCAGGCGACCTCGGGTGTCCCACAGTCGGCGGCCCGCTCACAGGGCGTGACGCAAGCCCCCCCGGTGCAGACCCGCCCCTCTGCGGCGCACTCGTCGTCCGTGGTGCAGGCGGTCGCTTCTCGACAGGCGCCGGCGTCGCACACCTGGCCCATACCACATGCGTCGTCGGACCCGCACTGACAGCTTCCGTCCACGCAGGTGAAACCGCTGGCGCATTCCGCATCGCTGCGGCATTCGGGGGGCGGCGTGTCGTCCACGCAGCGGCCGGCATCGCAGCGACGTCCCTCGCCACAGGCGGCGTCCTCCTCGCAGAGGCACTGGGCATGAGCGCAGACGAAACCGGCCTCACAGGCGGGGTCGCAGTCGCGGACCTCGCAGGTTCCGTCGACGCACACCTCGTCGTTGGCACAGGCGTCGTCCTGGGTGCAGGGCTGCGTCGGGGCGTCGACGAGACAGCCACTCGCCAAGGTGAGAATCGGAAGGGAAAGCGAGAGCCAGCGTGTCGGGGATGCTTCCATGGACCTACTCCCTAGGGTAGCGCTAGGATCCGAGCCAAGTGGTGGCCGTAGCACGCTCGCAAGGGGCCCCCAAGGGTCGGAGCCTTACAACGGCGACCCGCCGGCAAAAGGGGCTGGGGACGCGAAGGAGACGAGATGGATCCGAAGGGTTTCCTAGAGGAGGTCGCGGCCTCCGTCCGCGGACGGTTCGTCGAGGACCGTTCGATCCTCTCCTTTCCCGAGTACCTCGCAGAGTTCATGGAGAGTCCGCGGCGCCACGCGCGAAGCGCTGCGATGTACCTCGCGGAGGTCTTCGATCACTTCGGAACCGAGACGCGGGCGACGCCTGTGGGCGACTTCGTCCGTTACCGCCTCTTCGATCTGCCGTGGGCCGAGGGACGAGGCCGGGTCAGCGGGCAGGAGGCGGTGCAGCAGGCGCTCTACCGAATCCTCAAGAACTTTGTCCGGCAGGGGAAGGTCGACCGCCTCATTCTGCTCCATGGCCCCAACGGCTCGGCCAAGTCCTCCCTCGTCTCGGCGATGATGGCGGGGCTCGAGGCGTACTCGCGAACCCCGGAGGGCGCAGTCTACCGCTTCCACTGGGTCTTTCCCCGGGAGAAGGTGGTGAAGGGATCGCTCGGCTTCGGCGGGGCTCGGAGCGCGGTGAAGGTGGAGAGCTACGCCCACCTCGATCCCGAGGACATCGAGACACGCATTGGCGACGAACTGCGTGACCATCCGCTGCTCCTCATCCCCAAGGACGAGCGTCGCCGGCTCCTCGAGCGGGCGTGCCGGCCGGCGCGGCGCGAGGAGGCGGACGACGGCGACTTCGTCTTGCCCGAGTACCTCCTCCACGGCGATCTCTCGGCCAAGAACCGCGCCATCTACGACGCGCTGATGGCCAGCTACGGAGGCGATTGGTCGAAGGTGATCGCCCACGTGCAGGTGGAGCGCTTCTACTACTCACGTCACTACTTGAACGGCTGCGTGACGGTGGAGCCGCAGATGTCGGTGGATGCCGGTGTTCGCGCCTGGTCGGTGGATCGGAGCGCAGCTTCCATCCCCCCGGCACTGCAGAACGTCAATCTCCTCGAGGCCTACGGCCCGCTGGTAAACGCGAACCGCGGGCTGCTCGAGTTCAGCGACATCCTCAAGCGTCCCCTCGAGGCCTTCAAGTACCTGCTCGGCACCAGCGAGACGGGGGAGGTGCGGATGGAACACCTCATCCTGCGCCTCGATACCGTGCTGGTTGCGACCAGCAACGAGATGCACCTGTCGGCGTTCAAGGAACTGCCCGACTGGACCAGCTTCAAGGGGCGCATGGAACTGGTGCGCGTGCCCTATCTGCGACGCTTCTCCGACGAGATTCGGATCTACGAGGATCAGGTCACCCCAGCGACCGTCGGCAAACACATCGCGCCCCATGCGGTGGAGATTGCGGCGAAGTGGGCCGTGCTGACGCGCTTGAAGAAGCCGCAGGCGGATCGCTATCCCGAGGAGGTGCGGCCGCTGGTGGGTGGGCTGACGCCCATGGACAAGCTGCGGCTCTACGACACGGGGGAGCCGCCGGCACGCTTGAACCGCACCGAGGCAAAAGCCCTGCTCTCGGTGATCGAGCAACTCTACCACGAGAGCGACACCTATCCCAACTACGAGGGACGTACCGGGGCGAGCGCACGCGAGATCAAGACGGTCCTCTTCAATGCAGCTCAAAACCCTGCGCGCCAGGCGCTCACCGCCGGCTCGGTGCTCGAGGAGCTCGAGGCCCTGGTACAGGACAAGAGCCTCTATGCCTTCCTGCAGCAGGAGGTGGTCGACGGTTACCACGACCACGAGCGCTTCATCGGCGAAGTGCGGGAAGCGTGGATCGACGAAGTCGACGCCGAGGTGCGCGATGCCGCCGGCCTGGTGGCCGAGGAGCAGTTCGTGGAGTGGTTCGGCCGCTACGTTCAACACGTGACGGCTTGGGTCCGGGGTGAGAAGGTGCACAACCGAATCACCGGCGAGGACGAGCCGCCCAACGAGAAGCTGATGGAGGAGATGGAGGCGATCGTAAAGGGCGAGGAGGAGCCGGCGAAGGACTTCCGAGAGTCGCTGATCTCGGCGATCGGCGCCTACCGGCTCGAGCATCCCGACGAGGAGGGTGAACTCGACTACCGCCACATCTTCCCGGAGCTCTTCCGGAAGCTGAAGGACCACTACCACGAGGAGCAGAAGCGCCGCCTGCGCCGCCTCTACGAGGACTTCCTCGCCTACACCGACGAGGAGGAGCGCGGGCGCCTCGATCGGAAGGCCAAGGAGCAGGTGGAGTCGATGCTCCAAGCCCTCTACGAGAAGTACGGCTACCGCCTCGAGAGCGCCAGGGAGGCCATCGTGGCGCTGATGCGCGCGCGCTATCAGGACTGAGGACATCGGGTCCGGCAAGAGGAGCGGGAGGCTCCGCGCTTGCCACCACGCCGAGACCGGTGGCTTGACCTCGCCCGTCCTTTCGCCTTTAAAGGCCGCCGTGCGCGTCGCCGTCTTCGATTACGTTCCTTCCGCGATTCTCTCCGCCGTCGACTTCCCGGAGGACGTGGACGTCCTCTTCTTCCGGGAGCCGGGCGACCCGGTGGAGCAGATCCACGGTCTTCGACCCTTCCCCGCTGCGGTCTTCGTGGCGCAGCCGCCCGGCGCCACCACCGGTTATGCCGCGGCCGCGCGGCTGCGGGACTGCTACCCGGGCCTGCGGATCATCGCCGTGCGGACCGCCGACGCGCAGCGCGATCGCTTCCTTGCCGTTGGGGCCGATGCGGTGATCGACCCCGCCGGGATCGACAAGGAGATCTCCAAGCTCCGGAAGGAGCGCGAGAAGGCGGCGGCCGCGGCGGGCTGAAGTCCTGCCGGGTCGCAGTGCTCCTGCGGGCCCCTCTGCAGCGTCTGGCCGGGTGCGTTCGGGGAGAGGCCGTGGCCCGGCGCCGTCTGCGGCGGAGCTGGGGGGCTGGCCTCCGCGCTCGCAGCCTAACGACGCCCGCGGCGCGCCTTCCGGGAGCGCGGCATCCGCCCCTGCACCGCCATCTGCATCGGCGGCTTCTCGAGGAGCAGCGCGTACCACTCGTCGCCGTAGGCCTTCATCTTCATCTTCTGATTGTTCTGGAGCGCGAGCAGGTTCTTCTGGATCCGCTCGTCCTCGGGCAGGTGCTCCTTGGCGCGCCCAAGGATCTCGATGGCCTTGTCCCGCTTGCCCCGCTTCCACTCGCACCAGGCCCAGGCGGCCCACAGCAGGCTCGCCTTCTTGTTGACCTTCGTCGTCTCCTCGAAGACCCGCTCCATCTCGTCGTAGCGCTTGTTTTTGAAGTGGATGGCCGCGAGCATCGCCTTGGGCTGCCATTGCCGGGAGAAGGCGCGTTCGAGGTAGGGCCGGGCGGCCTCGAAGTCCTGCTTGTGCGCGTAGAGGATCATGCCGATCTGCGCGTCGATGGCGCTCTTCACCAGGAACTGCCAGCGGCCGAGCTTGCGTGCCTGTTCGAGGAGGGCGATGGCCTGGTCCGTGCGCCGGGCCATGAGTGCCTTTTGCACCTCGGGCATGATGGCCTCGACCTTCTTGCTGGTTCGGCGTGCGAGCAGGAAGTAGACCGCGATCAGCACCGCCGCCCCGGGAAAGGCGGCGTAGCTGAAGCTCCAGGCGAGGCCGAGTCCAAAGAAGACAGCGAGGCCGGCGGCGATGGCGATGAGCAGGTTGAGCATGGGGGCGGCGGAAGATAACAACGCAGGTGCCCCCGCGCCACCCGTGGCGCTGCCGCGGGGGCCTCGCCTACGCTAGGCTGCCGTCGATGTCGCCGCGTCGCACCCCGGCCAGGGCAGAGGCGCAGCGGGGCGCTGCCGCCTTCGATGCCTTCTACCGCGCCACCTACGGCGAGGCGTGGCCTGCCCTGCGCGCTGCGCTGGTGGCGCCGGTTCGCCACGTGGCCTGGGTGCCGCCCTGGCGCGGGGTGCCGCCTGCGGGCGCGGTGCCCCAGGGGACGCTCGAGGACGTGTGGGTTCCGCCGCCAGGGGGCCGCCTGCCACCGCCCGACCCCGAGGCCCCCGGCTGGTACCTCATGGACCTGGCTTCGGTCCTCGCGGCGCGGGCGCTGGATGTCCGTCCCGGGGACCAGGTCTTGGACCTCTGTGCTGCCCCGGGTGGGAAGACCCTCGTGCTTGCGGCTCGCCTCGGGGACGGCTCGCTGGTGGCCAACGATCGCAGCGCCGCCCGGCGCCGGCGCCTGCGGCGGGTCCTCGACCTCTACCTCCCGCCCGAACTCCGTGCCCGCGTCCGCGTCACCGGTCACGATGCTCGGCGCTGGGGGCTCCATGAGCCCGCCCGCTACGATCGCATCCTCCTCGATGCGCCGTGTTCCACCGACCGGCACGTGCTCGCCGACCCGGCCGCGCTGGCGAGGTGGTCCCCGGCGCGGCCGCGGCAGCTCTGCACGTTGCAGCGGGCGATGCTCGCCTCCGCGCTCGATGCGCTCCGGCCGGGCGGTACGCTGGTCTATGCCACCTGCAGCCTCTGCCCCGAGGAGAACGACGGTGCGATCGCCTGGCTGCACCGCAAGCGGCCGGGCCGCTTCGAGGTGCTCGAGCCGGGGGGCAGCCGGGGCAGCCCCACCGAGTTCGGCTGCTTCCTCCGGCCGGACCGCGACGGCGGCTCCGGGCCGCTGTACTTCGCCCGCCTTCGGCGGCGCGCGTGACCGTGTGCCGGGGAGGGTGGGTACCCGGCGGGGCGCCTGGCTCTTCCACCATGGGGACAGGGCGGCTATGCTCCGCTGCCCTGGCCCTCTGGCGGAATAGGTAGACGCAGTTGACTCAAAATCAGCCGTGGGTGACCACGTCCCGGTTCGAGTCCGGGGAGGGCCACAGCCCGATGCCCGGCGGTGCCCGCTGAGTCGACCGGTGGGCGCAGGGTGCGCCGCTCGTGTCGACCGTGACCGCAGCGCACACCCTGTTCGAAAATGCGACGCTCGGTCGGTCTGGCATCGACGAATCTTCGGGGGTTTCGGATGGCACGCCACGTGCTAGGTGTGGAGGGCCTGTGATGCGTCGAGCCTCCATCCTCCCGATGCGTTCTCCGGCGGCTGTGCAGCACGCGGCGCTCGCCGGTGGTCCCGGTCTCGGGCGCAAGGTGTCGGCGGGCATCCTCGTGGGGAGCCTACTGGTGATGGGTCTCGCGGCCTGCGAGCGTCCCACCGTGGACGATGCGCTCTACCGCCCGCGGGTGGCCCCGGTGGAGGTCTCGCCCGCGATCCACCGCGCCGCCGACCAGGGGCGAGTGCGCCTCCTGCGGCCCGATCTCCTCCCACCCGAGATCCGCGGCCCCACGCAGATCGACGGCTTCGTACAGGACGATGCCATCGTCGACATCCTCTGGGTGGTCGACAACTCGGGTTCGATGGACAACGAGCGGGCGCGCATCGCTGCGGCCTTCCAGCGCTTCATCGCCAGTCTCGACTCCGAGCAGGTGGACTACCACATCGGCGTGACCACGACCGACATGCGACAGACCGGGCCGGGCTTTCGCGGGGAACTCATCGGTCCGCCCACGGTGATCAGCCGGGATACGCCGGACCCCGTGGGCACCTTTACCGACCACGTGACGCTGCCCCCGTCGCGGGTGGAGGACGAGCAGGGCTTTGCCGCCGCGCTGGCTGCGGTGACCGAGCCGATGCGCAGTGGCCCCAATGCGGGCTTCCTCCGAGACGAGGCCGATTTGGCCATCATCGTGGTCAGTGACGAGGACGACGGATCGCTGGGCGAGCCCGAACACTACGTGAGACGCTTCCGGTCGCTGAAGGGACCAGGCAACGAGGATACGGTCACCTTCAGTGCGGTCATAGGAGACGTCCCCGACGGCTGCGTCTCCCCGGGCGACGAGAACATCCTCTGGGCGGATGCGGAGCCCGGTGTGCGCTATGAGAAGGCAGCGGCCCTGACCGGTGGCATCGTGGCCAGTGTGTGCAGCGCCAGCTTCGACCGCACCCTCGAGCGCCTTGGTCTCGCGTTCAGTGGGCTGCGGCGCATCTTCCCTCTCTCCGCCATCCCCATCGAGTCCTCGATCCGCGTCGAGGTGGACGGAGTGCCGATTCCTCGGAACCCCATGACGGGCTGGGGCTACGACGCGGCGACCCGATCCATCACCTTCCTGGGTCGGTACGTGCCGCCCCCAGGGGCCGAGATCCTCATCCGCTACGACCTCGACGTATGAACCGCCTCCTCCACACCGCGGCGCTCTGGGGGCCTCTCCTGCTGCTCGCCGGCGCCGGCTGCGCGCGCTCCGAGCGGGTGACCCAGTGCCCACCAGGCTATGCCTGGGCGCACCTGGAGGACGGGAGCTTCGACTGCGTGTGCGCCAGCGACGAGGTCTGCCCTGCCGGTCACATCTGCCAGGACGGTCTTTGCGTCTGCAACGACGACAGCTGCTGCCCCGAGAGCTACGCGATCGATGTCGCGCAGCCGGGGCGCTGCGTGTGCCACGGCCCCGAGTGCTGCGAGGAAGGCTTCGTCTTCGACCCCGACCTCGGTCCGAACGGTGCCTGCGTCTGCGCCTCCGCCGAGTGCTGTCCCGACGACTACGTCTTCGATGAAGAGACGCAGCGCTGTGAGTGTGCCGGCGACAGCTGCTGTCCCGAGGAGACGGAGTGGGACCCCGAGGCCCAGGCCTGCGCCTGCCGGGGGGACTCCTGCTGTCCTCCCGGGCATCGCTACGATCGGGTCTTCGACGCCTGCATCTGTGCCCTCGACTCCTGCTGCCCGGAGGGCCACGTCTACTCCCCGCAGGTGGAGGCCTGTGTGTGCGTGGGCGTCGGGTGCTGCCCAGCTGGGTTCGAGAAGGGGCCGGACGGTGTCTGCCGCTGCACCAGCGACGCCTCCTGTCCCAACCGGCTCACCTGCGACACGGCCACCGGCCGCTGCGTCTGCAACGAGGACAGCGATTGCGGGGAGGGCCGCTTCTGCAACCGCTTCGGCTTCTGCCAGACGGTCGCTGCGTGCATCAGCAACGCCGACTGCCCCGACTCGACGATCTGCCAGAGCGAAGTGGACCAATGCGTCCCCGCCGGTCCTTGCTACCTGGACGAGCACTGTCCCATCGGAACAGTGTGCGAGGAAGGCACCTGTGTCCCGGGCTGTCGTGAAACGCCCGATTGCCCGCTGCGCATGAGCTGCCAGGGAGGGCAGTGCGAGAGCTATTGCCTCGACAACCAGTGGTGCCCGTACCTGCAATTCTGTGACAGCGGCCGGTGTACACCGGCAGGCGATGCGCCCTACTGCGCCTCGTGCGACAGTTGCCCGGCCCCGGGTACCTGCCTGTTCCCCATCTCCGAAGGGGAACGGGAGTTCTGCGGGGTGCCGTGCAGCAGCGACGCGGACTGCCCGAGCGGCCTCGCCTGCGAGGACGTGGTGCGAAGCTGCCCCGTGGAAGGCGAGTTCTGCGACGCTGAGACCGTCTGCGTCAGCTACGTCGTGGTCAACGAGCCCGAACCGCTGCTGCTCTGCACGCGCCCGGGGGAGAGCGAGCCGCATGTCTTCGCCACCTACTGCTCTCCCATCGCCGGCTACTGTCGCTAGGAGCACGTGTTGGTCCCGCGGGTCGCCTCAGCAGGCGGGCCGGATGCGCGTCCCGAGCCCTTGCGCTCCGCGCCCAGCGGGGTAGGAGAAGGGGATGCGCGTGAAGGGCAGCGCCATCGTCGCCCGGCGTGAATGGCTGCGCGAGCAGGGGGTGGGGGCCTACGAGCGGGTGCTCTCCGCGCTCTCCCCGGCGACGCGAGAGGCGGTGGAGGGTGCCATCGCCAGCATCTGGGTGGACTTCGATCACTTCACCGAACTCTGTGAGGTGGCCGATCGGGTCCTCGGCACCGGCGACCACCGCATCGGAGAAGAGATGGCTCGCGATGCGGCTGAGCGCAACCTGACCACCCTCTACCGCCTCTTCTTCAAGGTGGGTCGCCCTGCCTACATCCTCGAGAAGTCGGCGTCGATGTGGCGCACCATCTACGACACCGGGAACTTCCGCGTCGAGCGCCTCTCGGCGAGCGAGGTCCGAGCCACGCTCGAAGGTATCCCGCGGCCCCACCGCGCACACTGCGTGGCGGTGCTCGCCTGGGCGATCCGGGCCCTGGAGCTCTCCGGGGCGCGCGACGTGCAGGCCGAGGAACGTTGCCGTTTGCTCGGTGATGCGGAGTGCAGCTTCCACGTGCGCTGGCGCTGACGCGTGCAGCCCGTCCACCACGCGAAGCGCGCCGCCCCCGCTTGCGGCCCGCGCCTGCCCACAGCGGCCGGCGCCGCCCCGCGGCGCTTCCCACGCGCGGGGTGACGGCCTAGAAAGGCGCCCATGAGCGAGACCCCCCGCATCGAGATCCCCGCCGAGATGAAACCCAAGGATGGCCGCTTCGGCTGCGGACCGTCGAAGGTCCGCCCGGAGGCCATCGAAGCGCTTCGCCGTGCGGCTCCGACGTACCTCGGAACGAGCCACCGCCGGCCGGCCGTGAAGTCGGTGGTCGCGCGCCTGCAGGAGGGCCTGCGCACCCTCTTCGCGCTGCCCGATGGCTACGAGGTGGTGCTTGGTAACGGGGGCGCCACGGCGTTTTTCGATGCGGCGGTCTTCGGGCTCATCGAGCGGCGCAGCCAGCACCTGGTCTTCGGAGAGTTCTCGGGGAAGTTCGCCCGGAGCGTGCAGGCGGCGCCGCACCTCGAAGCGGAGATCCTCGAGAGCCCCTACGGGACCCATCCAGAGCCGGTGCCGAGTTCCGAGGTGGACGCCTACTGCTTCCCCCACAACGAGACGAGCACGGGGGTGTGCATGGCGGTGCGGCGTCCGGCTGCCGAGGGTCTGGTGCTGGTCGACGCCACCAGCGCCGCCGGTGGGATGCCGGTGGAGGCGGCCGAGTTCGACGCCTACTACTTCTCACCGCAAAAGTGCTTCGCGAGCGACGGCGGGCTGTGGGTGGCCCTGCTCTCGCCGGCGGCCGTCGAGCGCATCGAACGCTTGGCGGAAGACCCGAGCCGCTACATCCCGCCTTTCCTCTCCCTCAAGACCGCGCTCGACAACGGCCGCAAGAACCAGACCTACAACACACCGGCGCTGATGACCCTCTTCGTCTTCGAGCACACGGTGGCGTGGCTGAACGAGCAGGGGGGCCTGTCCTGGGCCGTTCGGCGCTGCGCCGAGAGCTCGGGGATGCTCTACCGCTGGGCCGAGGCTTCTTCCTTCGCCCGCCCCTTCGTCGCCGATCCCGCCGAGCGCTCCCCCGTGACGTGCACCATCGATTTCGACGAGGCCGTCGATGCGGGGACGGTGGCTGCCGTGCTCCGGGAGAACGGCATCGTCGACACCGAGAGCTATCGGAAGCTGGGCCGCAACCAGCTGCGCATCGCCACCTTCCCCGCCATCGAGCCCGGCGACGTGGAGGCGCTGACCCACTGCATCGACTACGTGGTGGAGCGCCTCTCCTAGGTGCGCCGGATCAGAAGCGAGCCCCGACGGAGAGGGACAGGGGCGGTGCGCC
>CAYYHA010000133.1:8573-10876 GCA_964471535.1 uncultured Myxococcia bacterium | reverse complement strand
TCTACGGCCGGGTCGCCGAGGGGCCCTACCGCATCGACGAGACGATCACGCTCCGTTCCCTCATTCTCCGGCTGCCTCCCGAAGCCCGCCGCGGGGGGGCGCAGGGTGTGTCCGAGCTCTTGCTGTGGGTCGCGCCCGGCCTGCGGCCGGCGCTCGAGAGCTATCTCTTCCGCTCCGAAGTCGAGGCCGAGGTGGCGCGGGTCACCGCCGACGACGGCCTGGATGCCTACCTCTACCGGATCGCGACGCCTCACGAGCGCATCGTGCGACTCCTGCACCGGACGCCGGGCATCGAAGTCTTCGTACCCGCGGGCGAGCGCGCCGCGGTGGAACTGGGCTTCGAGCATCCCTTCGACCTTGGCGCCAGCGCGGTGGCGCTCGGGGAGGGCCACTTCTATCTCTTTCGGGGCAACGTCGCCGGTGCTCGGATCCTCGAGGAGAGCCTCGTGTGGTTGCCGCTGCGTCAGGTCTGTCAGCCCGCGGTTGCTGGCGTGACCCTTCCGGCGCGCCCCGCCGAAGCCGGGCCGGCCACCTCCGTCCCGGTCCGTCTCGTTCCCGCCCGGCGCCGTTCGGGACGCCCCGAGGCGCTCTTGGTCCCCCCGTCGCAGACCGAGGCGCTACGCCGGCTTCTCTACCTCTTGCCCACCGCCGTGCTCGAACGGCACCGGGCTCTGTCCCTCCGAAGGGGTGTGCTGCTGGTGGGCGAGGGGCAGGTGGAGGCCATCCCGCTGGGCGTGCCCCTGCGTCGCTACGGTGAAGCGGTGTACCTACCCCTCGGCTGGACCTTGCTCCCCGCACTGCCGCCGGCGCTCGTTGCCGAAGCGGTGGGTGCGACGCCGGGGCGGCTCTACGTCTTCCCCGGGCCCGAGGAGCCGCCCTTCTTCGTGGAGGAAGCGCAGCTCGAGCCGTTGAGTCGGGCCTTTCTCGGCCGCCTCGAAGCGGTGGCGGTGGCGGCGGCGCCCTTGCCGCCCGAGCCGGGGCGGGCTCGGCTGGTCTACGAGAAGCTGGGGCCCTTTCCCCTGTGGGGTGAGGGCTTCCACCCGTTGCCCACTGGCGGCGAGGAACGGTGAGACGGGCGGGCCTACTCCTGCGCTTCCTCGGCGGCTGGCTGACGGGGGGGGCGCTGCAGGTGGGCGCGCCGGTGGGAGAGAAGGCGCTCGCCGAGCTGCGCGCGCTCTTGCTCTCTCCCGGCGGGCGGCCGCAGGCGCTCGAGCTGCTGCGCGCCGCGGGCGCAGCGGAGCTGGCGCCGCTGCCCGGCCCGCTGCCCTTCGAGGAGGAGGATCTGCGCATCGTCGTCGCCCTCTACAACCTCTTCGCTCTCACGCACCCCGATCTGTCGCGTGTCGACGTGCAGCCGCTCGCGCCGGGCAGCGCCGCCCGCTGGACCCTGGCGTTGGTGGATGGTCTCGGGCTTCCCGAGAGCCGTGCAAGGGCGCAGGCACGGCACGGGCTCGTGCGGCGCATCTTCGATTGCGTGCGGCGGGATGTGGAGGTCCGCTACTGGGCGGGCCGGCTCTCCTACGCTGGCCAGCCGCCGCCGCCGCGGGTCCTTCGCTGGCGTCGGCTGCGCCGGGTGCGCGTGGCCAGCGTGGATCGAGCCATCGTGGAGGTGGCTCGGGAGGATCCCGCGAGCGAGATCCTCGAGGCCCTTCTGCGGGCCTCGCCGCTGACCGACTTGGTGAGCGCCGGTCGGGAGACGCCGCCCTTCCACTTCGGCACCTCGGTCCGGTGGCTCGGCGACGCCGACCTCGTGCGGGGCATCGTGCGCCACTGGGCGGCGCACTCGGATCCCATTCACACCGGTGCGGCGCTGGTGCAGGCGGCGCTCGAGCATTTTCAAAGGGAGGCGGACCGGGTGGAGATTCTGCGCCTTATCCACGCGCTGTATCACCTCCACGTGGTGATCAACCAAGAGGCGATCCTGCGAGGAAGCCCGCCCCCGCAGCCGATGGGGCCCGGTCTGACCGCCGCCGTCCCCGGGGACCGGTGGCACTTTGCCTTCTTCAAGGTCGTGCACCGCGGTCGGGAGGTCTTCGGCCTCCCCGGCGCACAGGAGCTGGGCGAGGCGCTGGCCGAACGTCTTGCCGCGTACGACGCGGCGCTGAAGGCCCTGGACACGCGCGCCGAGGAGCGGGCCCTGGTGGAGGTGCTGCGTCGCCGGCTCAACCTCATGGGCTTTCCCGGCCGCACGCGGGCCGAAGTCGTCCGTGCTCGCCCGCGTACGGTGGATGGCTCGGACGGCGAAGGCACCGAGCCCGATACCGAGCCCGGCCTCCCGCCCGCGGATCCGAGGTAGAGTAGCA
>CAYYHA010000133.1:4027-8473 GCA_964471535.1 uncultured Myxococcia bacterium | reverse complement strand
ACCGAGCCCGATACCGAGCCCGGCCTCCCGCCCGCGGATCCGAGGTAGAGTAGCAGGCAATGAGCGACGCCCGCCTCTTCGAGCGTGCCCCCGCGCCCGCGGCTGCCGTCCCCCGTCTCCAAGAAGCGGTGCAGCGGCTCTCGCGGCGCTTCCTCGCCAAGGACGAGATCGCCCGCCTGGTCGCGGTGAGTGCCATTGCCGGTGAGCACATGGTGATCATCGGTCCGCCGGGGACGGCGAAGAGCGCGCTCATCCGCAGCTTTGCGCGGCTGTGTCAGGCGCGATACTTCGAGTACCTCCTGACCCGCTTCACCGAGCCGAACGAACTCTTCGGTCCGGTGGACATGCGGGCTTTCCGCGAGGGCAGCTACGAGCGTCGCACCCAGGACATGCTCCCCGAGGCGGAGATCGTCTTCCTCGACGAGATCTTCAAGGCGAACTCGGCGATTCTCAACTCGCTGCTCACCGTGCTCAACGAGCGGCGCTTCAACAACGGCGCACGGGTGATGGAGGTGCCACTCATCTCCGTCTTTGGAGCGAGCAACGAGGTGCCCAACGACGAGGCCCTCGACGCCATCTTCGATCGATTCCTGCTTCGGGTGCACGCCGACAACCTGGAGAGCTACCACTTCCAACGCCTCCTAGAGGCGGGCCTGGCCCTCGAGCGTGAGGCACTCGTGGACGACGAAGCGGCTCTGCAACCGGTGATGAGCGCCGATGACCTTCGGACCCTGCAGCGCCGGCTGGCGGCTCTGTTGCAGATCGATCCGCAGCTGCTCAACACCTACAAGGGGATCGTCTTCCAGCTTCGGGGCGAGGGGGTGGCCATCTCCGACCGCCGGGCCATCAAGCTGTTGAAGCTGTGTGCCGCCCACGCGCTCCTCGCAGGCCGGAACCGGGTGACCGAAGCGGACCTCTTCGTGCTCAAACACACCTGGAACAACCTGGACCAGCGCGAGCTCCTCAATGAGGCCGTCGATCCGGTGCTCGAGCGCTATTACGCCGAGCATCCCGACGAACGGGTGCTCGAGGGCGGCGCCAGCATCGAGGATCTCGCTGGCGAGCTGCGCCTGATCCAGGAGGTGCTCACCGGACCGGCGCGTCTGTCCGATGCGCAGCTCTTCGCGCAGCTGAAGAACCTGCAGGATCTGCGCATCGCGCTTCTCACCCACGGGGGGGAGACCGCCGACGCCCTTGTGGGGCAGATCGATGCCTTGCTGGAGGCGGTGTTCCGGTCGGGATGAGCGACGCAAGCTACCTCGCGGCCGCGCAGGGCGCGCTCGTGCTCTCCCCACTGCCGAAGCGCGGGGGTGCAGAGGCGGTGGTACGCGCAGCCACTTGGCACAACCTCATCCATCGCATCGGTCACCACGTGCCCCTGCTCTTCGCCCATGACCTCGGCCGTCTCTTGAGCGAAGGGAAGCCCCAGTCCATTGGGCACGAGGCCGCCGACCTGGCGGCCGCGGGGATCGGACCGGGCTCCGGGATCGTGCGTCTGCTGCAGGCCTACCGGGCGCTGATCCGGGACCTCGCCCAGACGGAGCTGGTACACCGCGCGCCTGGCCTCTCCCTCTCCAACGAGGCGATCGCCGCTCTCGTAGCGCGGATCCTCGCGCCGGTGCTCGAGCCCATGGGACCGCAGGCGGCCCGGGCCTACCTGTCGCGGGATCTGCCGCTGGACGCCGGTGCCTACGAGATCGTGGATCCGCCCTCCCTCTTTGCCGAGCACGGCGCGGGCTACGAAGAGGTCGCCATGCGTTGGCTGGCGGAGCGGCACCAGCAGGTGCTCACGAATGCGGAGCGGGTGGACCTCGATACCCTCCGCCTCATTGCGCTCTTCGGAGGCGATGCGTCCCTGGTGGGACCCATGGCTGCACTGGACCTCTATCGGGTCTTCGACGATCCGGCAGCCGCCGACGTGATCCACTTCTCTCTGGAACTCCTGCCCCAGATCCTGGAGACCAAGCGCAGCCGCGGCATGCAGCGCTTCTCCGTGGATGGGGTCGCGGGGATCCACCGCCGCGGCAACCCCGACCAGATCGTTCCCACCGAACTCGCCTACCCCGACGACGTCTTCGCCCACAAGGTCGCGGAGAATCAGCTCCTGTACTACGGGCGGGAAGCCGAGCGAGAGACGGAGCGCCGGGTGCACCTGGTGCTCATCGATGCCAGTGCCTCCATGCGCGGGGCGCGGGCAATCTTCGCGCGGGGCCTCGCGCTGACCCTGGTGAAGAAGCTCGTCCTGATGGGTGAGGAGGTTCAGGTTCGCTTCTTCGACTCTCGCTTACACGAGGCCATCCGCATCACCGAGAAGAACTACCGGCTGCCCTATCTCCTCACCTTCCGTTCGGAGCGGGGCCGCAACTATGCCCACGTCTTCCGCTCGCTCCTGGGCGCGCTGTCCACCCTCCGGAAGACGGCAGGGCGGCAGGCGGCGGTGTACTTCCTCACCCACGGGCAGTGCCACATTCCCGTCGGTACCGTTGAGGCGCTCGTCTCGGTCGCCTACCTGTATGGAATCTACGTCCTCGCCGACGAGATCTCCCTGGATTATCTGCCGCTTCTGCAGCGGTACCGGGTGGTTACCCGGGACGACTTGAGTCAGCGGGGGCAGCGCCGCCGAGCGGCCCTGGAGATCGTGGAGGAGGTGAGCGGGGAGGCACACGCCGCATGAGTCTCTCACCGGCGACCCAACAGCTCTCGAGAGACGCCTTCGAGTTGGCACGGGAGCACCGGTGGCCGGAGGCGATGAGCGCCTGCCGGCGCCTCATCGAGGAGACGCACCACCCCGATGTGGTCTACGACGACTGGGTGCGCATCCTCGCCGACGCGACACTGCGGACGGGGAAAGCGGCGATGGCCGGGGTGTGCTTCGAGTACCTCCTCGACTTCGAGCGGGCCTGCCAGGCCTACGAGCAGGCACGGCGCTTCGTTGCGGCGGCGAGATGTCGGCTCCGAGCCGGCGATAGGATCGGGGCTGCCAAGGCCTTCGAGACCATCGGCGCGCAGGCCCGTGCGGCGGTGGCATGGGAACAGGCCGGGGATCTGCCACGGGCGATCCGGTGTTGGGAACGGGCAGCGCAGCACTTTGGTGCCAGGGAGCGGAACTACGAGATGGCGCTCTGCCTGCTGAATCTGGGACTGGCGCAGCTCGACGCAGGCGACAAACAGGGACGCGCGACACTCTCACGGGCGATCGTCCACATCGAAGAGGAGGCAGACCGTGCGGAGACCCGTGGCGAGATCCCGCGGGCACTGGCGTGTTACCACGCGCTGATTCATCTGGGCCGGCAGACGGCCACGCACGAGAACCTCGCCGAGGGTTTCCTCAACTGCGTCCGTCTGATGCAGCGCCGGGACCACCGCTTCTTCGTGCTGCAGTACTACCACGACTTCGCCGAGGCGAGCCTGCTGGTCGGCGAGAACCAGGCGGCAGCGGAGGTGCTCCGCGAGGCGGGGGAGTTCTGCCGCCGCACTGGCATGCTCTATGCCAACGACTTCCTCGCGCGCGCCGCGGCCGCCTTCGAGGAGGCGGCCGAGCAGCAGCTGCAGGCCGGGGTGACGCCGGAGCTGGCCGAGAACGCACTGCTTGCGGCACTCGACTGCCACAACCGCCGCGGCGACCTGGCGCGGGTCCAAGCGACCTACGCGCGCCTCGCCGAGCTGCCCCTCTCGCAGGCGAGGTGCCGCCGCTACCATGAACTCGCCCAGAAGGTGGAGGTCCCGGCGAGCGCATCGCCCGAGGGCTGGCGGTTCCGGGGCTATTACTCTGGAGAGGCCGCCTATCCACCGACCTGGCGCACCGACGTCGTGGCGGCGGAGGTCGATGCCGATCTCCTAGCGCCCATTGCCGAGGCCATGGGCGACCTGAAGTACTGGGACGTGGTCCGCCGGCGTTGCCTGATCCTCTGCCTGCGCGATGCGGATCCGGCAGAGGATCGAAGCGACCCCACGTACCGGATGGACCTGGTTGCGGAGCTGGGGAAGCTGGGCGCGCCCATCGCCCTAGGGCCCCTCCGTCGCATCTTCGAGGACCCCAGCAGCCCCGCCTCGCTTCGTGCCGCGGTCGCTGCAGTGCTGCGTTTCCTGCCCTTTCGCGAGGCGGTGGAGCTGTGTGGCGAGGCGTTCCGGGATCCCGACGAATCCGTGCGCGAGGCCGCGCTCGGCGGCCTTCGCTATCTGGTCTTCCCCGGGGCCTTCGTGCCGCTGATGCGCCTGTACCGTGAACACGACGACCTCGAGGTGCGCCGGCAGGTCGTCCTCGCTCTGGGTCGCCTGGTCGGGATGGAGCATCCGGTGTCCAAGGATGCGCTGGACTTCCTGCTCCACACCTGGCGCGAAGGCGCGGAGCCACTCTTGGAAGACGATCTTCGGATCGCCGTTGCCGCCAACGTGACACCGGCGACGCTGCCGACGCTGGAGCGCCACCTCCTCGCCGAGCCCGAG
>CAYYHA010000133.1:0-4017 GCA_964471535.1 uncultured Myxococcia bacterium | reverse complement strand
CAGATCCCTTCAAAAGGTGGCCGGCCGGGTGGAAGCGCGCCGCTACCTGGGTGGCTTCGGGCCATGAGCGAGGAGCTGGAGGCGCTGCTCGCGCGGGGAGAGCTGCTGCCGGCGGCGCGGCGGTTGTGCGCGGTGGGGCGGCACGACGAGGCGGCGGATCTCTTCGCGAAGCTGGGGCTCTTCGCAGAGGAGGGTGCGTGTGCACGCCACGCGGGGGATCTCGTTCGCGCCCACACGGCGCACCTGAAGGCCCGGGCGTGGGCCGAGGCGGCACAGGATCGCGAACGGGCGCTGGCTGAGGCGCTGCCGGCCGACCACGAGGCCCTGCGTCGCACCCTCGCCGAGCAGTGCCTGGCCGCGGGGCGCCCGGCGGAGGCCGCGGTGCTCCTCGAGCTGGCCGGGGAGGTGGAGGGCGCCGCTGCTGCCTACGAGGCAGCGGGCAACGACCTCGCTGCAGCGCGGCTCTGCGGATTCATCGGCAGGCACCGCCACGCCGTGGAACTGTTGCAGCGGCACCTCGACGGCCTGGACGCGTCCGCGGACGAGAGCGAGCGCGCCGAGGCCCGGCTGGCGCTGGCACGGGCTAAGATCCGTCTCGGTCGCCCCGACGAAGCCATCCCGCTCCTGCAGGCGGTGGAGCGCAGCACCGCACCGAGGTGGCGCCGGCGTGAGGCCTTGAGCCTGATGCTCGGATGCTTCTCCGCGCTCGACTACCGCGCAGCGACCGAAGCGGTCTGGCAGCGGCTCCTGCCGTACCTCGACGATCCGCCGGCGGACCATCGCACCTACCTGGCCCGGCTCGCCGTGGACCAGGAGGAGACGGGGGACGACGACCTCGACGAGCGCTGGGTGGCTGGCCGGTATCGCCTGCAGCGCCTCCTGGGAGCGGGCAGTACCGGGCAGGTCTACCTGGCGCAGGACGTAGCGAGCGGCCGCGAGGTGGCGGTGAAGCTTCTCGCGGGCGTGGCAGGCAACCGGGGGGGCGTCGATCGCTTCTTCCGCGAGGCGCGCATCGCGCGCAGTCTCGAGGACCCGGGCATCGTGCGCATCTTCGAGGCGGACGCTGCCCGGGGCTACATCGCGATGGAGTATCTCCCCGCCGGGACCCTCGCCGATCGCCTGCGCGGCGGCCGCCGGCTCGGCGTCGCGGAGATGAAGCGCATCGTCGCCGGCGTGGCGCGCGCATTGGCTGCCGCCCACCGGCGCGGCGTCCTCCATCGCGACGTGAAGCCGGAGAACATCTTCCTCGATGCTGCGGGTCGGCCCCGATTGGGGGATTTCGGTGCCGCCCATCTCCTTTCCTTCAAGCAGACTGGGACCGGCCACCTCCTGGGAACGCTCGCCTACATGGCTCCCGAGCAGCTCGACGACAGCCCGCTCTCCGCGCGGACCGATCTCTGGGCGCTGGCGGTGAGCGCCTACCGGGCTCTCACCGGTCGTCTCCCCTTTCCCGGGCCCGATGTGGCGGCGCAGCAGGAGGCGGGCGCACCGCCTCCGTCGTCGTTGCGCCCCGGTTTGTCTCATGAGGTGGATCGCTTCTTCGAGCGCGCCTTCGCCGTGGACCCGGCGGCGCGCTTCCCCGACGCGATCGCCTTCGCCGCCGCGCTCGAGGCACTTCCCGAGGAGGATGCCCCCGTCGAGGAGGCGCCCCGCGCCGAGGGGTCCCCCAGGGCCGAGGCGCCGGACACCGGGTCGGTCCGCTACGAGGTGCTTCGCGCCATGGGGGAGCGGGTCTCCCTCGCCCGTGACGCGGCGCTTGGGCGCCTGGTGGTACTCGAGCGGATCCCGAGCGAGGCCGACGCCTACCTCGATCGCATCCGCGCCGTCGCCGCCGCTGCGAACCCTCACCTGCAGCCGGTGCTCGATCTCGATCCCGAAGCCGGTCTCGTCGTCTACGCCTTTCTCGACGGCGAGCCGCTCCCCGAGGCCGCCCGCACCCCCCGGCCTCACCGAGCGGCGCTGCGGGTGGCGGCGGATGTGGCGGTGGCGCTGGTCGATCACCCTGGCCCACTGCGCCCACAGCGGATCTTCGTCCACGGGGGTCGGGCCGTCCTGGCCCTCGCGGGCCTGGAGTCACTACGCGCCGGCGCCGCGCCCCCACGTGACGTGCGTCCCACCGTGGGCAGGGTGCTGGGCTGGCTTTCGACCGGCGCCGACCCCGGGCCGACCGAGGGACCCCTCGAAGCAGTGGGCGAGGCGCCGCCCCATGGCGCGGCGCACCTTGCCGGCTGGCTGGAGGAGGCGTTACTCCCCAAGAGAACGAAGGCGAGCTAGAGACGGTGTTCCTCGACGACAGACAACGGCTGCGGGAGCCCTTCGAGCGGCGTCTGTCCCGCCGTCTCGTCGAGGAAGGACAGGTCGACGAGGCGGGACTGCGCAAGGCGCTCGACCGGCAACTGGTGCACGGCGGTCACCTGGCCACCGCCCTCTGGGAACTGGGCTTGGTGGGTTTCCGTCCCCTCATGGAGCTCTCCGCCGAACTCCTGGGCATGCCGGCGGTGGACCCGCGTGCCGTGGAGCGGGTGCCTCCGCGCCTCCTCCGAATCTTCCCGCCGGAGTTCGCGGCCAGCCGGCGAATCCTCCCCTTGGCCGTGGAGGGCAAGACCTTGGCGGTGGCGACCTCGGAGCCGTGGGATCTGCCGGCGTTGGAGGAGGCGCTGCGGAAGACCGGCCTGCGGCTCAAGCCTCACTTCCTTCCCGAGGTGGCGCTGGTGCGGCTCCTAGATCGCCTCTATGGAATCCCGGCGAGCCCCCGCTTCCGCGTGGGAGCGGCCGCAAAGCGCGGCAGAACGGAACCATCGGCAACGACGGGTCCAGAGCTGATGAGCGAGGAGGCCTTTGCCTCGCTGTACCAGCGGGCCGAGGAGCCGAGCGTGGGCCCACGGGTCGAGGCGTCGGCGGCGAGCGAAGGCGAGGCGGCCGCCCCCGGTGAGGAGAACCTGCCGCTCATCGAAGTGGAGGCACCCCAACACCGGGAGCTCGAGGCCATTGGTACGCTCGAGGAGGCCGAGGCGGCGCTCGATCGGGCCCTCTCGCGCGACGAGATCGGACGGGCGATGGCGCGCTTCGCGCTGGCCGGCGCACGGCGGGTGGTGCTCCTCGCCTACGAGGCGGGCGTGTGGACGGGGTGGACTGGGGCGGGGCTGGACGTGGATCCGGTCGCAGTCCGCCGGCTGATGGTGCCCTCGGCCGAGGGGACGGTCTTCGGGATCGTCGGATCGACCGGTGCGCACTATCTGGGACCGCTGGCGGAACACCCCATCCACCGGCGCTTCCTCGAGGCCCTCGGGACGGGCCGACCGGAGATCGTCGGGCTCCTCCCCGTGCACTACAAAGGCCGCCTCGTCTACGGTGTGTACATCGACACCGAGGTGAATCCGGGACACCTGGGGGCGCTCCTGCTCTTGGCCCAGAAGGTGCCGCGTGCCCTCGAGCGCCTGGTCGAGCGTCGCCTGCGGCGCGGGGAGTAGCCCCCCGGCGGCTCCTGGGCTATGGCAGGGGCCACGTTACGGGAGCCACGTAGCGGGAGGCACGCATGGAAAAGCACAAGGTGGTCTCGATTCCTGGCGATGGGATCGGGCCCGAGGTCATGGCCGCGGCACAAGCGATCCTCGAAGCGGCGGGCGCGCCGGTCGAGTGGGAGGAGCACCACGCCGGCCTCGCCGCGCTCGAGCGGGGCGAAGCCCTTCTCCCGGAGACGACGCTGGAGGCCATCCGGCGCACTGGAGTGGCGCTGAAGGGCCCCTGCACCACCCCCATCGGCGAGGGCTTCACCTCGGTGAACGTGCAGCTGAGGAAGAAGCTCGACCTGTACGCGGCGGTGCGCCCGGTGCGGACGTTGGACGGGGTGCCGTCGCGCTTCGAGGGCGTGGACCTCGTGGTCGTGCGCGAGAACACCGAGGGCCTCTACAGTGGCATCGAGAACGAGATCACCGACGGCGTCGTGACCTCCTTGAAGGTCGCAACAAGGCAGGCCTGTGAGCGGATCGCGCGCTTTGCCTTCCGGTACGCGAAGGA
>CAYYHA010000132.1:0-10897 GCA_964471535.1 uncultured Myxococcia bacterium | reverse complement strand
AGCTCTCGGCACAGCGCCTTCACGGCGGCGCGTACCTCGACCTCGAGGGGCCGAGTGGCAGGCTTGGAGAGATGGCGCACGTCGACGGGGTGGCAACGGCCTGGCGCCGAGAGCACCGGCGCATCGCCGAGAAAGCGCGCCACCGGCTCGGCGTGCAGCGTGGCGGACATGACGACGACCGTCAGATCGGGACGCTCGGCTTGCAAGCGGCGCAGCACGGCCAGCGCGAGATCGCTGTGCAGGCTTCGCTCGTGGAACTCGTCGAGGACCACCGCACCGACGCCGCGGAGGGTGGGATCGGCGAGGAGCCGGCGGATGAAGAGACCCTCGGTCAGATAGGTGAGGCGGGTCTTCGCCGAGGTGCGGCGGTCGAAGCGCGTCCGGTAACCGACCCCCTCCCCCACCGGCTCGCCCCGCTCGGCGGCCACCCGAGTGGCCGCCATCCGCGCGGCGATTCGGCGCGGCTCGAGGACCAGGACCTCTCCGTCCACTGCCTCGAGCAGTGCGGGGGGGACGCGGGTCGTCTTCCCCGCGCCGGGCTCCGCCTGCAGGACCACCCGCCGCGCCTCCTGGGCAGCACGGCGGAGTTCGGGGAGGAGCGCGTCGATGGGCAGAGGCGGCGTTTCGGTCGTCGGCGGCATGGTCCGGCAGGGAGAGGGTGTGCCGGCCATGGCTTCGGCTCAAGGGTGCCGGGGGTACCGCCCCGTCGGCGGCGCCCAAGATCTGGTTGACGGGCGAGGCGGAAGCGGGCTAGAGAGGCAGGCCCTATGGCACGCGTCACCATCGAAGACTGCCTCCCGCAGGTTCCGAGCCGCTTCGCGCTCACCGTCCTCGCCGCCAAGCGCGCCCGGCAGCTCATGGCCGGCGCCCGGCCGCTGGTGGAGGCCAAGAACAAGCCGCCCGTGCTCGCGCTGCGGGAAATCGCCGCCGGGAAGGTGCGCTTCGAGAAGGATCCCGAGGCCGAGGGGACGACCGGCGTCTACTGACGGCTCGCTCGGCTCCAACGAACCCCACCGCTGCGTGTCCGCGCCTGTGGGCCCTCTCAGAGCCGGTATTCGGGATTCTCGAAGTCGAAGCGGCAGCCTGCGCGCCAGCGCGTGCGGTCGTTCCCCTCATTGGGGAGTCCGCCGCTGGCCTGCAGCATCCTGGCCAGGTGCATGAGGTTCCAGGTCATGATGGTGGTGTTGCGCTGCGTGAACTCGTTGTCGAAACCGGCCCGCCGGCCATCCTCGAGCGGGTCCCCGTAGGAGGGCCCGGGGCCCGCCTCCCCGATCCATCCGCAATCGGCCTGCGGCGGAATGACGAAGCCGAGGTGCTGCATCGCATAGAGGAGGGTCATCGCGGTGTGCTTCAGGCCATCCTCGTTGCCGGTGATCACGCAGCCTGCGACTTTTCCGTAGTAGATCGACTGCCCCTTCTCGTTGAGCAGACCCGACATGCCGTAGAGGCGCTCGATGAGGACCCGGCACACCGAGGATTCCTCTCCCAGCCACAGCGGTGTTCCCACGACGACAATGTGCGATGCCTCGATGACCGGCCAGAGGCTCGGCCAGTCGTCTCGAGGATAGCCGTGCTCGCGCATGTCCGGGTACACACCCGGTGGGACCACGTGATCGAGGAGGTGGATGCGGTCCACCGAGACCCCGTTCTTGGTGAGGATCCGGGCCACGGCGCCGAGGAGAAGGCCCGTGTGGCTCGCCGTTGCCTCCTTCTTGAGCGAGGTGTTGATCAGGACGGCGCGCAGCCCCGACTGGGGGGCGGCGGCATCGCTGCCTTCGGTTTTCGTCGTATCTTCTGACATATACGGTCGCTCCTTATCGACGGTCTCTTGCCACCCTCCACCGCCCAGGGTCTGCCGGCAGTGCGAACGCGGAGGATAGGACGCGCGTGGCTGCGCGCCGCCGCCTAGCGGCGGCTTGGCTCCACGGGCCCGGGAGGCAGAGTCGGCGCTTCGCTGTGCTGGCACTGCATGGGACTTCGCTTGCCACCCCGCTTGCGTTACGGCGGCGGTCCGCGCCTGTGGGCCGCGGGAGGAGAGAGGCGATTTCGGCGCCGCCTTGCCCAACCCCGCTGGGGGGGCGAAGGTAGGCATGTGAGTTCCGTGGATGGAGATGGGAACGCACGCCGAAGGCGACGTGGCCGGAGGCGGGAGGAGCGCAAGAGTCGAACCGACTGGATCGAGGCCGCCTTCGCCGCCCTGGCCGCGCAGGGGCCCGCGGGGGTGAACGTCCTTGCCCTCGCCCGGTCGATGGACGTGGCGCGGGGCAGCTTCTACTGGCACTTTCGCAGTCGCGAGGAGCTCCTGCGCGAGGCATTGGACCTGTGGCGACGGCGCTCGACCACCGAGTACATCGCGAAGCTGCGGGCGCTCGAGTCGCCACGGGAGCGCCTCGAGCGCCTCTTCAGCGAGGCCTTCGCCCACGAGGGAGCGGGCCGGCTCTTCGTCTCCATTGCGGCCGCCTCCAAGGAGCCCCTGGTCGTGGAGGCCTTCGAGGGAGCGGTCGCCGAGCGGCTGGCCTTCCTCCGCGAGAACTTCGAAGCGCTCGGCTGTTCCGCCGCCGAGGCCCGTCACCGGGCGGTGCTCGTTCACGAGGTGTACCTCGGCCTGTGGCAAAGCACGCGAACGCTGGGGGACGGCTGGCTTCGCCGGCTGGGGGGCGAGGGGCTCGGCGCCCACCTGGTCTTCCTCTGCGGGGCTCTCATCCCCTCGGGGCCGGGGGAGGACACCGCCTGAACGGCACGCAGGCGGCCCCGTTCGGCGGCCGGGCACCGCGGCCGGCGGATCTGTGGCGTGCCGGCTGAGAATCGGCGCGCCCGGTGGGTCTTCGGAGGCGTGTCGGCGCCGGCCCCTCTCGGCCGCGTGCCGGGGCAGCGCCCGGACGGGCCCCCGGCCTCGTCCGTGGACCCCAGGTCGCTGCGCAAACTCAGAACACATGTGTCTTGACATCCGGCGCCGGCTTCGGCCAAGTTGGAAGCATGGATCGTCGAGTCGGAGCTGGCCTGGGGATCGTGCTGTTGGGATTGGGCTGTGGCGTGGCGGGGGGCGGCAGCCCCGACGGCGGGCCCAGCGGAGGTCGCGACGCCGCGTGGGACGGAGGCGGAGCGCCCGATGCCTCGGTGGACGGATCGGTAGACGGATCGGCGGACGGCGGATCGGCGGCAGCGCTGGGCCCACGGGCCCTCCTCGAACGCCTCGACCCCTCCTTGTCGGACCTGGCCAACCGCTCCCTGGATGAGCTCCTCATCGGATGGGCAGACGAACGCAGAACGCCCCCTGGCCTTAGCCTGCCCGCCTCGGTCACGCTCGATCTCACGCCAGAGGCGCCCAGCCCCACGCCGGCCCGGCTCTGCCTCCGCTGGGGCATCATGACCTCGGGAACCCTTGCTCTTCCGAGCCCCAAATGGAGCGCCGAGCTCCTCGGCCAGCGTCTCGTCGGTGGCGACCGTGTTCCGGCCCGCGGCTGCGGCTTCACGCGGAGCGCTTCGGACATCTACGGCTGCCGACCCGAATGCTGGGAGGATCGACCCACCCGCCGGCCCCTCGTCGGCCGCACCGATCCCCCCGCCAGCGCCGAAGAGCTCGACGCGCTGCTGGACCGGCTCGGGCGCGACGGTCCCGGCGGCGTCCCGCCGGTGCGGCTGCTACACCCCTTCATGGTGGCCTACCCCTGCGCGGAGGACGGCACGCCCGAGGTGCGCACCGACCGCGCCGCGATCCTCACCTCACAGTTCTCCACTACGGGCAATGGCTGGGCCTGGGCTTCGGCCTTCGAGGAGTCGGGCGTGTCTGGAGACAACGACGTGCAGGGCGCGGAGGAGATCTGGCAGCAGGCGTGGGAGCTCTCGGCGCGGGAGGGCGCGTTCACGCTCTGGGTCGGGGACGTGTCCTTCCCGCGGCGATGGTACCCCGCCGCGCCGCGGAGCGCCGACAATCCCCTTGGGATACGCTGCGGTCCCTCGGGCGTCCCGCAGGGTTCCGGCCCCGTGACCGATCCCGATTGGGGCTGGGATCACACCGGCTGGTGGGACGCCAACTCCTTCACGGGCCTGCAGTTCTTCGCTACCCACGTGGCGGCTGCCGCCGCGCCGGACGCGCCGCTTCCGGATCGGCTCTTGGCCACCTTCTCGGCGATGCCCTACGTGCGCGCGACGATGAGTGCCGCCACCCTCCTGCAGCGGATCGCCGAAGAGGTCGTCCACGCCGACATCGTCCCGAAGCACTTCTCCACGGCAGGTGCGTCGAAGGGGGGCATGGGCTGCATCTACTCGGTGCTCGCCGATCCGCGGATCGAGCACGGCGTGTGTGAGGTCTTCGATGCGCTTGATGCCTCGGGCCCCGCCGACATGATGCACCGCATGGTCACCGACTGGGGCATCTGCGCACCAGACGGCATTCGCGCGGACGGCTGCGCCACGGGGAACTTCACCGGTTTCCTCGGGCCGCAGCTTCTGCCCTACCTCGATGGCGAGAGCGCAGCGCTGGGGAGCCTCCGCGAGACCTGGGAGCTGGGCACGGTGCTCCCTCGACTGAAGGAGGCCGCACCCGAGGCCCAGCTCTTCCTGCTCAACGGGTACCCCGATGTCCACTGGTCGCTGGGGAGCAACGACCGCATGTGGACCGAGCGGCCCCCGCCGACCGGTCAGGTCTGGCTCGTCCACCGCCTCAACGCCGACCACGGAATGCACCACCGCGCACCAGACGACGTGCCCGAGGGCCTGTCGCCCCAGGCATGGTCGCACGGAGCGGACAAGGCGATCGCCTACCGCGCCTTCTTCGACGCGCACGAGCCACCGCGGATCCGCCTCCTCGAGGCGCCGCGGCGCGAGGGACGCCGTCTGGTGGCCCGCGCGCAGGTGGAGGGGGGCGCGGCGGTGCGCGGCGTGCGCGCTTGGGTGGCCGCGAGTCGCGACCGTGACTTCAGCCTCTGCACGGGCATCGAATTGGGGGCAGAGGCGCTGATGTGCCGCGGTGAGTTCCTCTGCCAGACCCATCCTGCCGTCAGTGGCGAGGCCTGCCCGGGTGCGCCCCTGGCTGGGCCCTGTGCCTGGCTGGACGACCTCGCCGACGCGCGGGCGGCGGACCCCTCGGAGCCAAGCAACCGCGAGGCATTCGAGCGGCTGGCAGAGGCGAACCCCTTGCCCACGCGCACGCCTTCGGGCCACTTCTGTTGGTGGCGGCGGGCCGAGACGGCGCCCGGCGCGCGTCCCGCCTGGCAGCAATGCGTCGCTCCGCAGGCCACGCTTGCCGGCGCACCCGACCCGGCGACGCTCGAGCTTTCCAGCTGGCTCGATCCCGGCGACGGCCGGCAGGGGCTCAAGGCCTATCTCGCGAGCGAGGACGCCTTCGCACGCGTCCTGCTGCGCGCGAACCGAGGGACCTACGCCGATCTGCCGCGGCCGGAGGCGGAGGCGGGGCTTGCCGGTCGAGACCCCACGCGCACCCCGCTGCCCGCCACCTTCCGCTTCCGGGCCTTCGGGGCGGCCAGCCACGAGGGCCTCCTCGACGCCGGCGGCTTCATCAATCCCTACGCCCGTACGCCGGAGGGTGAGTTCGCGTACTGGGACAGTGGCTTCTTCGTCCCCCGCCCTGCCGTCCTGCAGCCCGATGGAACGATCGATTTTAGCTGGACGCTGCCCGACGGCAGCGACGTGGACCACTTCGCCGTCACCCTCGAGGCCTGGACCGACCCCCTCGATGGCCTGCCGGACGTGGTCTACACGCCCGTCCTCACCGTTGCGCCCGATCCCGATCCCGACGTGCGCAGCTGCAGCCCCTAGCGGGCAGGCGTGCCGTTGGGCGTGGCGGTACACGCGCCGCCTGATGGAGGGTTGGTAAGGCGCGTACCGGCGTGGACATCGATCGGGGCTGAACGACAACGGGTGGCGCACCGCTCCCCTGGCCTTCCGAATCGCGCCGCGGTCGACTAGAAGCCTTGCCATGGCGCTTCGGATCGTGCAGCCGGAGGGATGGCCGCGTCCACGTGGCTACAGCAACGGCATCCTGGCCGATGGACGGCATCTCCACGTCGCAGGCCAGGTGGGCTGGGATGCTTCGGGCCGTTTCCCTCTAGGCTTTGCGGCGCAGTTCGAAGCGGCACTCGAAAACTTTCTCGAGGTCGTGCGCGCGGCCGGGGGCGGACCGCAGCAGGTGGCCCGCTTGACCATCTACGTCACCGACCTCGCCCGCTATCGCGAGTCCCAGGCGGAGCTCGGCGAGATCTGGCGGCGGCAGATGGGCCGCCACTACCCCGCCATGGCGCTCGTCGGTGTCGCTGGACTCGTGGAGCCGGACGCGCTGGTGGAAATCGAAGGAGTCGCCGTCCTATGAGCCTTGCTCCCAAGTCGTTCGAGTTCGCTCTGGATGCGGGCGTGGGAATCGTCACCCTCTCCCGCCCGGACCGTTTGAACGCGCTCACCTTCGAGGTCTATCGCGAGCTGACCGAGTTCTTCGAGGATCTCGGCGGCCACGAGGAGGTGCGGGCGGCCGTGCTTCGAGGCCGAGGCAAGGCGTTCTGCAGCGGCGGCGACGTGGACGAGATCATCCGTCCACTCCTGGGCTACGACATGAAGCAGCTGTTGGACTTCACGCGTCAGACCGGGGCACTGATTCGTGCGATTCGGCGTTGTCCCGTGCCCGTGATCGCTGCGATCCAGGGTGTGGCAGTCGGCGCAGGCGCGGTGATCGCTCTGGCCTGCGACATGCGCGTGTGCGGCCCCAAGGCCCGCTTCGGCTTCATCTTTCCCCAGGTGGGGCTCTCAGGAGCGGACATGGGCGCCGCGTATCTGCTGCCGCGGGTGGTCGGACTCGGGCACGCCAGTGAGCTTCTGTTCACCGGTGAGATCATCGATGTGGACCGTGCCCTCGAGATGGGGTTGGTCACGCGGAAGGTCGCCGCCGGCGAGGAAGAGACGGAAGCCATCGCCTTGGCGCGACGCCTCGCTGCGGGTCCTGCGTTCGCCCATCGCATGACCAAGCGAATGATCGAGAACGAAGCGTCCATGTCCCTGGAGGAGGCCATCGAAGCCGAGGCGCAGGCGCAGGCTCTCTGCATGCAGCACCCCGACTTCCGCATCGCGCACGAAGCATTCAAGACGAAGGCCTCACCGAAGTT
This sequence comes from uncultured Myxococcia bacterium, assembly GCA_964471535.1. Classification (GTDB taxonomy): domain Bacteria; phylum Myxococcota; class Myxococcia; order SLRQ01; family SLRQ01; genus CAYYHA01. The sequence goes on along the minus strand of CAYYHA010000132.1, from coordinate 3,785 downwards.
CACGGGAGCGCCGGAGTGACCCCAACGCTACGTCCCCTCCCCACCGAGTCCCTGCCCTTCTTCTTCGAGCCGGTCCACAGCGAGGTGGCCCTACGCCTTCATCGGGCGGCCCGCTCCATCGTTGCCGTCGAGGAGGCACGGCAGCCCGAGCGTGAGGAGGCGTTCGACCCCTCCCAGCTGTGGGCGCGAAGCCGTGCACTCGCCCGGGCGCTCGCCGAAGAGGGCGTCCTGGGGCTTGCGCTTCCCGAGGCATACGGCGGTGTAGCCGTGGGACGGCCCGACGACCTCGACCTGCGAGCGCTGTGCCTCACGCGCGAGCTCCTGGCCTGGGCGGACGGCCTGGCGGACACGGTCTTCGCCATGCAGGGGCTCGGTTCGTATCCCATCACCCGCTTCGGTTCGGAGGCGCAGAGGGCCGAGTGGCTGCCGCCCATCGCGCGGGGAGAGTGCCTGGCCGCATTCGCGATCACCGAGGCCGAGGCAGGCAGTGACGTCGGTGCCATGCGCAGCCAGGCCCGCCGCGACGGCTCGGGCTACGTGCTCGATGGAGAGAAGACCTTCATCAGCAACGCGGGCGTTGCGGGAAGCTACGTGGTCTTCGCGGCGCTCGAACCGGGCGAGAAGCGGTCCATCACGGCCTTCCTCGTCCGGCCGGAGGATCCGGGCTTCGAGTTCGTAGGCGCGCTGCCCGCGCTGGGGGACCACCCACTGGGGACCATCCGCTTCTCGGAGCTGCGCCTCGGGTCGGAGCGGCGCCTGGGCGAGGAGGGGGAGGGGCTGAAGATTGCGCTCTCCACCCTCGACGTCTTCCGCAGCACGGTGGGCGCAGCCGCCGTGGGCTTCGCGCGGCGCGCACTCGACGAGAGCGTGCACCGGGCGCGGATGCGCCGGCAGTTCGGCCGGCCCATCGGCGAGCAGCAGCTGATTCAAGGGTATTTGGCGGAGAGTGCGGTCGAGGTGGATGCCGCGCGGCTGCTCGTGCTGCGAGCGGCCTGGATCCGCGACACGACCGGAGCCCGCATCTCGCGGGAGGCTGCCATGGCGAAGCTCTTCGCCACCGAGATCGCGCAGCGGGTCATCGATCGCGCCGTGCAGATCCACGGAGGGAGTGGCGTGCTGCGCGGTGCGGTCGTCGAGCAACTGTACCGGGAGATTCGCGCGCTGCGCATCTACGAGGGGACGACCGAGATTCAGAAGTTGGTCATCGCCCGAACGCTCCTCGAGGAGGCGAGAGATGAGTCGTCCAACGTTTCCTGAGACATTCAATATGGCCGACTACTTCCTCTTTGATCGCTTGGAGGAAGGACTCGGCGAGCGCACGGCGCTGCGCTTCGGTGAGCGAACGTGGACCTACGCAGAGGTGGCCGACAAGACTCGGCGCATGGCCGAGGTACTCGACGACTGCGGCCTCGCTCCCGAGCAGCGCGTGCTGATCTGTCTGCCCGATGTCCCGGCCTTCGCATGGTCGTTCTTCGGCGTCCTCCATGCGGGCGGCGTCGTGGCCATGGCCAACCCGCTCTCGCCGACCGAAAGCCTCGCCTATCTGCTCGAGTACACACGTGCTTGCGTACTGATCACCGTTCCCGAGGTCGTGGAGCGCCTCGGAACGGTCATCGATGAGAGTCCCTGGCTGTCGGCCGTCCTCGTCACACCATGGGCAGGAACGGATGAGGACCCCGATGGCCCGCTCGACGAGACGGTCCTCACCCCCGGCCTTCCCGATGGTCCGATGCGTTGGCACCTCCCGGAGGCACTGCGTTCCACCGAGGGGGACTACGAGCCATTCCCCACGCGGCGAGACGACATTGCGGTGTGGCTGTTCACCAGCGGCAGTACGGGTCAACCCAAGGCGGCGGTCCACACGCACCGAGACTTCGCGTTCAACACGGAGGTCTACGCCAAGCGAACCATTGGGTGGCGTCGTGACGACGTCTGCGTGAGCGTTCCCAAGCTCTTCTTCGGTTATGCGACGGGGACGAACCTGATGTTCCCCTTCGCGGTCGGGGGTACCGCAGCGCTGTTCTCCGAGCGGCCAACCGCTGAAACCGTGTGTGAAGCGGTGCGCCGCTACCAGGCGACGATCCTGACCAACGTCCCCACGATGATGGGGAAGATCCTGGAACTGGACGAGCGGACCTCGGTCGACCTTTCGTCGCTTCGTCTCTGTCTCTCCGCTGGAGAGGCGCTTCCGCCGGCATTGCTGGAGCGATGGCAGGCACGTTTTGGTGTCGACGTCTACGACGGAATCGGCAGTGCGGAGATGTTCCACATCTATATTTCGAATCGGCCCGGCGACGTCCGCCCGGGTTCTTTGGGACGGGTCGTGGAAGGTTACGAGGCAAAGATCCTCCCGCGCGATGCCGAAGGCCCTGGGGCCAAACCGCTTCCTCCCGGCGAGGTGGGTACCTTGTGGGTCAAAGGCGACTCGGTGGCGCTTTGCTACTTCGGCGATCGAGACAAGAGCTGGAAGACCTTCCATGGCCATTGGTGCATGAGCAACGACCTCTTCCGGCAGGACGAGGATGGGTATTTCTACTTCGCTGGCCGTGCCGACGACCTCGTGAAGGTGAGCGGGCAGTGGGTGAGCCCGATCGAGGTGGAGGATTGCTTGCTACGCCATCCAGCGGTTCTCGAGGCGGCCGTGATCGGTGTGGACCGCGGCGGTCTGATGTCGACGAAGGCTTTCATCGTGCTCAAGGACGGGGCGAGCGCCACGGCGGAAGAGATTCAAGGCTTCGTGAAGGAGCGCCTGGCGCGCTACAAGTACCCGCGGGAGGTGGAGTTCGTCGGCTCCCTGCCGAAGAACGATCGAGGTAAGATCGACCGAAAGGCACTGAAGGCGCGCGACGCTTCATCGTGACACTCGGGTGCTGGGTGCCGTCTCCGAGAGGAGTGCTTCATGGACTTCCCCCTAGAGCTTGCGCACCTGACGACGCGGCAGGCCCGCGCGGTGCTCGAAGGCAGCAGCACGGCCGTCGTGCTCGTTCCGGTGGGGAGTACGGAGCCGCACGGTCCACACCTCCCGCTGTCCACCGATCTCATCATTTCGGAGGAAGTTTGCCGGCGCGCGGCGAGCGCCCTGCGGCGCGAACTCGTCGCTGCCTTTGTCGCACCGGTGCTGCCCTATGGTGTGACAGATTTTGCGGCGGGTTTCGCGGGCGCGATTTCCATCCCGGCAGCGACCCTGACAGCCTTCGTTCGGGATCTCTGCCGGGCGTATCTGCGGGATGGCTGGCGACACGTCTCCGTCGTGAACAATCACCTGGAGCCCGAGCATGTCGCGGCGCTGCACGCAGCCGTGGTGGAAGTCAACGAGCAAGGGGGGGGCGTGGACGGGGGCGGTATCGTCCCGTGCTCGCTGCCAAACGTGTTGTCGCGGCGCTGGGGCCGCACCTTGACCGAGGAGTTCAAGCGAGGCGCGTGCCACGCGGGGCGCTACGAGGGCTCGTTGGTCTTGGCGGCCCGGCCGGAGCTGGTCGACGTCGATGTGATGAAAGGGCTGCCGGAGAATCCGGTTTCGCTCTCGGACGCGATCGCCAGCGGCGCGCAGACCTTCCGAGAGATCGGCGGAGAAGAAGCCTATTTTGGCGCTCCGGCCGAGGCGACCGCCGCCGAGGGCGAGGACACCTACGCACGGCTGGTCGAGATGGTCCGCTGCGAGGTACTCGAAGCCCTCGGCCGCTAGGTCATCCGCCTTCCCTTTCTCCCTTCCTCCCCTTCTCCCCTTCGAACCCAGGTTCCTGGGAGCCTAGAGCCGCCGACCCACCCCCGTGCCAGCTGTGCCA
>CAYYHA010000131.1:7080-10937 GCA_964471535.1 uncultured Myxococcia bacterium | reverse complement strand
GGCTTGGGGGGCAGGCGCGGGGGCTGGTACGGCTGCCCCGGGACGTTGGCGCGCCGCTGCGACAGGTTGGGGACCGCCGTATGCAGGATGCGCCCCGTTCCGTCGAGGAGGAAGAGGTTGCCGTGCACCCCGGTGAGTTCGGCGACCAGGGTTCGCGACTCCCCCGCCCTCCCTTCGAAGCAAAGGCCGACCACACGGTCACTCTGCCACTGCTCGATCGCCGTAAGGCGGCGGCCTTCGAGGGCCCGGCGCAGCACGGCCTGCGCCGGCGTCGGCTCGCCCCGGGGGCGCCGGGTCTCCACGAGGAGGTGGAGCCGCGCGAGGCCGGGCTCGGCGCTGATCAAAAGATCGCACGTGCGACCGCCGCCCCGCAGCCGGAGAACCACCGTCTTGGGCTCGGGGAGCCAGAGCTTCTGCACCACCGCCCCGACGAGTCCCTGCAGAGAAGCGACGACCTGAGCGATCTCGGCGGCAGAGAGGCTCACGAGAGGTATCGAAGGTTGTGGAGTAGGGTCTCGAAGCGGAGGCGCATGCGGCGACGCACCCACAGGCCCCACAGCACCGCGCCGGCCGCGGCGGCGCCGAGTGCCGAGAGCAGCGCCGTCGGAGACGCGGAGGCGCTCGCCCAGAGCGCCACCCCCGTGGTCCCCAGGCCGGCAAGGGCCGCGCCCCAGAGGGCGGAGCCGACCGAGCAGGCGAACGAGACCACCGTCTCGCCCTCCTTCACCTCCACGCGCAGGTGGCCCGCGCCCATGCTGGAGAGGCGAGGCAGCACGCCGGAGACCCGAAACGCAATGGTCGCCGCGTCGCGATGGGTGATCCGCACCGTGGAGCCGAGCGCACCGGCGACGATGGCGAGCAGCAGCTCCTGTTGCGTCGCCTCGCTGGACCTGGGAACGACCACCTCCCCTTCCACGCGCATGGGCCGTCTATCTCCCATCATGGCAGCGAGCGCAACGACCGACCCGGCTGCAGCCTGCCGAGCTCGTGGGCCCCGACGCAACACGGCCCGCTGCCTCGCTGGGGAGGCGCGGGCCGTGCTCTTGGAGCCTGCCTGCAGTGCTAGCGGCTCTTGGTGCTCTTGCGACGCGTCGTCTTCTTCTTGGTGGCCTTCTTCTTGGCCTTCTTCTTCGTAGCCTTCTTCTTGGCCTTCTTCTTGGCTTTCTTCTTCGTAGCCTTCTTCTTGGCCTTCTTCTTGGCTTTCTTCTTCGTAGCCTTCTTCTTGGCCTTCTTCTTCGCCTTCTTCTTGGTGGCCTTCTTCTTGGCTGCCTTCTTCTTGGTCTTTCGCTTCGTGGCCTTCTTCTTGGTGGCCTTCTTCTTGGTCTTTCGCTTCGCGGCCATGGATGGGCCCTCCTGTTCAAGGTTGAAGACCCTTTCACTATCCGCGAGCCCGGATCCAGGTGTCAACAGTTTTTCTATTCAATTAAGCAAAAGTATAGGCCAAAGTTAGGAAAGTGAACGATACCTGAGTGTCCGCGAAGGTAATATTAGCCGCATTTTATAGGGGCGAGCCGTGCCCCGGGCCCCAGGCGCACCACCCCCATCCGCCGGTGGCGCCAAAGCGGGGAGCGGCGGCGCGCCGGGCCGCACGTCGCCGCGGCGCACGCCGATCCTGCCCTCCAGTACCCCCGAAGCGATCGCCCCCTCGGCGGTCCGTTCTCGACGCCCGCCGCCCGCCGGATCACCGGCCGGAGGGGTGCGCGCGCCCAAAGCTCACCTGCGCAGCCCCTACGGCGGGACGCACTTTCCCTTGGCGCCCACGAGGCAGAGCAGGGGCGACCCAAAGATGTCGACACAATTGCGGGTGATGTCCGCACAGAGGCAGAAGGTGTCGATGGAGCACGACTGCTCGCAGGTCCCAGGGATCCCGAAGCTGGGAAGGGCGTCGAAACACGCCAGCCCCTGCACACAGTCCTGGTCGTAGAGGCAGGGATCTCCCTCCATCCCGTTGCCGGTCCCGCCGCCCCCGGGGGTCACGCAGGCGCAGGAGACGCTGTCGCAGACCAGGCCGGAGAGCTCGCACATCAGCGCGGCACAGTCGCAGGTGCCTCCCCCGCCCCCCTCGCACTGGTGGGTCAGCGTGTTGCAGGTCTGCGTCCCCGGGCAGGGGTTGCAGTCGCTGGCCCCGCCGCTGCAGCCCGCCGGGGTACACCCGAGGCGGCAACTCTGGGTGGTCTGGTCGCAGTAATAGGCTTGCCCCAGGGTGCTCTGGCACTGGGCATCGGAGCAGGTGGGCTGATCCACGCAGGCGCCGGAGGTGGTCTCACACACCTTGCCCACGTCACACTGAGCATCGGACTGGCAGGGCTCGCACTTGCCGCCCTTGCACACGAGCCCCCCCGAGCAGTCGCTGTTGTTCATACAGGCGGGGACGCAGAGACCGCCGCGGGTCGAATCGCAGACCATCCCCGCCGGGCAGTCGCCCACGTCGGTGCCGCATTCCTTGTAACAGTAGCCGGGACCTGGCCCGACCCCGTCGTCGGTGAGATCACACTTGGGGCCGTGGGGGCTGTCCTGGCAGAAGGCATCGTTGAGGCAGCCCTCGCAGCTCCCGTCCTGCAGCGCGTTGCAACGGTGGTCCCGGGGGCAATCCGCATCGGTCACGCACACCGACTGCTCATCGTAGGGCTGGCACTTCCCTCCCTGGCAGACCTGACCCACCTCGCAGTCGTCGGCGGTGGAGCAGGGGCTTCCCTGGTTCTCCTGGCAGTGCCCACCGCTACACACGTACCCGGCGGCGCAGTCGTCGTCGTTCTCGCAGCAGTCGCTGCAGGTCTCGCACTGCCCGGTGATGAGGTTGCAGGTGCCGCCCGGGCACTCGGCGTCGGTGGAGCAGCCGCCGCCCGCACTGCAGACCCCGCCCACGCACTTCGGCGCCTCCGCGGGGCACTCGGCGTCGCTCAGACAGACGATGGTGCCGCCATCGCCGCCGGAGCCTCCATCGGAGTCCTTGTCCGGCGCGGTGGTGGGGCAGGCCACAAGGAACAGGGCGAAGGCGCCGAGGCAGGATCCAAAGCAGAGACGAGGGACGGCCGGGCGGGTCGGGGTCGAGACAGCCATGGTGGCCGGATACTACACCAGTGGGTCCGTGGCCTCGTCTTTCCGGGACTTACATGCGGCGGCCTCGGATTTTCGAGGGATCGTCGCGGCCGTGGACACCGCAGCGACACGGATGTCCGGCCGCATGGCCGGGGGGGCCCGGGGCCGTCCGGGAGGCCAGCCGCCGGTCGGCGGCTCGGCCCGCACGCTGCGTAACCTCCGAAGATCCCGAATGGCACGGCACCTGCCTCGGCGGCTGTCGTGTACGATCGCGTTGCGCCCTGGGGCCGAGCCGCCCTCGACCTCTTCTTTCCACCCCGCTGCACCACCTGCGACGGTGCGGTGCCGGCGAGCACCTGCCCGCTGCGCCGGGCCTTCTGCTCCGCGTGCCTCTGCCACCTCGAGCCCCTCGGACGCGAGGCCTGTCCCGCGTGTGCGCGCCCCCTCGCCCGCCCCGGCACGTGCCCGGCTTGCTGCACCTGCCCGCCACCCTGGCGCCGGGCGGTGGCCGCCTTCACCTATGGCGGTGCGATGCGGGCCGCGGTGCTGCGGATGAAGTTCGGCCGCCGGCCTTGGATCGCCGCCGCCCTCGGCGAGGTGCTCGGCTTCGCCCTCCGGCAGGCGGCCCTCGGCCCCGAGCTCGTCACCTTCGTCCCCCTGCACCCCGCCCGCCTGCGGGCCCGCACCTTCGATCAGGCGGCGCTCATCGCGGGGCCCGTGGCTCGGTCGCTCGGCCCGGTGGTGCCGCTGGCGCTGCTCCGACGCGACCGCGCCGCACCGCCGCAGGCCACCGCCTCGCGGACGGCCCGCCTCCGGGC
>CAYYHA010000131.1:0-7070 GCA_964471535.1 uncultured Myxococcia bacterium | reverse complement strand
CCGGGCGCTGCGCGGCGCCTTCTCGGTCCCGCCCCGGGCCCGGACGCAGGTGCGCGGCCGGCGCATCCTCCTCGTCGACGACGTACTCACCACCGGCGCCACCGCCCGCGCCGCGACCCGAGCGCTGCTCGCTGCGGGGGCAGCCCACGTGGACCTCGCCTGCCTCGCCCGCGCTCTCTAGGACGCCTTCGCCCCCCAGGCCAGCGGCTCCCTACTTGTGGTACGGCGTCCCCGCGAGGATGCTCAAGGCGCGGTAAATCTGCTCGGCCACCACCACCCGGGCCAGGCGGTGGGGCAGCGTCATCGGCCCGAGGGAGAGGACCGCGTCGGCCGCCTCCCGCACCCGCGGGTCGAGACCCTCGTCTCCGCCCACGATGAAGTCGACGTCCTGGCGCTCGAGCATCCAACGCTCGAGGCGCCGCGCGAAGTCGACGCTGCCGAGGGCCCTTCCCCGCTCGTCGAGGGCCACCCGGCGGCGCCCCTCCGTCGCTGCGAGGATGCGCTCGCCCTCCTCGGCCCTCGCCCGCTCCGGACTGCGGTGGCGCGAGGGGGGCAGTTCCAGGAGCTCGAAGGGCAAGTGGCGGCGGATGCGCTCGGCGTAGAGTTCGACCGCGGGCGCGAAGAGACCGCTCTTGTCGCGGCCGACCGACAGCAGGCGGATCTTCACGGGGACCCGTCCCTCTAGAACGGGGGCGGGGGAGGCGCGCCAGGCACCTCCACCCGGCGGGCGTCGGCCCAGAGGCCATCGAGGTCGTAGAAGGCCCGCGCCTCCTCGTGGAAGACGTGGACGAGCACGTCGCCGTAGTCGATGAGCACCCATTGCCCTCCGTCGGTGCCCTCGACACCGATGGGCCGATGGCCCGCCTCCCGCAGCGCCTCGGTCACCGCATCGGCGATGGCGAGCACCTGCCGGTCGCTGGCGCCGGAGAGGAGGACGAAGTAGTCGGCGTAGCTGCTCATGCCCCGTACGTCGATGACCACGGGGTGGCTGGCCTTCTTGTCGAGGCCGGCCTCGGCAGCGCGGAGGGCCCTGGCCTCGATCTCGCGAGCCGGAGCCTCGGCGGGGGAGTCGGTGGCGGGGCTGGTGGACGCGGGGGCGTCGTGCCTGGGATTCTGCGTCTCTGCGATCTTCGACATGTAGCGTTCTTCCAACAGCGTATCAGTCCCGGATCTGCCCGTCACCCACGACCACGAACTTACGGGCGGTCAGCTCCTCGAGGCCCATCGGGCCATAGGCATGCATCTTCGTGGTGGAGATGCCCATCTCGGCACCGAGACCGAGCTGGGCGCCGTCGTTGAAGCGGGTGGAGGCGTTGTGGACGACGCAGCTCGCATCCACCTCGGCCAACCACCGTCCGGCCGCCTCGGGATCCTCCGTGACGATGGCCTCGGTGTGGTGGGAACCATAGCGCTCCACGTGGGCGAGCGCCTCGTCGAGATCGGCGACGACCTTCACCGCGCAGACGAGGTCGAGGTATTCGCGACCCCAGTCGTCGTCCGTCGCCGGCACGGCGGCCTCGAGCCCCTCGAGGTGCGCGAGGGCGCCGGCATCGCAGCGCAGCTCCACGCCCTGCTCCGCCAGGCGCCGGCCCACCTCGGGCAGGAAGCGGGCGGCGATGGCCTCGTGGACGAGGAGACACTCCATCGCGTTGCACACCCCTGGCCGCTGCGTCTTCGCGTTGATGACGATGCGATGCGCCTTCCCCAGATCGGCAGCGTCATCCACGTAGACGTGACAGGTCCCCTTGAAGTGCTGCACCACCGGCACCCTTGCGTTCTCGACGACGAAGCGAATGAGCCCCTCGCCGCCCCGTGGGATCGCCAAGTCCACCAGGTCGCTCTGCCGGATCACCGCGAGGATCGCCGCCCGGTCGGTCTCTTCGAGCAGCGTGAGCGCCGCCTTGGGCAGGCCCACCTCGGTGAGCGCAGCGCGAAGCGCGCGGGCGATCGCCGCGTTGCTCCGGCGCGCTTCGGTGCCCCCGCGGAGCACCGCCGCGTTCCCGCTCTTCAGGCACAGCCCCGCCGCGTCCGCGGTCACGTTGGGCCGCGCCTCGTACACCATCGCGATCACGCCCAGTGGGATCCGCATCCGCGCCACCTCGAGACCGTTCGGCAAGGTGCGGGCCTCCTCGCGGCGACCCACCGGGTCCGGGAGGTCGGCGATCTGACGCAGCCCCTCCGCCATCGCGGCCAGCCGCGCCTCGTCGAGGCGCAGGCGGTCGAGGAGGGCGCCGCGGGTCCCCTTCGCCTCGGCCGCCACCACGTCCTCTGCGTTCGCGGCCAGGATGGCCTCACGCCCCGCTTCGAGGGCCCGGGCCATCGCCCGCAGCGCCGCATCCTTCTCCTCGGTCGACGCGGCGCGAAGGCGCCGGGCCGCAGCCTTCGCCTCCGCGATCTGCGCCCGCACCGACCGTTCCAGCGCTTCGTCGAGATCCATCGCGCCCTACATAGATCGCCCGGGGCGCCGCGTCGACGCCCTCTCGGGCCCACCGGGGGCGGCGGCTCGGAGCGACGCTCAGCGCCGGAGCACGACGAGGTCGTCGCGATGCACCACCTCGTCGAGGAGGCGGTAGCCCAGGCGGGCCTCGATCTCCCGGGTGCGGGCCCCGATGAGCCGCCGCACGCTCTTGGCGTCGTAGACGGAGAGGCCGATGGCGAAGACCTCGCCGCCCTCGGCGATCTCCACCGCATCCCCCTCGCGGAAGGTGCCCTCCACCGCGAGGATGCCGGGGGGCAACAGGCTCTTGCCGCGCTCCACGATGGCGGCGCGCGCCCCCGCATCCACCTCGATGCGCCCCCGGGGCTTGGTCGCGTGCGCGAGCCAGCTCTTGCGGGCGCTCAGGCGTGCCTCTGGCGCCGCCTCGATCAGTGTGCCCTCGGGACGGCCGGAGAGCGCCGCCTCGAGGACGCCCGGCGCCCGGCCCGCCGCGATCACCGTGGGCACGCCCAGCGCCGAGGCCCGCCGCGCCGCCTGCACCTTCGTGGCCATCCCCCCGGTGCCCAGCCCGCTCCGGCTGCCCCCGGCGAACGCGTCGAGACGTGGGTCGTCCGGGGACACACGTTCCAGGCGCCGCGCGCCTGGATGCGCCGCCGGATCGGCGTCGTAGAGGCCGTCGACGTCGGTGAGCAGGACCAAGAGGTCCGCGCCCACCAGCCCCGTCACGACCGAGGCGAGGAGGTCGTTGTCCCCCAGCCGAATCTCCTCGACGGCCACCGAGTCGTTCTCGTTGACGATGGGGAGCACCCCGAGGCGGAGCAGGCGCGCCAGGGTGTGGCGCGCGTTGAGGTACCGGCCGCGGTGGTCGAGATCGGCGTGGGTGAGCAGCACCTGGGCCACGCGCACTCCCCGGCGGGCGAAGGCGCGCGACCACCGATCCACCAGGCGCGCCTGGCCCACCGCGGCGGCAGCCTGCAGGCCTACGAGATCGCCGGGCCGCCGCTTGAGGCCGAGCGCCTCCACGCCCAGCGCGACCGCCCCGGAGCTGACCAGGATCACCTGCACGTGCCGCGCACGGGCCGCGGCCATCTCGCCGGCGAGGCGCCCCAGGACCCGCCCGTCGAAGGTGCCGCCTTCCGCGAGGACCCCCGAGCCCACCTTGACCACCACGCGCTTCACGGCGCCCCGGGATAGCACAGGCCCCGGTCCGTGGTTATCTTCTTCCGGCGCCGGGGCCTTCGGGCACCGGGGCCCGGCCCCCAGCGGAGGTCAGCAGCATCAAAGACGTCTACGGCCACACCTTCGGACTCAAGCCAAACCAGCTCAAGCGCCTGCGTGCGACCTACCGGCGCCAGGTCCCTCCCGACCAGATCGTCAGCCCGGAGCTGGCGCGACACTTGAGCGAACTCTCCCGGGAAACGGGGCGACAGGTGGGCGTGCTCATCGACCGGCGTGGCTCGGTGAGCCACGTCATCGTGGGCAACGCCCACCAGATCGAGCTTCCGGACGTGGGGCGCGCCCGTGCCGGACAGGTGCGCCTGCGCGGCCTCCGGCTCGTGCACACGCACCTGCGCGACGAAACGGTGGACCGCGACGATCTCACCGACCTCGCGCTGCTGCGACTCGATCTGGTCGCCGCCGTCGTCGCCCGGGACGACGGGCTGCCAGGGCGCATCACCTGGGGCCACCTGCTCCCCTACGACGGCGACGGGAGCGCCCCCTGGCGCATCGAGTCGCGCCGCGACGTGCACGCAAGTCTCGACTGGCCGGTGCTCGCCCACCTGCGCGCCCTCGAGGAGGAGTTCGGCGAGCGGCTCCGGCGCCTGCGCCGCGTGGACGGCCGAGAGCGGGCGCTCCTCGTGGGGCTGGGCACGGGCCCTCGCCGCCCCGCCGAGCGCCGCCTTGCGGAGCTGCGGGAGCTGGCGCGCACCGCGGGGGTGGAGGTCGTGGACGCGGTGCTGCAGAGACGCCGCCGTCCCGATCCGAAGTATCTCATCGGTCGCGGGAAGGTGGCCGAGCTCAATCTGACGGCGATGCAGCGCCTGGTCGACGTGATCATCTTCGATCAGGACCTCGCCCCCTCGCAGGCACGGGCCATCGCCGAGCTGACCAGCGTGAAGATCCTCGATCGCACTCAGCTCATCCTCGACATCTTCGCGCAGCACGCGAAGAGCAACGAGGGCAAGGTGCAGGTGGAACTCGCCCAGCTCAAGTACACCCTGGCCCGCCTGCAGGCGCGGGACGACTCCCTCTCCCGCCTCACCGGCGGCATCGGCGGCCGGGGCCCCGGCGAGACGAAGCTGGAGGTCGATCGCCGCCGCGTCCGCGACCGCATCGCCCGGCTCGAGACCCTGCTCGCGCGCACCGCCCGGCAGCGGCAAACGCGGCGACGCCGGCGCAACCGCCACGGCCTGCCCACCATCTCCATCGTCGGCTACACCAACGCCGGCAAGAGCACGCTGCTCAACGCCCTGACCCAGAGCGCGGTGATCGCCGAGGACAAGCTCTTCGCCACCCTCGACACCGCGAGCCGGCGGCTTCGCTTCCCCAACGAGCGGGAGGTGCTCGTCACCGACACGGTGGGCTTCATCCGCGACCTGCCCCGCGACCTCATGGCCGCCTTCCGCGCCACCCTCGAGGAACTCGACGACGCCGATCTGCTCTTCCACGTGGTGGATGCGAGCGACCCCGACTGCGAGGAACAGATCGACGCGGTCGAGGGCATCCTCGAGCAGCTCTCCTTGCTGCGAAAGCCCCGGCTGCTCGTTTTCAACAAGGCGGACGCCGCCCCAGGACGGACGGCGGAGCGCCTCGCGGAGTGCCACGACGGCGTGGCAATCAGCGCCGTCGCGCGCACGGGCTTCGAAGCGCTCCTGCGCCGCGCCGGGGCGCTGCTCTTCCGGGAGGGACAGACCCCGCGGGTCCAGCGCGCGCTTGCGGATCTCGCCTGAACCGTGGACACTTCCCCGCCGTGGATTTCGGCTTCCTCGAAGAGTACGGCCACATCGTCTTCCCGGTGCTGGGGATCCTGGTGCTGGTGCTCCTCGGCGCCGCGGTGGTCGCCGCCTGGCGCAACCCGGAGATGGACGGCGTGGAGAAGGCGCGCCTGAAGGGGGAGATCATCCGGCAGATGCGCCAGAACATCGGGTGGATCACCGCAGCGGAGCTGGCCGAGCGGCTCGATCTCGATGCCCACACCGTCGCGGTGCTCCTCGAGGAGATGCGTGAGGACGGGGTCGTGGTCACCGGCATGATGGAGAACCTCCTCCACTACCGCCTGAAGGGGACCTGAGGGTGGCGCTCACCGGCAAGCAGCGGCGCCACCTGCGGGCCCTGGGTCACCACCTCGCCCCAGTGGTGCAGGTGGGACAGGGCGGCGTCAGCGCCGAGGTGAGCGCCGCGGTGGACGCGGCGCTCGCCACCCACGAGCTCATCAAGGTGAAGATCGGCGACAACGCCGACGGCTCGCGCAAACAGCTCGCCCGCCAGCTCGCCGAGCGAAGCGGGGCGCACCTGGTGCAGGTGCTCGGGCGGACGGTGCTCCTCTACCGGCGCCACCCCGAACGCCCGCGGATCCGCCTGCCCGCCGCAGCGCCAGCGGCAGAGTAGCCCACCGGCGGACGCCCCGACGGACGGCGCCGTGCCAGGGGCACCGCCAGCCTACGACGCCACCTCGGACAGCGCCTTCGCCTTCTTCAGGTAGCGCAGCGCGTTCTGCTTGTCCCCGAAGAGTTCGGCGATGCGGCCCGCCGCCACGAAGCACTCGGCGCAGCGCGGGTCCATCTTCAGGGCGCGGTTGACGAGTTCCACCGCCTCCCGCTTCACGGCGTTGCGATCCTTGGCGCGGCGCACCTTCACGTAGGCGCGCCAGGCCCAGGCGGGCGCCAGGCCTGGGTTCTGGGCCAGAAGCTCGTCCAGCTTCATCCCCGCCTGCTCGAAGCGCTTCTGTTCCAACAGCTCGCGCACCTCGGCGAGGGGATCGGAGCGCGCTCTTTCCCGGGCCAGCTCCGCCGCCGCGAGCTCGTTGATGTAGGCGCGCCGCTTCGCGTCGTCGGAGAGCACCGCGTTGGCCTCGTTGACCCGCTCGAAGAGCTCCCGGAGCAGGGTCTTGACCGCCTCCGGCGCCCCCACCGCGCGGTCGGGATGGTACCGGCGGACCAGGCCCGCATAGGCGAGCTTCACCTCGGCGCCGGTGCACTGGCGCTTGAGCCCCATCACCGTGAAGTGGTCGCTGCGCTGCCAGGTGGCCAGGGTCTTCTCCAGGCGACGGCGCTCCGCCTCCCAGTCGGGGGGCCCCTCCCCGCCCGCGTCCGCAGCCGAGTCGGGCCCCTTCGCCGCAGCTGCCTTCCCCGCCGGCCCGGCCTGCTTTGCCTCCCCGGCCGCCTTTGCCGCACCGGCCCGCGCAGCGCCGCCCGCGGCACCGCCGGGCGTCCTGCGCGGCGCCCCTGCAGCGCCCGTCTTCGCAGCGACCTTCGCCGAGGTCCTCGGTGCGCCGCGCTTCGATGCGCCCGTGCCCGCTGCGGCCCCGGTCGCCGCGGCCGCGCCGGCCCCCGGCTCGGAAGCAGCCGCTTGCGCCTCCCCTCCCGGGGCCTCCGGCGCCTCGGCCGCCTCCACCGGCTCACCGAAGGAGAGG
>CAYYHA010000130.1:0-10956 GCA_964471535.1 uncultured Myxococcia bacterium | reverse complement strand
CTCGCGCGGGGGGAGGCCGCGGCAGCCGAGGCCCTCTTCGAGGCGGAGGCGTTGGCCCCAGCGCTCGCCCGGCGGCTCCAGCCCCGCCTCGTCCGGGTGGTGAACGCGACCGGCGTCCTCCTCCACACCAACCTCGGGCGCGCGCCCCTCGCGGCAGCGGCGCGGGCGGCGGCAGAAGCCGCGGGGGGCTACGTGCCGGTGGAGTATGCGTTGGAGACGGGGGCGCGGGGCCGCCGGGAGGAGGCGGTGGCCAGGCTGCTCTCCGAGCTCACCGGCGCCGAGGCGGCCACGGTCGTCAACAACGGAGCCGCGGCGGTCCTGCTCGCCCTCGGGGCCCTCGCGGGAGGGAAAGAGGTGTTGGTATCGCGGGGGGAGCTGGTGGAGATCGGCGGCGGCTTTCGCATCCCCGAGGTGGTGGCGCAGGGCGGGTGCCGGCTGGTGGAGGTGGGGACCACCAATCGGACCCGCCTCGAGGACTTCGCGCGCGCTGCCACGGCGGCCACCGGGGCGATCCTCCGGGTGCACCCGTCGAACTTCCGCATGATCGGCTTCACCGAGCGGCCCTCCCTCGAGGCCCTGGTGGACCTCGGGCGGCGCCTCGGGGTCCCGGTGGTGGCGGACCTGGGCTCGGGGGTGCTCTTCGACGCGCAGGCCACCGGCCCGCTCCAGGACGAGGTGCCGGCCCGCAGCGCTCTGGCGGCGGGGGCCGAGGTGGCCTGCTTCAGCGGGGACAAGCTGCTCGGGGGTCCGCAGGCGGGGTTCGTCGCTGGCCGGGCACGGGCGCTCGAGCGGATTCGCCGCCATCCCCTGATGCGCGCGCTGCGCTGCGACAAGGTGCGTCTCGCGGCGCTCGAAGCGACCTTGCACCTGTATCGCGACGGCCGCGCGGACGAGATCCCCGTCTGGGCGATGCTCCGAGCCACGGTCCCGGACTTGGGGGCGCTCGCCGGAGCCCTCGCCGAGCGCCTCGCCGAGGCTGGGGTGCCGGCGACGGTGGAGCCCTGCGAGGATGCGGTGGGGGGGGGCTCGGCCCCCGGCCGTCCGCTCCCCGGGATGGCCGTCCGCATCGCCACCGCCGACCCCGAGGCGCTGGCGAGGCGGCTGCGGCAGGGCTCGCCGCCGGTGGTGGCGGTGGTGCGGGAGGGGGCGCTGTGGTTGCACCTTCGCACCATCGGCCCGGAGGGGCTCGAGCCGGTCGCAGCGGCGGTGACTGCGGCCTGGGCCGGATAGCGCAGCGACGGTTCCGGGGGGCGCCCCGCTTGCACGGAAATGGCCGGTGGCGGTTAATAGTTGGGGGAGGACGATGGTCAGCGGTCCGGTACTGGTGCTGAATCGGAACTACCAGCCGATTCACGTGACCGATGTGAAGCGGGCGTTCTGCCTCCTCTACCAGGGGGCGGCGCGCGCCGTGGACGAGTCCCTGAACCTCAAGGACTTCGAGGCCTGGTGTGAGGCGGAGATCCCCGAGGGGGCGCCGACCATCGGCACCGTGGACCGGCGCATCCGGATCCCCCACGTGATCCTCCTCTCGCGGTGCACCCACTACCGGACGAGCCGGGTGCGCTTCTCGCGGATGAACGTCTACCTCCGCGACGGCAACACCTGCCAGTACTGCGGGGCGAAGCTGCCCCGGGCGAAGCTGAACCTCGACCACGTGGTGCCCCGTGCCCAGGGGGGGCAGACGAGCTGGGAGAACGTGGTCGCCTCGTGCATCCCCTGCAATCTGAAGAAGGGGGGGCGCACGCCGCGGCAGGCGGGGATGCGCCTGCTCCGCAAGCCCTATCGGCCAAGGTGGTCACCGCTGATTCAGCGGGGCCTCGACGCGGTGGTGCGCGAAGCCTGGCGGCCCTTCCTGCCGGAAGCTGGCGCCGACCCCCAACCCTCGGGTTAAACTCGTGGCCATGGCGCTCATCGATACCCCGGAAGCAGCCTGGCGGCGGGCTCGAGCCATCGCCTCGGACATCTCCCTCTACAACGAGCAGAAGATCGTCGAGGGGATCCAGAACGACGATCTCTTCGAACGCCTCGCCGAGGAGATCGAGGAAGGGCGCGAGCTGTACAAGAGCGGTGTGCACCCCGACCTCTATGCACGCACCAACTACTACGATCGCGCCATCGTCGACATCGTCGTGAAGAGCAAGGGGCACATCAAGAGTCCCATCTGGTGAGCATGGAGCGGCGCCGGGTCGCGGTTCCGGCGGAGGCGGCGGGGATGCGCCTCGACCGCTTCCTGGCCGGGGCGCTGCCCGATCTCTCCCGCGCCCGGCTGCAGCGACTCATCGAGGCGGGACAGGTCACCCTCGGCGGGACGCCGGTGCGCCGCGCCCGGCGCCTGAAGGGTGGCGAGCTGCTCGAGATCGTGGTGCCCCCGGTGACGGATCCCGAGGCGGCGCCAAAGCCGCAGGCGCTGCCCCTGCGCATCCTCTACCAGGACGATGCCATCGTCGTGGTGGACAAGGCGGCGGGGATGGCGGTGCATCCCGCGCCCGGCACGCCCGACGGGACGCTCGTCAACGCGCTGCTCCACGCCGTGCCCGACCTGCCGGGCATCGGCGGCCACGTTCGCCCGGGCATCGTGCACCGGCTCGACAAGGACACCAGCGGCGTGATGGTGGTGGCAAAGACCGACGCTGCGCTTTCGGCCCTGCAGGCGCAGTTCAAGGCGCGGACGGTGGAGAAGGTGTACCGGGCCCTCGTGCACGGCAACCCACCGCCCACCGGCACCCTCGATCGGCCCATCGGCCGCCATCGGGTCCACCGCACCCGCTACAGCAGCCGGGGGATGGAGGGGCGCAAGGATGCGCGAGCCGCAGTGACCCATTGGCTGGTGCGCGAGGCCTTCGAAGGTGCCGCGGAACTCGAGGTGCGGCTCGAGACCGGGCGCACCCACCAGATTCGGGTGCATCTCTCGGATGCGGGCCACCCACTCTTGGGGGATGCACTCTACGGATCGGCGCGGCGCGATCGGGGTGCGGGGGTGCGGGAGGCTGTGGCCTGCCTGGGGCGGCAGGCGCTGCATGCCTGGCGCCTTTGCTTTGCACACCCGGTCACCGGTGAGGCGATGTGCTTCGAGGCGGAGGTGGGGCCCGCGTGGGAGGCGGCCGTCGCCGCGCTGCGGGGTGCCGGATCGGGACGTCGGTCGCCCTAGGACGGATCTCAGGCGAGGGAGACCTGCTGCTGACCGGGCGGCAGGACGCGCACGGGCTGGATGGCCATCACCTTCATGAAGACCTTGAGCAGCTCCGGGTCGAACTTGTGGCGCATCTCGGTCCACATGAGGGTGAGCGCGATCTCCGGCCCGTAGGCGTCACGGTAGGGGCGCTTGCTGGTGAGGGCGTCGTAGGTGTTGGCGATGGCGAGAATCTTCGCGTACACCGAAAGGCTGCTCTTGGGGATGATCATCTGGATGTTGCCCCGCGAGTCCTTTACCGGGGTGCCGTAGTCTTCCTGGTGCTCCATCGTCGTGACGAGGCGCACGATCTCGCTGCGCGAGAGGGCGCCCCGCGAGAGCAGCTCCTTGACCGCATGGAGCGGTGCGAGCTGTACCGTGCGGCGCTCCTGCTCGGTGAGCGCACCCCGTTTTCGGACGACCTCCGGATCGACCTGCGCCATCCCGATGTCGTGCATCAGCGCGATGAAGCCGAGCTCCTTCAGCTGCGCCTTCGAGAGACCCAACTCGGATCCGAAGACGATGGAGATGAGGCAGGTGTTGACCGAGTGGAAGGCCAGGTAGTTGTCGAAGGCATCCATGGTCGTCATGCCGAGGAAGTGCGTCCGCTGCTCGAAGCAGATGTCGACCAGGTCCTGCACGGTGCGCTGGGCAGCCCGCAGGCCGGGCGGCTTCGTGCCTTCACGCAGCCGCTTGATGTACTCGGTCATGAAGACGATGGCGCGTGCGTAGACGGTGACCGCATACTTCTTGCGGTCGACCTTCTCGTCGGCGTCGTCCTCGATCTTTTCCTTGATCTCCTTCCATTTGCTGACCTTGATGTTGACGAGCTTCCGTCCGGCGAGACCATCTTCAGCGATCTCGCTGTGCTCCTCGGAGAAGATCCAGATGAAGTTTCGAAGCTCGTCGATGCTCGCGGGCTTCGAGAGGACGAAGCCCCCGACCTGCCGAGCCTTCATCTCCTGGACGAGGCTGCGCACGTTGTCGAGGGACCCGTAGTCCATCTTCACGAGCATGTTGTTGAGGTAGAAGGAATCCTTCACCGCCTGCAGGACGAGCTGTCCGTCGCCGGCGATGATGTTGGCGATGGTCTCGCGCAGCACCTCCAGCGGCTTGTCGAAGATCTGGTTGTCAGGGGCGTACATCTTCACCGAGCGCACGAGCATGTAGAGGGAGCTGACGAGCTGCTTGCCTAGCTGCTGCAGCTTCTCGCTGTGGCTGCGCCCGAGCTGGTCGACGCGCTCGGCGTTCGGATCGTGGGCGGTGATCTTCAGGTTCTCGGACATGGTGTCGGTCTAGGCGCCTTCTTCGCCGAAGAGCTGTTTGCGGACGTGGAGCATGCCGCGGTGGGCGGCCTGCCGGAGTTCGGCAGGATTCGACGTATCCTCCGAGACGGCTTTCAAGAGCTTGAAGGAGGGAATGGAGGCGAACTGTGAGAGCCCGCCGATGGCAAGGAGCTTGTCCTCCTGCTGCTTCTTCTTGCCGAAGAGGCTCTTCTGCTGCAGGAGGCTGTTGAAGAAGGCCAGCGCGCCCTGCTGTTGCGTCGATCCAAGGGCCTGGTAGACCTGAAACTTCTCCTTGAAGTCGCGCTTCTGGAACTCCGAGTCACGTACCAGCCGTGAGAGTTCCACGTAGGCGAGCTGTTTGTCGTACTGCGGCAGGGCCCGTGCTGCCTGGATACGCATCTGCGGGTTGGGATCGGAGAGACACTCCACGACCAGCTGCCGGCACTCCTCGGTGCGCGAGTTGGCGATGATGTTCAAGGCCTCGAGGCGCACCGCAAGGTTCGGATTGCGCAGCACCTTCTTGAACATCTTCGCCTTGTCGGGGAAGTCGATGCGGTCGATGATGTAGATCATGTCCCGGACGAGCTGGGACTTGTCCGACTCGAGGCGATGGACGAAGGGGTCGGGCGTCTCGGCGCCGATGGCCACCAGCGCATCGCAGATGACCTGCCGGTTCTCCTGTATCTCGATGCGCTCGAGCACCTCGAGCAGCGGCACCACCGCGCTGGAGTCGAGGTTGAAGAGGTAGCGAAAGATGGCCTTCGAATCCTCGGGGCGAGAGGTGTTCAGGATCTCGCCGATCTTGCGAATGCGCTCCTCCTCCCCCATGCGCGCGACGAAGCTCTCCCGCAGGGTGGTATAGAAGGCCCCCTTTACCGGGTCGCGCTCTAGCGACTTCAGCTTGGTCACGACGTGGTTGATGGAGGTGAAGTCCTCCTGCAAGAGCATCGCGTCGAGGAGCTGTACGAGCACGTCCTGCACAGAGTGCTCGGCGCCTTCCTCCTTTTGCACCACCTCGAAGACCGCATTGACGAGTTTCGGGAGCATGCGCTCCTCGAGGTCGATTCGAAGTTCTTCCTGCAGCTCGGCCTTGAGTTCGTCGGAGGCGGGCTGCCCCTGGATGATGCCGCCTCGGATCGTGTCGACGCCTTCGAGCTTCGTCTCGAGGTCCTCCGCCTGAAGCCGGGCGAAGCGAAGGTAGTCCCCCGAGTGTGACTTGAGGCGGCTGTAGAGGTAGCTGACCACCTTCTCCACCTCCACCTCGACCTCCTCCTCGCTCACGCCGTCGATGGAGAAACTGTCGACGACGGCATACTCGATGTTCTGGAGTTCGGCCTCCCAGAGGAGGGAGAGGGCGTCCTTCCCGAAGTACTCCCCGGAACGGAAGTTGGCCATGCAGATCTTGGCGAAGACCTGGAACTCCTCGAGTTCGATCTCCGGGCGGAAGATGAGGCGGCGCACCCCCTCGCGGTAGAACTTGTAGGAGATGGAGTCGTTCTGGAAGGACTCGTCGAAGACGACCTGCTTGTTGAAGGTGAAGCCCGCCGAGTCCACCGTCACCACCATGGGACCGAAGGCCTCGCCGTAGGCGCGCACCGAGGCGACCACCGGTTCGAGGAACTCGACGTGCCGGGCGGTGTTGTGCAGGTAGATACCGATGTTCTTGATGGCCTTGCCGAAGAGGGCGAAGGTCTGCGCCACCATCTGGGTCTGCTTGGCGAGGGTGCGCTCGTCGGGTCCGGCAGGCTGGGTGGCCGTGCTCATCGATCCCATTGTAACGGAAGGTTCAGATTGCCATGGATGCGTCGCAGGTCGAGGTACGCACAGGTAGGCGCGGCGGCTACCCCGGCGGAGGACGCGGGGGCCGCGGCTTGCGACGCGGCCGGTGGGTCGCGGCGGCGTCAGCGCTCGTCTGCGTTGCGTGTGCCGCCCAGCCCCCGCCGGCGCGGCCGGTGCAGGTGCCGCGGGGCCGTGCCTACTTCAGCCCCAGCGCCCGCCTCCGCCTGCTGGTCCTCTGGCCCGAGCCGCGCGGTGTGGACCGCGGCCTCGCTCGGCGCTTGATGGAGACGGTGGGGGAGCGGCTCATGGCCGAGCGGGTGGGGCTCGAGGAGGTCTACGAGAGCCAGATCGATCTCCTCCGCGATGCGAAAGGGATGCGAGCGCTGGGAGACCGTGGGGATGCGGCCCTTGCAGCGTTGGCGCGGCGCGTCGGCGCCGATGCCGTGGTGGACGGATGGGTCGGCCGGAACGGATCCAGCTATGCCTTCGCCCTTCGCACCGTGGGACTCGATGGGCGATGGCTGGGCGCGGCCGGGGGTTCGGTGCGCGACGACGGGGGAGCGCTCGTTCGTCTGGCACGGGCCCGCGCCCTGGGCCTCGTCGCGCTCGTCGAGCAGCGCACCAAGGGACAGGGCACCTCGCCCGCGGCACTGCTCGCTGCCCGCCGCGGGTTCTTCGACCGCTGCCTCGCCGAGGCGCAGCTCCTCGATCCTCACCCAAGCGGCCGGGCGGTGGTGCGCATGGAGGTCGGCGCTGACGGCGGGGTGGCGCTCGCCAAGGTCGTCGACTCCACCTTCCCCCTCGAACTCGAGGTCTGCCTGCGGCGTGCGGCACGGCGGCTGCGATTCCCGGAGGGGGTCGGCAAGCGCACACTCGAGTGGACCGCCGTGCTCCCCGCCGAAGCGGCGGCGACAGCCCCCTCGGAGCGGGCCCCGGTGGCGGCGCCGTAGGGGACGGGGTGTGCCGCAGTGCTGTGCGGCCTAGAAACGCTCCCGCACGCAGCGGAAGCCCACGTCCTCGAGCACGGGGTCACCCACGGCCGCCGTCCGCTGCAGGAAGTCACGGCTGTAGCCCTTGGCCTCGGCGATGGGCGTGCGCCAGGAGCCGCCGCGGACCACCCGGTTGGGGTTGCCGATGGCGGACGGCCCCTGCGGGTCCTGGGTGGGAGAGGTGCTGTAGTACCCGGGGTCGTAGGCGTCGCGCACCCACTCGCGGACGTTGCCGATCAGGTTGACGATGCCCTCGGGGGAGGCCCCGGCGAGGTGGGCGTTGTAGGCGGCGGGCGCATCGCCATTGCACTCAGCCACTTCGGCGAGGCCGCTGTCGCAGACCATGGAGGCGTCGTCTCCCCAGGGATAGGTGCGGCCGTCGGTGCCCCGCGCCGCCCGCTCCCACTGCGCCTCGGTGGGCAGGCGCTGCCCGCGGAAGGTGCAATAGGCGGCGGCGGCATCGTAGCTCACCCCGCGCACCGGCTGGTCGGCGACGGCCGGATTGAGGAGATCCTCGGCACTGTTGAAGCCGGGGGGCAGAGGGCAGGGAGAGCCGGCGTAGTTCGGCGGAGGTGCGACGCACTCGGCATAGTAGCGGTAGGTGACCTCGTACTTGTCCATGCGGAAGCACGAGAGTTCGACAGTGTGGGCTGGCTTCTCGTCGCTCTCCGCGGAAGGATCGTCGCTGCCCATCGTGAAGGCGCCGGTGGGAATCTCCACCGACGGCGCCGGGTCGAGGTAGCGGCGCAGGCTGTGCCCGCACCCGCCGCAGGTCAGTTCCAGCGACCCGTCGGTGGCGCTGCGCGATCCGGTGCAATCGACCGCGCCCCCGAGCAGGTTCACGTCGCCGTTCGCGCTGATCTCCCCTCCGTAGGCGTAGCCACCGAGAATCACCGAGAGGGAGCAGCCGTCCTGTGTGACGGTGACCACGGTGTCGGTGAAGGGGGAGCACCCAGAGATGAAGAGGTAGTTCCCAGCGATGCAGGGACAGGCCTGGGGATCCCAGTTCTCGCAGGTGGGAACGAAGGGCGGTGCCGGACACTCGGAGCCCGAGCCCCCGTCTGACGTACCGCCATCGCCCGTTCCACCGTCGGGGCTGGGGGGGACGTAGTCGCGGTCCACGCAGCTTCCCTGGTAGCAGCGTTCGGTCGCTCCACAGTCGAGGTCCGTGCTGCACAGTCCCAGCTTCGCGCGCGTGAGGTCCGCGTCCTGGCACAGGCCGTCGCTGCACACCTTGAACTCGCCGCAGTCGGTGTCGTACCAGCACTCGCGCGTACAGCCCCAGAGCACGGCGGCCACGGAGAGACCCGAAGCGAGGAGGAAGCCTGCCCAGCGCATGAGTCCATTGTCCATCCTGCAATCGGGCGGTGCAAGCGGATGTCCTCGTTCGGCTGTCCTCGTTCCGGCCATATGAGGCTGGGGCGCGCAATCTGGGGGGTGTCGGTGAAGGCAGTCGGCGGGGGTGAGGTAGCCGAGGACTGGGTGGGGGCGGACGCCTGGCGCGCCGCGCGCTCCCCTCAGGGAGCGCGACGCTTCGGCCTGGGATCGACGGCGGAGTCGCGTTGACTCCGAGGCAGGTGGGACCCTAGAACGGCTCGGAGGTGCCCCTCATCGTCCAAAAGTACGGTGGAACCTCCGTGGGGTCGATCGACCGCATCCGTCACGTCGCCCGGCGGGTGCTCGATACGCAGCAGGCCGGCCACTCGGTGGTGGTGGTGGTCTCGGCGATGGCGGGGGAGACCAACCGCCTCCTCGAGCTGGTGCGCGAGGTCTCGGAGCAGCCAGACGAGCGGGAGGTGGATGTGGTGGTTTCCACGGGCGAGCAGGTCAGCGTGGGCCTCGTGGCCCTGGCGATCCAGGCGCTCGGCGGGAAGGCGCGCTCGTTCCTCGGGCACCAGGTACGGGTGCTGACCGACTCGGGCTTCTCGCGGGCGCGCATCCAGGCCATCGACGCCTCGCGTCTCCACGCGGTGCTCGAGCGGGGAGAGATCGCCGTCGTGGCCGGGTTCCAGGGCATCGATGAGGCAGGCAACATCACCACCCTCGGCCGAGGCGGCAGCGACACCTCTGCGGTGGCGCTGGCCGCTGCGCTCGGGGCCGATGCCTGTGAGATCTACACCGACGTGGATGGGGTCTTCACCGCCGACCCCAACGTCTGCCAGCGCGCGCGCAAGCTCGATCGGATCAGCTACGAGGAGATGCTGGAGCTTGCCTCGTTGGGCGCGAAGGTGCTGCAGATCCGCAGCGTCGCCTTCGCGATGAAGTACCAGGTGCCGCTGTGGGTGCGCTCCTCCTTCCACGACGGCAAGGGCACCTTGGTCACGGAGGAGGACGAAGCCATGGAAGAGGTCGTCGTCTCGGGCATCGCCCACGACCGGCAGCAGGCGAAGATCGCCCTGCGTGGGGTTCCGGATCGCCCGGGCATCGCCGCTCGGATCTTCGAGCCCCTCGCCGATGCGGGGGTGGTCGTCGACATGATCGTGCAGAACGTCTCGGCGGAGGGCCACACGGATGTGACCTTCACCACCGCGCGCGGCGACCTGGCCCGGGCCCGGGCGATCGTGGAACGGCTGGACCTGGGACAGCGGGCCATCGAGACCGACGACCGCATGGCAAAGGTCTCCATCGTGGGGGTGGGCATGCGCACCCACGCCGGCGTCGCCTCGAAGATGTTCCGGGTGCTGGCGGAGGAGGGCATCAACATCCAGATGATCAGCACCTCGGAGATCAAGGTCTCCGCGGTGGTCGAGGAGAAGTACTGCGAGCTGGCGGTGCGCGCCCTGCACAGCGCCTTCGGGCTGGACGCCCCAGCGGAGGAGACCGGCGCGTGAGCGCTGGCCGCCGGCACGGGCGGCGCGTGGCCGTGGCTGGTGTGCTCCTCGCCGTGGGCGCCGGCAGCGCGATCTGGCTCTCCGGCCGAGGCGGCCCGTCGCCGGAGGCCCTCCCCGGCCTGCCCCGATGCCGCGCAGGGTACGTCGCCGTCGCCTGGCCGGGCGATGGGGAGCGCCTCGGCTGCGTGGAGGACCTCGCACGGCTCCTCGCGGCGGCCGAAGCGGCGGCCGGCTGCACACCGGGAGCGCGGCCCAAACGGGTGCGCTCGGGGGATCGCGTCCGCCTGTGGCGCGAAGAGGTGGCCTGCGACTACGAGGTGGGCAGCCTCGACGGGAGCACCCGCCTCGCGCTGGGCCTGCCCATCGATCTCAACCGGGCCAGCGCCCAGGACCTGACCGCACTGCCGGGCATCGGGCCCGACCGGGCTCGGGCGATCGTCGCCTACCGGCGTGCCCATGGACCCTTCGCCCACGTGGAGGAGCTCGAAGCGGTGCATGGGATCGGGCCCAAGACGCTGGCACGGATCCGTGAGAAGGTGACCGTATCGGAGGCAGGACGATGAAGGTCGTGTGCATTCAGTGCGGGGCGCGCTATCTCCTGCAGGACACCTTGATCACCCCGGGAGGGGTCGAGGTGCAGTGCACCCGGTGCCAGACCATCTTCCGGGCCTACCAGCCCGGTGACCCCGCGGCGCCGCCGGGCTCGCCCCACGTCCCCGGCACGGCGACGGCGGTGCCCGTGGCCCCACCGGTGCAGCTCGCAGCGCCTGCGCCGCAGGCACCCGTCGCGCAGGCTCCGGCGACGCAGGCTCCGGCGACGCAGGCACCGGCTTCGCATGCACCGGCTTCGCATGCACCGGCTCCGCAGGCACCGGCTTCACAGGCACCGGCCACGCAGGCAC
>CAYYHA010000129.1:0-10957 GCA_964471535.1 uncultured Myxococcia bacterium | reverse complement strand
GCGCATCTGCGCTGCACCCCGAACTCCGATGTGAACTACGCTGGCCGTGGTGGCGGAGCGCTTTGGCCGGTACACCCTCTTGGAGCCGCTGGGGCGAGGCGGCATGGCCGAGGTGTTTCTGGCGCAGAGCGCGCAGGGGCGCCGCGTCGCTCTCAAGCGCATCCGCTTCGACCACCGCGCCCGCGAGGACTACCTGCGCCTCTTCCTCCGCGAGGGGAAGATCTCCCTCGCCCTCTCCCACGCCAACGTGGCGCAGGTTTTCGACTTCGGGGAGGTGGACGGCACCTACTTCCTCGCCATGGAGTACGTCGAGGGCGTCTCCGCGGCCGAGCTCGTCGCCGCCTTCTCGACGCGCGGCGAGCGCGTGCCGTTGCAGGTCGCCGCCTTCGTCACCCTTGGACTCTTGCGTGGGCTCGCCCACGCCCACGGCCTCACCGACGAGGCGGGCCGGTGCGTCGGCCTCGTCCATCGCGACGTCAGCCCCCACAACGTGATGCTCTCGACGGCCGGCGAGGTGAAGGTGGTGGACTTCGGCGTGGCCAAGGAGCAGCGGAGCGAAACCCTGACCGCACCGGGCGTGGCGAGGGGCAAGCTGCCCTACCTCCCCCCGGAGGTGGTGCGCGGCCAGGCCGCCGATGCCCGGAGCGATCTCTACCAGGCCGGCGTGACCCTCTTCGAACTCGTGACGGGGCGTCCCCCCTTCACCGGGGATCTGCAGGCGGTGCTCGATGCCATCGTGACGCGCCCCGCGCCATCGCTGCGCCGCCTCGCCCCCGACGCCGACGCCGCCCTCGAGGCGATCGTCACCCGCGCCCTCGCCAAGCATCCGGAGCAGCGCTTCGGCAGCGCACGGGAGATGGAGACGGCGCTCGCCGAGTGGCTCCACCGGCGGGAGCCCGGCTTCGACGCCGGCGCGCTGGCGGAGATCGTGCGACGGATTCGGTCCGACGAAGGGGACCTCCTGCCGCCGGCTTGGCGTCGCTGGCGCCGCCCCACCACACCGGCGCCCGAGGCGGAGGCGCAGGCGAGCCGGAGGCGCCGCCTTTGGCCCATCCTCGCCGGAGCGCTCGGTGCCGCCCTACTCCTCGCCGTCGCCCTCGGCCTCTGGCTGCGTCCTCCGGCGCCGCCGCCGAAGACCCGGGTGACGAGCGTTCCCTCGCCCGCCCAGATCACCCTGCCCGACGGCCGCACCCTCTCGACCCCCGCCCTCGTTCCCGTGCCCGAGCGGGGCTTCGTCCGCGTGACCGTCTCTGCACCGGGCTACCGGCCGCAGCAGCGGCTCCTCGGCGCGGGGCCGCCGGTTCACGTCGTCCTCGAGGCGCAGCCCCCGCCGCCACTCCCAGCGACTGCGCAGGAAGAGGAGGACGCCCCGCCACCGATGGGCCGCTTCCTCTCTCCGGCGGAGGCCCGGTGGCCACCGGAAGGCGCGCGCGGGGCAGACGCCGCGGCCGGCCGCGGTGATCGCGACCTGCGCATCGCCCATCTCGATCTCTCGCGGCACCTCGTCCCCGTCGCCTCCCTCCCCCACGTCTCCCTCGAGCTCGACCCGAGCCGCGCCTGGATTCTCTGCAGCGAGGGCGCCCTCGTTTTCGAGCCATCCGCCGGCCTGCAGGAAGACGTGGTCGCCGTCCTCGCGCAGACCCCCGCGGGCGAGCGGCTGCACCTCCTCTCCCCCCGGACCCCGGTCCGGATCGGCGCCGCGACCCACATCGACCTCTTCGCCTTCGTGGAGGGAGCCCGCGACGACGATCGCGGCACCATCCGCCTCGCCGCCCTTCCCGAAGGCCGGCCGCAGCAGGTGCGCCATGCGCAGATCGAAGCCGCCGATGCCGTGCGCACGGACACCCTCCCCGCGACCCTCCTCGTCCCCGGGCTCGAGACCCTCACGTCCTACCTCGGTCGCGTCGAAGCGGGCCCGCCCCTCCTCTGGATCGCCTCGGAGGGGAGCGCCGCCTCCACCAACGCCCTCCGGACGGGGTCGGGGCAGGTGGAGGCCTACCACCTCGCCGGCCTGCTCGAGCGGGAGCCCACGTATGTGCCCTGGAACGCCCAGCGGCGGGACCTGTACCTGTTCCGTCCCACCCGGCAGCCGCCGACCGAGGGGGCACCGGCGGCCACGGTGGTCTTCGCCCGCTACACCCAGGCGACGAATGCGACGCACCTGATTCTCAACACCGCCCGGAGCGTCACCGGGCTCGGTGCCGACCGCCACACGAAGCGCGCGGATCTGCGGCCCGATCGCCGCCGCCTCCTTCGCATCTGCCGGCAGGCGCTGCGGCGGCGGTAGCCGGCCGAGATCCGACAACGCCGGCCGAATCTCGGCCCCCCGCCGGCAACGTTTCACGGGATCTCGCTGCCTTGCACCTGGCGGATCGCCTGGCACCCCCCTTGCGAAGGCCGGGGCCGCCGCACTGCTGCGGCCCAAGTCAAAGGAGAACGAACCATGGAGACCCCCGCTCGCTTCGACGTCTTCTCCATCAAGGAGACGCAAGCCGAAAACGGAGAGACGCAGTCCTGGTGGACGCGGGTCGGCCGCGCCTTCCGGAACCGGGACGGCTCGATCAACGTGCACCTCGATGCGCTGCCGCCCCAGGGAAAGCTGCAGCTTCGCGTGCCGAGCGAGCCGCGGCCGAGCGTGAACTGAAGCTCCCAGGAACCACTCAGAACAGGAGTCCCGAGATGTCGAAGATCCTGCATGCGATCCGAATCCTCCTCACCCTCGTCGCCTTCACTGCCGCAGGCGTGCTCATGGCGCCGGCCACCGCCGAACCGGCGCCGGCGCGTGCGCCGGCCAAGGCGACAGCCCGTGCGCCCGCCTCCACCGCGGCGCTCGCCTACCGGGGGCAGGTCAACGTGAACACGGCGGGGGTGAAGATGCTCATGCGCCTTCCGGGCATCGGGAAGACGAAGGCCCGGCGCATCGTGGCGGCGCGGCCCTTCGCGGGACCGGAGGATCTCCTCCGGGTGAAGGGGATCGGCCGCGGCACGCTGAAGAAGCTCCTGCCGCTGCTCAAGTTCGAGGGTCCCTCGAACCTGGTGAAGGTGCGGCGCGGGCGCGCGCAGCGCGGCCGCTAGGCGCAAAGCCCCAAGCGAAGCCGGCGAGGTCCCGGAGGCCCCAGCGCCCCGGGGCCTCGCCCTTTGCGCGCATCCGGCGGCCAGCGGGCGGCGGCCTGCCTTGACAGCGGGCCTGTCCGGTCGCTAGCGTCCGCCGCCCATCAGGTTCATAGATCCATCGGCTGTGGGTCCTCCCGCGAGGGAGGGGCAAGAGGGAAACCGGTCGAAGTCCGGTGCGGTCCCGCCACTGTAGCCGGGGAGTCACGCTCCACGCGGCCACCGCCAGCAGGTGGCCAGGCCACTGCGAGGGGGCAAATGCCCAGGTCGCGACAGCACCTTGTCGCGGCAGGGTCTTCGCCCCGACGACTCGTGGGAAGGCGGAGCGCGGACGCGGCGAGCCTGGGCGCTCGCCACACCCGGGAGCCAGGAGACCTGCCCGCCTGCCGTGGTCCTCTCCTCTTCGGTCGAAAGAGAGCGGTCCATGTCCAACTCTCCCCTTCGCGCGCCGCGCCGGCGCTGTGCCCGGCGCGGCATTGCGCTCGCCGTCGTCACGTGCCTGTGCGCGAGCGCCGCGCACGCCGGGACGCAGGCGCCCGATTCCGCCGGTGCCCCTCCCCCCGAGGCGACCCGTGGAGCGGGCGAGGCCCCCGGTGGGACCGGAGGCCCATCGCCCGCCGAGCGTCCCGTCTTCACCGGCGAGACCGTGGTCGTCGTGGCCGAACGCCGCAGCGAGGGCAGCCCCGACAGTCCCACGGCCGCCGCGAGCCGCGTCGACCTCGCCGAGCGGCCCCGGCCCAGCGCCGATCTCTCGAGCGCCCTCCTGCCCCTGCCCTCGGTGGCGCTCCACCGCTACGGCGGGCCGGGATCGATGGTCAGCGTCGCCATCCGTGGCTCCGCGAGCGACCAGGTCCAGATCCTCCTGGGCAGCATTCCGCTGACCCCGCCGGGGGGTGGCTTCGTCGATCTCTCGGCGCTGCCCCCGACGCTCCTCTCAGCTGTGATCGCCAGTCGCGGGGCGGAGGGGGCGCTCCGCGGCGCCGGCGCGCTGGGCGGCGTCGTCTACCTGGAGCCCATCGGGGCTGTGGGCTCCGGCGCTTCGGGCCCGTGCCTCTCCCTCACCCTCGAGGGGGGCAGCTTCGGCACCGTCGCCGGTGCGCTCACCGCGCAAGGCACCGCCGGGTCCTGGCAGGTGGCGGGCGGGGTCGATCTCCGCCGCTCCGACGGTGACTTTCTCTACGCGCGGGACCTCACGCCCAACCTCCCCGACGACCCGTGGGTGGTCGAGCAGCGACGGAACAACGCCAGCGCCGCGGCGACGGTGCTCGTCGACGCCGTGCGCTCAGGCGACGAGGGGCGCACCCGAATCACCGTCCTCGGCCACCGGGGGGAGCGCGGCGCGCCCGGCCTCGTCGGCTACCCC
Source organism: uncultured Myxococcia bacterium (assembly GCA_964471535.1). Lineage (GTDB taxonomy): Bacteria > Myxococcota > Myxococcia > SLRQ01 > SLRQ01 > CAYYHA01. The sequence goes on along the minus strand of CAYYHA010000129.1, from coordinate 6,483 downwards.
ACCGCGGGGGCGACGAGCGAGGCAACGCGCCTCGCCGCCGGGCTCGAGACCGCGGGGCGCTCCTCCGCCGGGCCCCTCGCCCTCACCACGTGGCTCTCCTACGACGCACAGGCCTACGACCCCGGCGAGGACCCGGCGCCGGGCGCAGGGAGCGCCGCGGCCTACGGCCGCAGCACCGTCGGCGCCCAGCTCGTACAGCACGTGGCCCGCGGTCCGCACCACCTGCGCCTCGGCCTGCGTGGCGAGACGGAGAGCCTGGAGATTTCGCAGGCCCGGCGGTGGACCCGCGTGCCGGCGCGCGCAGCGGCGGCACTCTACGGCGCCGAGACCTACGCCCTGGGGCCGGCGTGGACCCTCCTCGGCGCCCTGCGCATCGAGGCGTGGAGCGACGGCCCTCTGTGGCTCTCGCCCCGCCTCGGCGCCCGGTACGATCCTCCCCGTGCCCCCGGCGAGGCAGGCTTCGCGCTCTTCGCCAACCTGGGGCAGGGCGTGCGCATGCCCACCCTCTTCGAGCGCTACGGTGAGAGCGCCTTCCTGCGGCCCAACCCAGAGCTTCGCCCCGAGCGCGCGTGGACCGTCGACCTGGGTGCCGAGTGGCGCGGCCTGCCAGGGGGCGGCGTGGGCCTGAGCCTTCGCGGCGCGCTCTTCGCCTCCCTCTACGAAGACCTCATCACCTACGAACTCTTCCCGCCCTTCCGCCTCAAGCCGTTCAACACCCGCAGCGCCCGCATCCTGGGCGCCGAGGTGGAGGCGTCCCTCTCGTGGGGCCCCCTGCGCGCCTGGCTCGCCTATGCCTTCACCGAGGCGCGCGCCCTGAGCGGCAGTCCCTGGGAGGCAGGCCGTGCGCTCCCCTACCGGCCGCCGCACCGGGGCAGCGGCGGATGCGTCCTCTCGGTCTGGCGTCTCGAGATCTTCACCGAGGCCGAGGGGCAGTCGACCTACGCCCGAAACCGCACCGAGACCCTCTTCGTGCCCGGCTGGATCACCCTGGCCACAGGCCTTCGCCTTCGCCTCACCGAGCGCTTCGAGTTCTCAGCGGTGGTCGAGAACCTCCTCGACGACCAGCGGCGGCAGGACGTCTTCGGCTTTCCCCTTCCTGGTCGCTCGTTTCTGGCGAGCCTTCGTTTCACCCCCCCACTCGGAGATTGAACATGCGACAGATCTGGACGTACGGACCCTTCGCACTCCTCGCCCTCGCCCTCGCCGCCTGCGGATCCCCCGGCCCAGAAGGCCCCGACGGAGGCAGCGGAGGGGACCGCGGGAACGGTCAGGACGGTGGAACGGGCCCCTCCACCCTCTCGCTGAACCGCCTCATCGACCTCGGCGCCGAGTGCACCAACTCGGGAAGCCTCGAGGTGGACGGGGACGCCCTGTGGGTGACCTGCACGGGCGACTTCAGCGGCAGCGGCAAGATCGCCCGCGTCGATCTCTCCACCGATGCGGTGCAGCTCATCGACGTGGGCAGCGCCCCCGGCTCGATCCTGCGTGACGGCGACCGCCTCTACGCCGGCGATCTCCTGAACGGACAGGTGCTCGTGGCCAAGACCGACGGTAGCGTCGTGCACGGCAGCGACGATCCGGTGGTGCTCTGCCCCTCCGACGTGGCCAACAACGTCTACCAGTTCATCGGTGGGCTCACCCGGATCGAGGGTGGGCTGCTCGCCACCTGCTTCGCCACCAGCGAGGTCAAGCGCTTCACCGTCACGCCCGGCGCGGACGACGGAACGGTCCGCAACGCAACCGTCTCCGGAACCGTCACCACCGGAGGCGGCGCACAGGCGGTGGCTGCGTGGAGCCAGAGCCAGGCGGTGGTGCTCGACAACCTCGCCTCCACCGGCGCGCTGGTGCAGGCGGATGCCACGGGCCTCTCGGTCGAGACCGGCGTGTTCACGACCGGCGACGTGCCCACGGGCCTGGCCATCCGCGAGGACCGGGCCGCGATCACCAACTCCGGCGTGAACACGGTGCAGGTGGTGGACCTTTCCACGGGGACCACCGTTGCCGAGGTGAACACCGGCGACGGGAGCAACCCCTGGGGCGTCGCCTGGGTCGACGATGGCCACGTCGTGGTGGCCCTGCAGCTCTCCAACGAGGTGGCGCTGGTGGACCTCGAGGCGGGCACGGTGGCAAGCCGCCTCGCACTGCCGTCGGGCGCCGACCTCATGCCTTTCGCCGGCATGGAGGACGGAGCGCGGGCGCGGCCGCAGGGGATCGCACTTTCTGGTACGACGGTCTACGTGGCACTGACGAACCTCGACGAGACCACCTATGCACCGGCGGGCCACGGCCTCATCGCGGTGCTCGATCTCCTCCCATGACCGAAGCCCGCCTTCGCCCCCTCGTCCTCCTGCTGCCGCTCCTCGCCCTCGGGGCGGGGGCGGAGCCCAAGTTCGAGGGGGCACGGCACCTCGGCCCGCCCCTCGACGGGCCGCCGCAGCGCATCGTCACCCTGGCGCCCAGCCTTACCGAGACGGTGCTCGCGCTGGGCGCAGGCGACCGCCTGGTCGGCGTGAGCCGCTTCGACGACTTCGAGGCGGTGCGCGCCCTGCCGCGGGTGGGCGGCTACCTCGATCCCAACCTCGAAGCCATCCTCGCACTGCATCCCGACCTGGTCCTGGCCGAGAAGTCGCCGGGCAACGAGGCGGTGGTGCGGGACCTCGCCCGCCTCGGGGTCCCGGTGCTGGTGGTGCGCGCCCGGACCTTGGCCGAGGTCCGGGAGATGATCGTCGCGGTGGCCGGCGCCCTGGGGATGGAGGCGGCGGGCCGGGGGCTCCTCGCGCGCTTCGACGCTGGCCTGCGCGCGGCGCAGCGCCTCGGCCCCACGGCCGGCACCGTGCGCGCCCTCCTCGTCTACGGCGTCACGCCCCTGGTCGTCGCCGGGCCTGGCAGCTTTGGAGCAGAGCTCCTCTCGCTGTGCGGCGCGAAGAACGCCGCTGCGAGCGGCACCGGCGCCTACCCCACCTGGCCCCTCGAGCGCCTGATCGCCGACCCCCCGGACCTCATCGTGGTGCTCTCCATGACCGGCACCCAAGACCTCGGCCCGCTTGGGCGCATCGAACGGCTCCGGAGCCGCACCGTCCCGCTCGACGCGACGGATCTGGCCCGGCCCGGCCCGGGCCTCGTGCGCGGCGCGCGGATGCTGTGCGAAACCCTGCGCGATCACGCCCCGGCCGGGCGGCGGGCAGCGGAGGCGGGCGGGGCCCCGTGAGCGCCCCCCACCCCGCGCGCCCCACCGGACGGTGGGCCGCCATCCTGGGTCTTTTCACGCTGGGTCTTCTGGGGGTCGTCGCCGCCGCAACCTGGCTCGGGGTGGAGCCGCTGGGACCTGGGGTCCTCGAGGCAGGCTCGCCTGGCCGGGTCCTCCTGTTCGAGGTGCGGCTGCCGCGGGTCCTCCTCGGCGTCCTCGTGGGCGCAGCCCTAGGGGTGAGCGGCGCGACCCTGCAGGGCGTGCTCCGAAACCCCCTCGCCGACCCCTACATCCTGGGCGTGAGCGGGGGCGCGGCGCTGGGGAGCACTCTGGTCCTCACCGCGGCCCACCTGGCAGCGCTCACGAGCGTGACGGACGGGGGCACTGGTGTGCTCGGCGCCGTGGCCGCGCTCCCCGTCTCGGTCGCGGCCGCCGCCGGCGCCCTCCTCGCAGTCTTCGTGACCTGGGCGGTGGCCCGAAGCGCCGGCGCCGCCCATCCCCACAGCCTGCTGCTCGCCGGGGTGGTCCTCAACGCCTTCGCCGGCTCGGTGATCCTCTTTCTCCGCACGGTGGTCACCGAGTTTCAGGCGCAGCAGCTCCTCTACTGGCTGATGGGGGTGCTCGGTCACCCCGGTTGGCCCGAGCTCGCCGTCTCGGCGGCCTTGGTCGCCCTCGGATCGGGGGTGCTCTTCGCCGCGAGCGCCCGCCTCAACGTCCTCTCGCTCGGAGAGATCGATGCCCGCGCCCTCGGCATCGAGACCGGCCGGCTTCGCCTGCTCCTCGTCGTCGCGTCGGCGCTGGTCGTGGGGGTTGCGGTGAGCCTCGCCGGCCTGGTGGGGTTCGTGGGCCTCATCGTGCCCCACCTGCTGCGCCTCGCCCTCGGCCCCGACCACCGGCTGCTGCTGCCCGCCTCGGCCCTGGGCGGCGCCGCCTTCCTGGTCGGCTGTGATCTCCTGGCCCGCCTCACCTTCCTCGTCGCGGGCACCGAGCCACCGGTCGGAGCCATCACCGCGCTGGTCGGCGCCCCCTTCTTTCTCGTCCTCCTGCGCCGGGGGGGCCGCCCGTGAAGCGCCTTGCTGGCATCGTCCTGGGGATCGCGCTTCTGACGGCGCTCGCCGCGCTCCTCTTCGTCGCGTTTCCTTCCGGCCCTCCGCCCCGCACCGCCGCGGAGCCTGCCGCGCCGCGTTCGCTGCCGAAGTTCGACGTGCACACCCACGTGCACCCCGCAGCGATGGAGCGCGCCACCGCGCTGCTCACAGCCCACGGCATCGAGCGCTTCGTGAACCTCTCGGGCGGGCCCGCCGGCGTGTCGCTAGGGGCGCAGATCGAGGCCGCCCGGCGGGCGGGCGCCCCCGTCGTCACCTTCACGTCCATCGACTGGCGCGGTGTGGGCGGGGCCGGCTGGCTCGAACGCGAGCTGGGCCGGCTGCGCGCCGCAAAGGCAGCCGGTGCCCGCGGGGTGAAGATCTCCAAGGCGCTGGGCCTCGTCGTCCGGGACCACCAGGGTCGCCGGGTGCCCATCGACGATCCGCGCCTCGATCCCCTCTTCGAGACGATGGCGGAGCTGGGATTCGTGTGCACGATCCACGCCGGAGATCCAGTGGCCTTCTTCGAGCCGGTCACGCCGGAGAACGAGCGCTACCGGGAGCTCTCCTTGAACCCCCAATGGTCCTTCTATGGGCCCGAGTACCCCGACTGGGAGACCGTCTTCGAGGAGTACGTCCGCCGGGTCGAGCGCCACCCGAGTCTCATCTTCATCGGGGCGCACTTCGGCAACGCCCCCGAGGATCCAGCGCGGGTGGGGGCCCTACTCGATCGCCTCCCGAACCTCTACGTGGACACTGCCGCGCGCCTCGGCGAGCTGGGGCGCGACGACCGGCCAGAGCGCCGCCGCATCGTGCGGCGGAGCTTCCTCGAGCACCCGGATCGCATCCTCTTCGGAACCGACACCATGGTGCTACCCGATGCGATCATCCTGGGCGCCCCCGAGGAGCGGCCGCACACCCTGGCCGATGCAGACCGCTTCTTCGCCGCCCACTGGCGTTTCTTCGAGACCGCCGACACGCACTTTGCCCACCCCACGCCCATCCAGGGGGAGTGGACCATCTCGGGACTCGATCTGCCCGAGGCGGTGCTGCGGAAGATCTACTGGGAGAACGCCGTGCGCCTCTTCGGCGATGGCGCGAAGGCCGATCCATGAGCGAGGCGGTGCTCTACGTTCGGGACCTTAGCTTCTCCTATGGGGCGTCGCCGCTCCTCGAAGGCGTCGCCTTCGAGGCGAGGGCGGGCGAGTTCGTGGGCATCCTGGGCCCCAACGGCGTGGGCAAGTCCACGCTCGTACACCTGTGCTGTGGCCTCCTCCCACCGGACGCCGGTCGGATCGAGGTCCTCGGCCGGCCGATCGCCGAGTGGCCGCGCCGCGCCCTCGCCCGCACGGTGGCGCTGGTGCCCCAGGCCACCGGCGCCCCCTTCCCCTACACCGTGGAGGAAATGGTGCGGATGGGACGCTCGCCCCACCTCGGCCTTTTGGGCCTCGAAGGTCCCGCCGACATCGAGCGCGCCCGCGCTGCGATGGAGGCGACCGGGACGGCTGCCCTCGCCCGGCGGCGCGTGGATCGGCTCTCGGGCGGCGAGTGGCAGCGGGTCCTCGTCGCACGGGCCCTCGCCGGCGAGCCAAGGCTCCTCTTCTGTGACGAGCCCACCGCCCACCTCGATCTACGGCACCAGATCCACATCTGCGACCTATTCTGGCGCATGACCCGATCCGACGGTGTTTGCGTCGTCACCGTCTTTCACGACCTCAACCTGGCCGCCGCCTACTGCGACCGCGTGCTCCTCCTCCACGGAGGGCGCGTTGCGGCCTGGGGCTCGGTGGAGGAGGTCCTCACCTACGGGCGCGTGAAGGAGGTCTATGGCACCGAGGTCTGGGTCGGCGTCAACGAGCTCACCGGTGCGCGCTTCCTGGTTCCGGTGGCCGGCCACCGCGCGGCCGACGCGGAGCGAGCCGAGGCCGCGCCCGGCCAGGCCGGGGGCGAGGGTGAGGGTGCGTGAGCGGCCTGGGGGGAGGGCGGCTGGACGGGGGCCTCCTTTGGTCGCACTCTCTAGACGATGCGCAGGCGACGGAGCAAAGGCGCGCTCGGGTTGGCGGTGGCCGCCTCCCTGCTCGTGCATCTGCTGCTGTTCCTCCTCTGGCCCCAGGCCGAACCACGCGCGTCTCATCTGCCGCCCATCCACCTGCGCCTGCCGCCCCCGGCTCCGCCGCCCCAGGCTGCGCTCCCGCCGCGCCCTTCACGGGC
>CAYYHA010000128.1:0-10974 GCA_964471535.1 uncultured Myxococcia bacterium | reverse complement strand
TTGCGATGGGAGAGGTGGTGCACCATGGCGCCGAGCCCGCGGTGGGACAGGTGCTGGCGGCGAAGCTGGCAGCGCAAGCCGAGGCCAGCGACCGTCTCGGCCCGAGCGACCTCGTCCTCTCCGGCCGGGTGGTCCGCGTCACGTCGGCGCCGGAAGCCTTCCCCGGTGCCGTGGGCTCTGCGGGGGTCTACGCGCTCTCGGTGGCAGCCGAGGCATGGCTTGGCACCGCGGCGGGCAGGCGCCTCCGGGTGGCGAGTGCCACCGAGCGCGCTTCGTACCTGGCGGGCGCCGATCCGTCGGAGACGGAGATGAACCGGCGGCGCGCCCTCGAGCGGCTCGCAGACGCGCTCGCGGCGCGGCTGTGGCGGCGTCTGACCGCCCCGCGGCCGCCTCCGTCACCCGGCGAAGGATCCGAATGAGGCCGGCGCGCCCCCCGGACCCTGGGGCCGGCGTGGGTGCGAGGCGACCCCGAACCCTGGCCCAGCGGCCGGGCCGGGAGGCAGAGGCACCGGGGTGCCGCGCTAGGACGCCTTGGCGCGGGCGACGGCCTTCGACAGCCGGGAGATGTAGCGGGAGGCCGTCCGCTTGTGGATGACGCCCTTGCTGGCCGTGTGATCCACCGTCTTGATGGCCTGCTGCAGCAGCGCATCGATGTTGGAGAGGTCACCCTGCTCGAGCGCCTTGCGGACCGCCTTCATGCGGCCACGCATCGTCGAGCGGAAGTGCCGGTTGCGCTGCCGGCGCTTCTCCGCCTGCCGGGCTGCCTTTGCTGCGTTCTTCAAGTTCGCCACGGTCTCACGACTCCCGATGGTCCCACGTAGGGTTTCGCGAAGGGGGATCCGCGAAAGGAAGGGCGCCATATAGCGGTCCGGTCGCAGAGCTGTCAAGCAAACGCTGCATACCGGGGCGCCGACCGACTGCCGTGGCGGTAGAGCCGAGACGGCCTAGGCCCTGCGTCCGCCGGTCGGGTGGGGCACCGGTGGGCACGGAGTTGACCGGCTCCCCGGCGGAAGGGAATCTGCCCCGGCGGTGGCGGTTTCCAACGAGAGGGAGGCAGGCGAGGTGATGGCGCCCGCGGAGGGTGCCGGCAGCATCGCCCGTGGCGCTGGCTCCATGGCCGCGGCCACGATCCTCTCCCGCATCACCGGCTTCGCCCGGGACGCGGCCATCCTCGCCATCTTCGGCGCCTCCGGCGGCGGCGTCTGGGTGCTCGCCTGGACCCTCCCCAACGCCATGCGCCGCCTCCTCGGCGAAGGTTCCCTGACCATCTCTTTCGTGCCCCTCTTCGTGGCGAAGCTGGAGCACGAGGGCCCCGGGGAGGCGCGGTGCTTCCTCGGCCGGGCGCTCGGCCTCGCCGCAGCGGTGCTCCTCGTCCTGGCCGCGGCGGCGGTGCTCCTGATGCCGCAGATCGTGGGCCTGCTCGCCCCCTCCTGGCGGGCCACCCCCGAGGTCTTCGGGGAGGCGGTGCGCCTGGCGCGCATCGCCTTTCCCTACCTCTTCTTCGTCGGGCTCGTGGCCCTGGCGATGGGGGTACTCAACTCGGTGCGCCGCTTCTTCGTCCCCGCGGTCTCACCCGCCATCTTGAATCTCTCCCTCATCGCAGGGGCCCTCCTTCTGTCGAAGCACCTCGATCCCCCCCTCACCGCGGTGGCTTGGGCGGCGCTCTTCGGCGGGCTCCTGCAGGTCCTCCTCGTCTTCGCCGCCATGGCGCGGGAGGGCTTCCCGCCGCTTCCCCGCTTCGACTGGCGTGATCCCACGCTGAAGAAGCTGGTCCTCCTGATGGCGCCGGCCACCTTCGGAGCGTCCATCCACCAGGTGAACATCCTCCTCTCCCGCAGCTTCGCCGCCTCGGTGGGACAGTCGGCCGTCGCCTGGCTCTACGCCGCCGATCGCCTCATCGAGCTGCCGCTGGGGCTCTTCGCGGTCTCCATCGCTGTGGCGAGCCTACCCAATCTCTCGCGCCACGCCGCCCGCAAGGACCACGGGGGCTACGTGGCGACGCTCCAGGGCAGCCTGGGGCAGCTCCTCTTCGTCGTCCTGCCCGCTGCCGCCGGCCTCGCCGTCCTCGCCAGGCCGCTCGTCGCCACGGTCTTCCAGCGAGGTGCCTTCTCGGTGCAGGACACCGAAGCCGCGGCGATGGCCCTCGTGCTCTACTCGGCCGGGCTGCCCTTCGTCAGCGCTTCCCGGGTGGTCGTGCAGGGCTTCTACGCCCTCGAGGACACGCGTACGCCGGTGGCCGTCGGCGTGGTCTCGGTGCTCACCTTCGGCGGCTCCGCCGCCCTTCTGACCCCCCGCCTCGGACATCTGGGCATCGCCGCGGCCAGCTCCCTCGCGGCGGCGGTGAACCTGGTGGTGAACCTTGCGCTGCTGCGAAGGAAGGTGGGGCGCCTGGGGCTGTCCCGCGTGGCCGCCACGGTGCTGCGGTGTCTCCCCGGCCTCGCTGCGATGGCGGTGGCGGCCCACCTGTGCGCGCGCCTCGGCGTTTGGGAGGCGGGTGCGACGGGGCTCGATGCAGCCACGGCCCGGAACGTCGCCGTGCTCGGGCTCTCCGTCCTGGCAGGTGCGCTGGCCTACGCCTTCGCCACGGTGGCGACGCGCACCCAGGAGGCGCATGCCGCCCTTGCGGCACTGCGGCGGAGGCTCTCACGGTGAGCCGCTCGCCGCTACAGTGGCTAGAGGGGGGGCTGACGCAGGTTCCGGGCGTGCAGGTGGGACACGCGACGGATCGGGACGCAGAAACCGGCGTGACGGTGGTGCTCTTCGACGCCCCGGCGCCCGGCCGCGCCGTCCTCTACGGTGGGGGTACTAGCACCCGGCAGTTCGACACCCTCTCCGCCGGCCACGTGAGCGGCCGCGTGCACGGCGTCTGCTTCGCAGGGGGCAGCGCGTTCGGGCTCGCGGCAGGCACCGGCGTGGCTCGCTTCCTGGCGCGCCGTGGCGTGGGCCTCCCCGCGGGTGGAGCGGCCATCCCCAGCGTCCCCACCGCGATCTGCTTCGACCTGTCCGCAATCACCGGCGGCGCGCCGGATGCCGCGATGGGGGAGGCGGCCTGCGAAGCCGCCTCCCGGGGCCCGGTGGAAGAGGGGAGCTGTGGCGCAGGGACCGGCGCGCGCGTGGGCAAGTGCGAAGGCCCCGCGCGGGCGATGAAGGGAGGGGTCGGGTCGGTGGCGGTTGCCCTCCCCGGCGGGTTCCGGGTGGGTGTGCTCGTGGTGGTCAACGCGTTTGGAGACGTCCTCGACGAGGACGGCCGCATCCTGGCGGGGCTTCGAGACGACCGTGACCCGTCGAGACGTGTGTCCAGCGTGGACGCGATTCTCCGGCGCGGTCGGATCCAGCGCTACGGGGAGTCGCCTGCCAATCCCGTGCCCGAGAGCACGACCCTCGTCCTCGTGGCCACCGACGCGCCGCTGTGCCGCGAGGATCTGGCGGTGGTGGCACGCCTGGCGATGCACGGGATGGTGCGGGCCATCCGCCCCGTGCACACCCCCGTGGACGGCGACCTGGTGATCGCCGTGCGAAGTGGCGTCGAGGGCCCCGGCGATGGTGGCCAGGGAGCGAGGGGTCCCGATGCCACCGCAGCGGGACTCGCGGCCGCCGAGGCGACGGCCCGGGCCATTCGCCGGGCGGTGCGTCTCGCCACCGGGCTCGGCGGCACGCCCGCCGTGGGTGAGCTCGAGGCGGCCAGCGCCGCCCCCCGCTAGCGCGCGTCGCTCCCGCCGCCCTTGGCCTCCTCCCAGAGGGCGTCCATCTCCTCGAGCCCCGCCTCCTTGGGGGAGCGACCTTGCTCGGCAAGGCGCCGCTCGATGTGCCGGAAGCGATCTTCGAAGCGCTCGAGGGTGCCGCGGAGGGCGTCCTCGGGGTGGATCCCCAGCTTCCGCCCGTAGTTGACCACGGCAAAGAGGAGATCGCCCAGCTCCGCCTCGATGCGCTCCTGTGCCTCCGCCGCGACCGCCGCGTCCAGCTCGGCGAGTTCCTCGTCGATCTTGCGGCGGGCCCCCATGGGATCGGGCCAGTCGAAGCCCACCGCCGCCGCCTTGTCGGTGAGCCGCTCCGCCCGCATCAGGGCCGGCGCCGCCCGGGGCACGCCGTCGAGGACGCTCTTGCGCTCCTTCTTCTCCTTGGCCTTCTGGCGCTCCCAATTCTCGAAGGCCGTCGAGGCATCGGCCGCCTCGGCATCACCGAAGACGTGGGGGTGCCGTCTGTGGAGCTTGTCGGTGATCCCGCGCGCCACCTCGGCGAGCGTCCACTCGCCTGACTCCCGCCGGATCTCCGCCTGGAAGACGATCTGCAGCAAGAGATCGCCCAGCTCCTCGAGGTGGTGCGCCGCGTCGCCGCGGTCGATGGCCTCGAGCACCTCGTAGGTCTCCTCCAGGAGATAGGGACGGAGCGACTCGAGGGTCTGCTCCCGGTCCCATGGACAGCCCCCCGGCGCGCGCAGCCGCGCCATCAGTGCGAGGAGGCGCTGCACGGCGCGCGCCGCCTCCTCGTGAGGCGCGAGCTCCTCCTCTGTAGGTTCGTAGGACATGGCTTCGAAGTGCTCTAGGAAAAGGTGGGTGGGGCCACCGGCCGCCGCGTCGCCGGGCAGGCGGTCCTTATGCCTCCCACCCTGTGGTATCGTCCAGCCCGTGACCGCGCGGGTTCTCCTTCTGTCCCTGCTCCTGGCTGCCTCCACCGCCGCGCACGCACAGGACCTCGACATCGAACTCCCCGAGACGGGGACGACGGGAAAGGAGCGGCCCGCAGACGGGGAGGTCCTCGGGGGAGAGGCAGAGGACGAGGCCGAAGAGGCGGAGCCCAGCCTCGCCGACGTGCCGCCGGCCGAGGAGGAGGAGAGTGACGACGTCTACGAACGAGCCGCCGAGCGCATCCTCGCCCCAGGCAGCGAGGGCAAGCAGGCTGGGGCCCCGACGCATCCGGGCGAGGCGATCGAGACCCTGCCCGAGGTCCCCGAACTGAAGCGGGGGGCGGCGGCCGAGGTGGAGGGTGGGGCCACGCCACCTGCGCCGGCCGCCGGGGGGGAGTCCGCAGGTGCGCCCGACGCAGCAGGTACCCGGGGGCGCGAGGAGGGTGCTTCGCCCGCGGCCCCCGGGGAGGCCGCAGGCGAGGAGGGCGCGGGGGCCCTGGCCCGCGGCAGCGCAGATGCCGCTGCGGCCGAAGAGGCAGGGGAGGCCACCGGGACGCCGGCCATGGTCTCGGAGGTGCGCCTGCCCGAGGCGAGCGTGAACGACCTCTATGCGGCGTGGGCGCGCCGTCGCGAGCGGTTGCTCGAGATGGATCGGGCCGGCGTGGCGGCGGCCGAGGCCGAGATCGAGCGGCTGCGGCGGGTGCTCGGTATCCGCGAGGTGCCCGACCTCTCGTGGGCCCTGCTGCGCGAAGCGGCCGAGACGGCTGAGCTCGACCGTGAGGCGGCGCTCGCTCGAGCGGCGCTCGCAGTCCGGCTCTCCCCCGACCTGCCGGGGCCCCGCTTCGCACTCGCCCGGCTCCGCCTTGCGCAGGCGCCCGGTGAGGTGGGGGCCTGGGCCGGCGAGGTGTGGGCCGGCTTGAAACAGGTCTTCAGCGTCGACCCGGTGCGCCGCACTGCGGCTGGCAACCTCGTCCTGATTCTCCTCACCGGTCTCCTCGCAGCAGGGGTGGTCTTCGTGCTGGTGACGATGGGACGGGTGCTTCGCACCTTCCTCCACGACCTACACCACCTGCTGCCGCGCGGGAGCACGCGGCTGCAGGCCGGGGTGCTCGGCGTTGCCCTGCTCGTGGCACCCTTCGTGCTCGGTCTGGGCCTCGCCTTCGGCGTCGTGGTGCTCGCTGCTGCCGCCTGGCTCTATGTGGGCCTGCGGGACCGGGTCGTCCTTGCGCTCACGCTGGGGATCTTCGCGGCCACCCCGGTGGTCTTGGACCAGGTGGCGGCCGTCGCTGGCTTCTGGAACGCGCCGGCGGGGGACCTGTGGCTCCTCGAGAACACCGCGCGCCAAGAGGGACCCGCTCGGCGCCTAGAAGCCTGGGCAAAGGCGCACGAGGGGCAGGTACCCTGGCAGATCTTCCATGCGCTCGGAAACTGGCATTTGCGCTCGGGCCGTTTGGACGAGGCCGAGGCAATGTTCCAGCGCGCGCTCTCGGTGGAGGGACGCGCCGCACCGAGCCTCGTCGGCCTCGGAATCGTGCGCTTTGCGCGGGGCGATCTGCCGGGGGCGAAGGAGTCGTTCAAGGCGGCCATCGCCGCGGACCCGAAGCACGCCCCGGCCTATCACAACCTGGCCAAGGTCTACTTCCGGATGGGAGAACTCGAGCCGGGGCAGGAGGCGAGGCGGCGGGCGCGGGAGCTGGACCGTGCTCTGGTGACGGCCCACCCGGATGAGGCATCCGAACTGAACGTTGGCCTGGCCGGCTGCCCGCTTCCGACTCCCTTCCCCCCGGCGCTCGTGGTGCCCGAGGGCGCAAAGGATGCCAGCGCGCTGGTGGACGTGCGGCTCTCGAGCATCGGTCCACCCGATGCCGCGCCGCTCGTGCCGGCCGGGGGCCTCGCCCTGTTGCTGCTCGTCGGTTTCGTCTTCGGGCGGCTGAGACCCTCGAAGACGTGTGTCAAATGCGGGCGTTCCGTATGCCACCGCTGTGATCCGGATGTGGGCCACGGCCATCTCTGCGGCCAGTGCGTGAACGTGTTCCAGAAGCGGGGCGCCGTTCCGCCGCAGGTGAAGGTCGAGAAGGAACTCCGAATTCGTCGCTATCAAGCGCTGAAGGATCGCATCGCGGCAGCGCTCTCGCTGGTCCTTCCCGGTGCGGGGCAGGTGGCCAGCGGGCGGCCGGTGGCCGGCTTTCTCCTGCTGACCGTCTTCCTGGCTGCGGCGGCTGCCTTCGCCGCCTACTTCGGCCCCATCTCCGATCCCCTCACGGTGGGAGCGCGTCTGCCTCTGGCACGGGCGGTGATTGGAGGAGGGGCCGGGCTCGTCGCCTACATCCTCGCGCAGTGGGGCATCTTCCGGAGGAACCCCTGATGGCGCTGACCGGGACGCTCACCGACTTCGGGATCGCCGACATCCTGCAGCTCATCGGGCAGCAGGGAAAGACGGGGGTTCTGCACCTGAAGAACAAGGACCAGAGCGTCCACGTGCACTTCGTCGATGGCAACGTCGTGAAGGCCGAGTCGGCGACGCGTGAGCGGCGGGAACTGCTCGGGACGATGATGGTGCGCGCGGGTTTGCTCACGGAGGCTCAGCTCGATCGGGCGCTCGAGATCCAGAAGCGGACGCTGCGCCGGCTCGGTGACATCCTGGTGGCGGAAGGCTTCGTCTCCCGGCCCACCTTCCGAGAGATGTACCAGCTCCAGACCACCGAGACCCTCTACCGGCTCTTCCATTGGAAGGACGGGACCTACGAGTTCGAACAGCAGGAAGTCGACTACGACCCCTCGGCCATCACCCCCATCCGCAGTGAGAACGTCCTCATGGAGGGCTTCCGGATGGTGGACGAGTGGCCCATGGTCCGCCGGACCATCTCCTCGTACGAGATGAGTTTCGACCGGCTCAAGCCGCTGCCCGGGGGGAGGGCTGCCGTCGAGGAGGGTGACGACGTGGATCGCGCCCTCGACGCGGCGCTCTCCGGCGGCGACGAGGAAGGCGGAGGCCCAAGCTCCGCGGAGCGGCGGGTCTACGAGCTCGCCGAAGAAGGTGTGACGGTCCGGGACATCATCGATCGGTCGCGCCTCGGCGAGTTCGAAACCTGCAAGGCGCTGGCGAATCTGGTGGAGGAGGGATACCTCCGTGCGATCGAGCCCAAGGGCAAGTCCACCCGCCCCGTCGCCGGTTCGGAACGGGATCTCGTACGCACGGTGAAGCGCACCGCGGTGCAGGCGGGGATCGGCCTCTTCGTCCTCGCAGTCATGGCCACCCTCGCCTTGCTGGCGGTGCGCATGAGTTCTCCGCTGGGGACTCGCTACGTTCCACGGACGGGCGAGGAACTCCTCGCCGGAAATGCGCTGGCTCGCCTCGAGCAGGCCCTCGAAGTCTACCGGCTGGAGACGGGGAGCTACCCAGAGCGCCTGGATCGTCTGGTGGAGGCCGGCCTCGTGCACCGGGCGGAGCTCTCCTGGCCCTACGGGACGCCCTACTGGTACCAGCGCAACGGCGACGGCTACGAGCTCCTCCGGCCCCTACCCTGATGCGCGAAGAGAGACCGACGCAGAGCCTCGCCTTCGAGGATCCCGACCGCCTCCGAGCGCTCGCTGGCCCGCAGGGTGAGCACCTGCGCATCGTGGAGGAACGGCTCGGCGTGCGCATCGGGACCCGAGGCACGCGCCTGACCGTGGCGGGGGCGGAGGAGGCGGTGGCACGGGCCCTCCACTTGCTGCAGGAGCTCTACGCCCTCGTGGAACGGGGCTATCCGCTCTACCCGGAGGACGTCGCACGCGCGGCGAGCGTGCTCGAAGAGGCGCCGGATGCGCATCTCGTCGACCTCTTCTTCGATACCGTCCACGTCACGCCGAAGGGGCGATCGGTCTCACCGCGTGGGCTCGGTCAAAAGCGCTACGTCGATGCGATCCGGCGCCACGACATCGTCTTCGGTTTCGGTCCGGCGGGGACCGGGAAGACCTACCTCGCCATGGCTGCGGCCGTTGCGGGTCTGGCCGAGCGGCGGTACCGGCGCATCGTTCTATGCCGGCCGGCGGTGGAGGCGGGCGAGAAGCTCGGATTCCTGCCCGGCGGCCTGGCGGAGAAGGTCAATCCCTATCTGCGCCCGCTCTACGATGCGCTCGACGATATGATGGACTCCGAGCGTGCGCACGAGCTGGTCGAACGCGGGACGGTCGAGGTCGCGCCTCTCGCCTTCATGCGCGGCCGCACGCTCAACGACGCGTTCGTGATCCTCGACGAAGCACAGAACACCACCCACGAGCAGATGAAGATGTTCCTCACCCGTCTCGGCTTCGGCTCGAAAGCGGTGGTGACCGGGGATGTGACGCAGATCGACCTGCCTGGAGGGATCGAGAGCGGGCTGCGAGCGGCGGAACGCATCCTCTCGGGGGTCGAAGGGATCGCTTTTTGCTATTTCAGCGAGCGGGATGTCGTGCGTCACCCCCTCGTTCAGCGGGTGATCCGCGCCTACGAGGCGGCGGAGACGGGCGGCCGCGAAGGTGCCGGCGGCACGCGCAGCGAATCTCCGCTGCAGAACCGGGGTTGAATTTGTTGCGCGGTTCTTGGACGATCTCGATCGACGCATGAGCCGAAGTCCGCGGTAGGCAGGGCTGCGCAAGCCGGGAGCGACGCGAAGACGACAGAGGGCACACGCCGCAGAGGATGGGGTGGCAGGCTTCGGAGGACGAGGACACAGCATGGCAGCGCGACCGCACGCTGCCCGCGAGGTAGCGTAAGAGCAACGCACGCCGAAGGCATCCTAGACCGAAGGCAGGACCAGCCACGAAAGAGGCAGTTCAGAGGCTGGGCGACTGGCACTGAAGCATGGCACGCCGGATCCGCAGGTCGGAAACGGCAAGCACTCATGACGAATGGCGAAAAGGGCGAGAAGCCGCCCCCGAGTCGTGCGCGGACCACGCTCCGTGAGCGGTGGGAGCAGCTCCTAGAAGGGGAGGGTCGCGCGGGTCGCGCCTTCCATACGATCCTGCTGACGCTCCTCGCAGTGGGCATCGCGTGGCTGCTTACGCCCGCGCGAGGCATCGACAGCTATCCCGAGGCGAAGGATCTGGGCACCTTCGTCGATCGCAACATCAAGGCGCCCACCGACTTCACGGTCCCGGACGAGGAGACGACGAAGCGCAAGCGTGAAGAGGCGCGAAGGCGGGTGCGGGCCGTCTACGACTTCGACCGCAGCGCTGCGGACGAGATCGCCAAGCGGGTGCACGAGGCCTTTGGGCTGATGCAGAATGTCGCTGCAAAGTGGCGCATGCGGCAGGGCGAGGACGGCTCGGTCGCCGAGGCCGCCGTCACCGGCGCCATCGCAGGCGGTGTGGCCGGCGTCGCCGCTCCTTCGGCGTTGAGAGCAACGCGAGGCCCGCGCTCTGCCACGTTGGCGCAGGCGGCGTTTGCAACGCGCGATCCCCTGCGGGTTCGCTTCGATGCGCAACGGGATGCCTTCCAGCAGATCCTGCAGGTCGTCGTCTCCGACGAGGCCTTCGATCTCTTGGCGCGGGAGAACTTCGCGCCACGCATCGAACGAGCGGTCGCCCGTTTGCTTCGTCATGCGATGCGTCGGCCCATCGTCCCCGACCGCAAGCTCCTCGCGGCCGATCGAGGACGAGGAATCGTGATCCGGCCGGTGCCCGCGCGGGACCGCGGCGAGGAGCGTGTGGTGGAGGACATCGATGCAGAGGTGCTCGACCTCCCGGCCATCCGCGCGGAGCTGAGCGAGGCAGCATCGGCAGAGCTTCCCGAGGCGCGCCCCGACGTCGTCTCTGTGGTTTCCCAGATCGCCCGCCGACTCGTCCGCCCGAATCTGTCCTACAACCGGGAGGAGACGGTCGCTCGGCAGGAGGCGGCCGCCGCCAGCGTGAAACCGACCGTGATCCAGGTGCAGAGAGGCGAGAAGATCATCGGCGATGGAGAGCGCATCGAGCCCCGGCATCTGCTCATCTTCGATGGCCTGCGCGCGCAAGCACGCAGTGGCAGCGGCCTGCAGGTCTTCATCGGCGGCGCCCTGCTCGCCCTCCTCGCGGCGCTCTCCCTCTACGCGTTTGCCCGGCGGGGCATGTGGCGCTTCCGGCCGAGCCGGAAGGACGTGCTCACCCTCGTCCTCTTCCTCTTCTCGACGCTCCTCGCGATGCGCTTGGGTCTGGTCGTGACCGATGCGTTGAGCGACCACGTCGCCGGTGTCTCCGCCGACCTGCTGCGTTTCGCGTTGCCGGCTGGCGCCGCAGTGCTCTTGGTGCGGCAGATTCTGCCTGGCGAGATCACCCTCGTCTTCGCCTCGGTTCTGGCGCTGCTCACGGGCATTCTGGTGGATCGCGATCTGGGCTTCGCTATCTACGTC
>CAYYHA010000127.1:0-11125 GCA_964471535.1 uncultured Myxococcia bacterium | reverse complement strand
CCCTTGGAGATGTTCTTCGTGTAGTCGGCGAAGAAGGTGTTCATCTTCTTGTAGTCGACACGAAGCTCGATGGGGACGCGGGGCTGCTTGCGCTTCTCTTCGGGTGGCACCATCCAGGCGAAAATAATCGGTGCCGTCACGCTCCGGCAAATTTGCGAACGGCCTCGGTGGTTCTCCTTGCGCCGTCGCCGGCGGCCCCACCCGACCCCCTGCCGTCGAATGCTGCGCGCCGGCAATGTCCTCCTTTTCCAAGCGATGCGGACACAGCCCTCTCCTACGAGCCCGGCCCCCCGTGCGAGGCCGTCCTTGCCCTGCCCTCCGAGCGGAGCCGTCTTGAGCGATGCCTGCCCGCCGTAACCCTGCACGTCCCGCGCCGCAGGCCGTCTGGCCCCGCCTCTGGCTCCTCGCGCGCACCCGCACGGCGGCCGTGGTGGCCGCGCTGTGGGTCCTCGTCATGGGGGTCGCCGCCTTCCTGCCGCTGGTCGACACCCCCGGCTACCCCCACGCCCTCCTCCTGAACCTCCTCGTGGGGCTGCTCGGGCCGGTGGCGGGGATGGCTGCAGCCCACCTCGAGCGACGCATCGCCGAGGTGGACCCCGATCCGGCGCTGCCGCTCCATCTGCGCCGCCCCGAGGGGACTCTCTCCGCTGCGGCGCTCCCGACCGCCACCGCAGGCCTCCTCCTGCTGCTGCTCCTCACCGCCGGCCTGGCGACCGCACTGCTCTCGGGGGCGCTGAAGGGCACCTGCGATCTGGCCGCGGGCCTGGCCTGGTACCCGGTCCTCCCCCTCCCCTCGGTGCTGCCGGCGGTGGTTGCGGGGGTGTGGATGGGCGCCGCGACCCGGCGCCGCTGGCCGAAGGTCCTCCTCTACCTCCTCCTCGCCGTGGTGAGCAGCCTGCCCCTGGCCTATCTGCTCCTCACCGGCCCGCAGAGCTTCGCCTACCACCACCTCTACGGCTTCGTCGCCGGTCCCCTCTACGACGAGCGCATCGAGATCGGCTCGGCGCTGCTCGCCTACCGAGGCCTGACGATCCTCGTGGGCCTCCTCGGCCTCTCCCTCCTCGCTCTCCTCCTCCACCCACGGCGCTTCGCACTCGCCCGACCGAGGCTGCGCCGCAGGCCGCTCGTTCTTTCGCTGGCCTTGCTCGCCGCCGTCACGGCGATCGAGGGCGCCGGGGGGCGCATCGGCTTTCGCCAGACCTACGCCGATTTGGAACGCGCCCTCGGCGGCCGCGTGGAGACGGATCACTTCATCATCCACTACCCCCGCGAGCGCGGGACAGGCTGGGTGCGGCGCACGGTGGCCGACCACGAGTTCCGCTATGCGCAGCTGGTCGCCTGGCTTCGCCTCCCGCCGGAGGTGCTGCCGCCGAAGGCGCCCAAGATCCACAGCTGGATCTTCCGCAACCGGGAGGAGAAGGGGCGACTGACCGGGGCGCGCCACACGAGCATCGCCAAGCCGTGGCAGCGCGCCTTCTTCCTCCACGACGAGGGCCATCCTCACCGCACCCTGAAGCACGAGCTCGCCCACGTCCTCGCCGCCTCCCTGGCGCCGGGCCCCTTCCACGTCGCCTCGTCCAACGGGATCGTGCCCAACGACGGCCTCATCGAGGGTCTGGCCGTCGCCGCGGACTGGCGGGCGGATCGCGCGAGCCCCCACGGCTGGGCCCGGGCGATGATGGCGCTCGGGGTCGCGCCGCCCATCGAGTCTCTGTTTCACGGCTCGGGCCTGCGCTTCGCCGCGGCCTCGCGCGCCTACACCCTCGCCGGATCCTTCGTGCGGTGGCTCGCCGACACCCGGGGCATCGGGGCGGTGAAGGCGGCCTACCAGGCAGGTCGCCTCGACGTGCTCGGGGACCCGAAGACGCTCTTCGACGGTTGGCGCCGCTTCATCGCCGAGTGGCCCCTCGACCCGGCGACCGAGCGGGCGGCACGCGCCCGCTTCCGCCGGCCGAGCATCTTCCGGCGCCGCTGTGCCATCGACGTGGCGCGCTGGAAGGCCCGGGCCATCGCGGCGCAGCGGGGCGGCCGTGCCGCCGAGGCGGCGAAGGCGTGGCGCCGCTGCGCCGACCTCGAGCCCGACGACCCCGCGCATCTGAAGGATCTCGCCTTCGCCCTCTGGGACGCCGGCGAGGCCGCGGCGGCGGAAGCGGTCGCCCGGCAGGCCCTGACCCACGCGAAGCTCGACCCGGGCCTCGAGGCGCGCCTGCGCATGCGGCTGGGTGACGAGGCGTGGAAGCGGGGGGATGAGGCGACGGCCCTGACCGAGTACGCACGGGTGCAGGCGCTGGACGTGGACCCGAACCTCACGCGCTTGGCCGCAGCCAAGCAGCTGGCCGCCCGAGATCCGGCCCTGGCCGGCGTGCTGCGCCCCTTCCTCCTGGGACAGATCGGGGGTGCGGTCGCCGCCGTGCATCTGATGGAGCGCCTCGCCGAGCATCCCGATTCGGCCCTGCTCCACTATCTGGTGGGGCGGCAGCTCTTCAACGGACGGGACTACGTAGGCGCCCACCGCTACCTCGCCGCGGCAACGCGCCTGGGTCTTCCCGCCGACGGAGGCCTCGCCGTGGAGAACCTCCGCCTCGCCGCGCTCGCCCTCCTCGAAAGCGGACGCTACGCCGAGGCGGCGCAGGCCTTCGACGCGCTGGCGGTCCATCCGCTGGCGGGCGAGGGGCTTCAGGTCTCGGCGCACGATTTCGCCGAGCGGGCCCGCTTTCTCGAGGCCCATCCTTCGCTGCGCGAGGCGCCGGGCGAGGCCGAGGTGCACCGCGATTGACCTCGTCCACCGGCGGGCGCACGGCCACAGAGGAGCCAGTGGCGCAGCGGGCCGGTCGGCCCGCCCAAGGGGGAGGCAGCGGGATCAGCCCTTGCGCAGCTTGTCGATGGCCTTCTTGATGCCCGCCGGTCCCTTCAGGCCCTGCCGCGCCATGAAGGCGAGCACGGTGGGACCCCCGAGGGCCAGGGTCTTCAGGTAGCCGCGCCGGGTGAGCTTCAAAAAGCCGCTGTGGAGCTTCACGCGGATCTTCCGCTCCTCCTCGTCCGCGAGCATGCACTTGAAGAAGGCAACGGCGAACTCGCCCAGGTTGTCGGTCTCCAGGCGCACCAGCTCGTCCACCGCCACCGGCGGCAGGTGCAGGTGGAAGTCCTCGTCCTTCGCCGTCCCCGGAACCACCTCGCCCCGCCCCGACTCCATGGTGAAGCGATAGGGCGTATCGGGCTCGTCGGTAAACGTGATGCCCACCTCGGCATCGCGCTTCAGCGGGCGCGTCGCCTTCGTGGCCGCCTCACTGCTCCGAAAGAAGCTCTGCAGCTTTGCCGCCGACTCCCCCATGGGCTACAGCCCCCTCGTGATCTTCCAGGTCGTGCCTTCCCGCTTCAGTTCCATGCGGTTCACGTCCAAAGCATTGTGCCACTTCTGGCCCGAAGGCATGGAGAGCTGAAAGCGCACATCATAGCGGTAGTCCACCGTCGCATGGCGCTTCTCGTCGTCGAAGCGCATGCGGAGCACCTGCAGGTCGACGCGCAGGGCGGTCACCTTCTCGAAGTCCCGGGCGAGCTTTTGGGGCAGCGCGTCGTAGTCGATGTCGTCGTCGCTCTCGGGTGTCCCAAGATCGTCCAGGTACTCGCGGCTGACCAGGCGCAAGAGGCCCTCCATGTCCTTGGCTTCCAGGGCCCGACGGTAGGCCTCGAGAACATCGAGCACCGCCTTCGTCTCCGGCTCGTCGGGCAGCGGCCGCGGCCGGCCGGCGGTCGCGCAGGCGGCGGCGAGGAGGAGGCAGAGGGTCAGGACCAGGCGTCGCATCGTGGCTCCTTCGGCTGGGGCTTTGTCCCAGCCAACCGCAGGGGCCGTCAACCTATTCGGAGGCCGATCCCCCCACGGCTTCGCTCGCCTGCGGCGGGGCGCCGCCCCCAGCCGCCGGGACACCGTTGCCCGGCGCCGCGGCGGCAACGGGGTCAGGTGCCACCTCGGGACCGAAGTCCAAGGCCAGGAGACGCTCCGGATCCACGTAGGCGCCGAGCAGCTTGATGCCGAAGTGGAGATGGGGACCGGTCACCCGGCCGCTCTCGCCCACCGTGCCGATGATCTGCCCCTTGTGGACCACCTCCCCCTCCTTCACCCGCAGATCGGTCATGTGGAAGTAGACCGAGAAGAGCCCGTACCCATGGTCGATGAAGACGCAGCGCCCGGTGTAGTAGAGGTCGCCGGCGAGGACCACGCGGCCATGGTTCGTCGCGCGAATGGGGTCGCCGATCTTCCCGTCGAGGTCCACCCCATTGTGGCGGCTGCGCAGCTTTCCGTTGAAGAGGCGCCGCACCCCGAAGACGCTCGTGCGCGGGCTCTTCAGGGGCCGGAGGAACGGCGCCCGCCACCACCGCGTGGGCCCCGTGTCCTGCCAGGCCCGGCGGATCCGCCGGCGCTCCCGTCGGATTCGCGGGCGGACGGCAGCCGGTGGGCGGGTGAACTTCGGATCCACCGACAGCTCGGAGGTGGGGAAGTCGGCCTCCGCCACGCCGATGGAGCGGGTGAGGGTGCGCCGCCGCCCCGAAGCGTCCCAGAGGGTCAGCCGCAGCCGGTGCCGGTCGGGACGCGTGCCCGCGGGGATCGGGGCGAGCGCCCGCCACCTTCCTGGGCCCCAGCGGAAGAACTCCACCCGGCGGCCGAGGAAGCGCCCTCGCACCCGTTGCACCGACCCGCCGGCGCGGAGCTCGAGGAGCAGGGGGTCCCCCTGCCGCGGCGCCTCGGGCTGCCAGCTCACATGCGGCATCTTCGGCCCCTCTCTGGCGGCGCCGGACGCCGCGTTCCCACTCGCAGCGACCCCGGCGGCCGCGACCCCGGCGAGGGCGATGAACAGCGCCCGCATCGCAGGGAAGGTAGCCCGCCGCCCGCGACGCCTCAAGCGGGCCCTCCCAGGAGGGCAGCAAAGTCTTCCGGGCTGTGGGCCTCCACGTCGGCGAGCCGCCGGTAGAAACGCCTCCAGTCCTTACGCTTCAGGCGCGCAGCGGACAGAGCCGAGGCCTCGAAGTCTCGCAGGCGGCTGACCGTGTACCGAACGCAGGCGAAGCGCGCCGCGCCGTGGAGCGCCGCCCACTCCTCCGCCTCGAGGGGACGACAGGCCTGGTAGCCCTCCGCGAGCGCCGTCAGCCGCGATCGATCGAAGCCCTCCTCCCACCCCCAGACGAGCGCCGCGATCGCGAGATCGAGGACGAAGGGGGCGGTGCAGGCCATCTCGAAGTCGAGGAGGCCCGAAAGCCGCCCCGCCTGGAAGAGGACGTTGTCGGTAAAGAGGTCTCCGTGCACCCAGCCGGCGGGCAGCGCGGCGTCGAAGACCCCGCGGCTCTCCGCCAGGCTGGTGGCGAGGTGGCGGCGAAGCGACCCGTCGAGCCCGCGCCGAGGGTCCCGCGGCCCGGACAGCCCCTCCCCGTCCAGTGCCTCGACCCAGGTGGCCACCGTCTCGGGGCCGAAGCGGTTCGGACGCCGCCCCGAAAGCTCGGAGCCGGCGCGGTGCAGGCGTCCGAGAGCCTCCCCCACTTGGCGGCAGGCCTCGGGGTCGATCTGCGCCCGCGGGAGCGGAGCACCGGGAAGACCCTCGAAGAGGACCACGGGCCGGCCACGCAGGTGCGCGGGCCGCTCGCCGCTGCGAGGATGGCACACGCCAGGCACGGGGAGGCCGCGGCTCCCGAGATGGGCCAGCAGGCGAAGCTCCGTCTCCACCGCGGCGGTGTCGAGGCCCTCGGCGAGGCGCAGGTAGTAGATCTCCCCGGTGGCCGTCCACACGCGGTAGGTGGTGTGGATGGACCCCTCGGGGACGCCCTCGACCGAGCGGACCGGTTCGAGGCCCGCAGCGCGGCAGAGCGCCGCGATTTCGGAAGCTTCGAGCTCTGTGTGAACCGCCACGGGCGCCTCGGCCGATCGTCCGATGGGAGATGAAGGGGCAGGTAGGATACCGTGCGCCCATGCGAGGTGCCATCTTCCGCCCCGGGCTCCTAGGTTCGCTTTGCGTCCTCCCACTCCTCCTCCTCTCCGCCTGTCCCCCCTCGAGCTCCGGCTACGCGCCGGGCGCGGACGGGGGGAGCGACGGCGGCCGGGAGAGCGGGGGCAGCCCAGGCGGGGCGCGCTACCTCGCCATCGTCGGGAACCCTATCGTCTCCATCCTGGCGGGCGAGAGCACCGAGCTCCACGTCGCCCTCGCCCAGGAGGACCTAGGCCCGGTGGCGGGGGAGACGGTGACCTTCACCGTTCAGGGCAGCGGGGGCACGGTCGACGGGGGCGCCGAGGCTCAGGTCACCACCTCGGAGCAGGGCGCCGCCCAGGTCACCTTCACCGCCGGGGACACGCCCACCACCTTGCAGGTGGTGGTCTCGGCTCCTGGCGCGACGCCCGTCGCCTTCGGCATCGAGGTGGTGCGGCTGCAGCACGTGGTGCGCATCGTCCGAACGCCCGGGGTGGTCGTGCAACCCTCGGGGCTTCAGGCCAGCGTCGAGACCACCGCCTTCGATCGGGTGCTCTTGCGGGTGCAGGTCACCAACCAGTTTGCGGAACCCCTCGAAGGGGTCGAGGTGAGCTTCGGCTTCCAGAGCCAGCCCGCCGATGCCTCGCTCTCCGCCACGCGGGCCACCACCAGCGCCGTCGGGGAGGTCACGGTGGAGCTCGACACCGGGACCACCCTCGACGACAGCTTCATCGTCACCGCTCGCACGGACGCCTCGGCGACTGCGAGTTGGTCGGTGGTGTTGCAGGGGGCGAACATCACCCTCTGCTCCAGCAACCAGGAGTGCCCCATCGGGGAGTTCTGCGATGGGGATGGCGTGTGCCGGGGGGTGCCCGGCTGCGACCCGGCCAATGGCGTGCTCTGCCCCACGGGCTACCGCTGCCAGGGCAACGAGTGCATCCCCGCCTTCAGCGCCTCCTGCATGGGCGACGAGGATTGCGGGACCGGCTACACCTGTGAGTCTGGGGTGTGCACCCCCATCGAGCCGGTCTGCGACACGAACACGCCCTGCCCCGGTGGCTTCATCTGTCAAAACGGGACCTGCGTGCCCACGGGCAACGTCCCCGACATCTCGGGCACCTGGTACACCGCCCACGTCTTCCACATCGGGGATGCGCTCCCCGTGGTGGGGGACATCGCCGGCCCGATTCGGACCATCGATCGCCTCTTTCTCGGCGACCTGGGCCTGCCGGGCTTCATCGAGGATCTCATCCGATCGCTGGTCGACGAGTACGTGCCCGAATGGCTGCAGGACGTGGTGCACATCCTCGACGCGGTCTTCACGCTGCTCTCCGACCTGCGCTCCGAAGGCTTCATGACGGTCAATCAGAACGTGGCCGCCTGGACCGCCACCGAGACCTGGACGAGCTTCGTCTTCTACTATCTGGACCTCTGCGATCCCATCCCCGCCGACCCCACGCCCGACTGTGCGCGCGTGGACCTCTACGTGGACGATCCAGTCGTGGCCGCTGACCTGGGGCTGAAGATCCACCCCTTCGGGGGCACGGTGAGCGAGACGACGATCCTGGTCGAGACCCGCCAGGTGGAGATGCGCGTGGCCAAGCTCGTCGGGTACCTGGCCGACCAGCTCGTGGACTGGCTCACGCCGTACACGACGGTGGAGGAGGCGATCGTGAACTCGGTGGACTGCGCCTCGGTGGGCCAGACCGTCGAGAACCTCACCGGCGGCTTCCTGAGCGCGAGCACGGTGGAAGGCCTGTGCAACAGCGCCGTGGGCGCGGCGGCGGCCGAGGTCAGCTCGCAGCTCTACGGCCTCGCCTTCGATCTGGGACTCCTCGAGTTCTCCAGCGAGGGGTCGGTGACGGTCGGGACCGGGCGCGCCGAGGAGCTCGGCAGCGCCGACTACGAGACGAGCCGCGACGGGTCCCACTCGGGGCGCTTCACCCAGGTGGTCGGTGGCGTGCAGGGCGAGTGGCGGGCCTCACGGCAGCGCCTCCACTAGGGTGGTTCGGCGGGGCGCCCGGTCGCGCCGGTGGCGGCCTGGCCGGGGATCTGCGGTGGCGACGCACCCCCATGGCTGACGCGGCAGGACACGCTGCGGCGGCAGCGCCACGTCGACCCGAACGGGCGCCCGTGCTGCGGCGGGCGAACCGTCGTGCCCTCCCCCGCTTGAAGCGCTTCGGCCTCGCCGCGTAGCATCGCGGGGGCGGGTCCTTCGCGCCCCACGGGCGGACACGGGTGGAAGAACGTCGACCGGAACGATTCGGGCGCTATCGCCTGTTGCGCCGCCTCGCACAGGGCGGAATGGCTGAGATCTGGCTGGCGCGGGACGTGGAGCAGCCGGACCGGGACATCGTCGTGAAGCGGATCCATCCGCACCTCGCCGAGAACGAGGAGTTCGTGATGATGTTCCTGGACGAGGCGCGCATCGCCGCCCGCCTCGCCCACCCCGGCTGCGTGCAGATCTTCGACCTCGGGCGAGAGGGAGACAGCTTCTTCATCGCTATGGAGTACATCCACGGCGAGGACATCCGCTCCATCGCCCGGCAGGCGCGGAAGAAGGGGGTGCCCCTCCCGCGAAAGATCGCCATCGAGATCATCGCCGGCGCCTGTGATGGCCTCCACTACGCCCACGACCTGAAGGATGCCTCGGGTCGCCCCCTCAACGTGGTGCACCGCGACGTCTCTCCCCAGAACATCCTGGTGACCTACGACGGCCTGGTGAAGATCGTCGACTTCGGCATCGCGAAGGCGGCAGACCAGGCAAACCAGACCCGCGCCGGCGTGCTGAAGGGAAAGTACGCCTACATGTCGCCGGAGCAGGTGATGGGGCGGCCCCTCGATCGCCGCAGCGACGTCTTCGCCCTCGGTGTGCTCCTCTACGAACTCACCACGGGTAAGCGCCTGTTCAAGGCGGAGACCGAGCTCGAGACGATGCGGCGCATCACCCAAGGGGTCGTGCGCCCGCCGACGGAGGCCTCGCCGGGCTATCCCAAGGATCTCGAGGCCATCGTCCTGAAGGCCCTGGCCAAGGACCGGGACGCCCGCTGGCCCAGCGCCGACGCGCTGCAGGGTGCGCTCCGCGACTTCCTGGCCGCGCACAACGCGACGGTGAGTTCGGAGGATCTGGCGGCGTTCATGTGCGCTCTCTTCGAGGAGCGCCTTGCCGCCGAGCGGCGTGCCGAGGCCTCAGGCGACCAGGAGGCGCTCCTCGACGCCCGCTTCGGCGAGGTCAAGGACAGCGTCGCCCGCCGCCTCGAGCCGCTGGAGGTGGACATCGACGTGGAGGAGAGCCAGGAGGCGTCCATCGAGGTCGCCCCGATGCCCACGCAGCACCTCGCGGAGCGCCCGGAAGAAGTCGCGGGCCACTTCACGGACCCGGGACACATGCCGCAGGAAGCAGAGGACGCTTTCGCCGAGGCCTTGCACCCGGGGCTGGGCACCGACCCAGGGGAGGGCTCGCTCACCGGCTCGTTCACCGAGAGCAGCACCGGCCAGCTCACCGGCCCCGTCGCGGTGGAGGCCACGCCCTTTTCCGCCGAAGGTGCAGAGCCGGCCGCCCAGCGCGGTGCCTCCTGGAAGGGTCCGGTCACCGCCCTGCTCCTGCTCGGCGCCGCGGCCGCCGGGGGAACCGTGTGGTACCTCCAGCAAAGCGGTGGGGCCTCCGCCGCCTCCCGTCTCGAGGCGGCGCCATCGCCCATCTCGGTCCGGGTCGAGACCGATCCCCTCGGCGCAAAGGTGGTGCTCAACGGCGCGCCGCAACCATTTACGACCCCTGCCACCTTGCGCGATCTCGATCCGCGGGAATCCTATCTGCTCCTGCTCTCCAAGGAGGGCTACCCTCCAGAGATCATCCATCTGCGAGGGGACCGCCTCGAGCCAGGGGCGCGAATCTTCCATCGCTTCACCCACCGCAGCGCGGGCAAGCCCACCTCGCCCAAGGGGGCGAAGGAGGTGGCCCCTCTGGACGGTCCAGGGCCTGCGGGGGGCCAGGCCCGACCCGGCGAGGTGGTACCCCAGGGGAGCGCGCCGAAGCAGACCGACGGTGCGGCCCCCGCGCCGGGGGCACCGGGTGATAGCGGCGCTGCGCCCCCGAAGGCCCCGTTGCGCGAGGCGGCACTCGGCGCTGTGCGCAGCCCGCCAGCTCCCGAGCGTTCGGTGGACGCCAAGAAATCCGGCAGCCCGCGTGGGGCGATCGCGGCCACAGCGCCCGCCCCCGGTGCCCCGGATACCAAAGGGAGCAACGCGGGACCCACCGCCACGGCGACGGCCACGGGTGGTGAGGGCGCCCGCGACCCCCCGCCCAAGGCCACGGCAGTGCCGGCGCCGCGGAAGGCGCCCCGGACGGCGGTGGGCTACCTGACCCTGACGGGCGACGGAACGGCGCGCGTCTTCATCGACGGGCGGCCCGCCGGCAGCCTCCCCCTCGCCCGCCATCCCTTGAAGGCCGGGCGCCACGACGTGGTGGTGAAGGGCGCGGAGGTGACGCGCCGGCTCAAGGTGCGCATCCCCCGCGGCAGGACACTGCGTCGCAGCGTCTCGGTGCGCCCCGGACTGCTGAAGCTGAGCATCCAACCGTGGGCCGAGGTCTACGTGGACGGGAAGCGGATGGGGACGACGCCCATCGCGCCGCTGCCCGTCGCCCCGGGGCGGCACCGCGTCCGGCTCGTGAACCCCGACTTGGGGGTCGAGCGGACGGTGCGCGTGCAGGTTCCTGCGGGCGACGCCTACCTCCTGCGCCTCGATCTGCGGAAGGACGGGCGCTAAAGGCGTGCGTCGATCCACTCGAAGAGGGCGTGCATCGGCCGCTCGCGCCCGCGCTCCATGAAGAGCTCGTGCTTGAAGCCCTCGAAGATCTCGAAGGTCTTGTCCCGAGAGGTGAAGGCGTCGAAGACCTGCCGGGCGGCCTCGGGGTCGGCGATGGTGTCCGCGCCTGCCTGCAGCATCAGGATGGGTGCCGTGATCTCCGAGGCGCGGCGGATCACCTCCTCCTGCACCGCCATGGTCTCGGTGAACCAGCGCGGCGTCGTCACGTGGTTGTAGAGGGGATCCCTCCGCGTCTTCTCCTGGAACTCGGGGTCGGAGCTGAGCTTCTCCGGCTCCAGCTCATTGCCCACCGGCAGAAAGGGGATCACGCGGCCCACCAACCGCGAGACGAAGACCTTGACCGGAGG
>CAYYHA010000126.1:0-11137 GCA_964471535.1 uncultured Myxococcia bacterium | reverse complement strand
GGGGAGCGCTCCCGCATGGCTGGGCCTTCGGCGGTCGCCGCGGGGCGCTCGGGGTGTGGCCTCGTGCTCGAGCGGTACGATCGGCGGGCGTTCGGGGCTCGGCAGCGAGGACAGCCGCACCGTCACCGCCTCCTGTCCCGGGGCGACCCATTCCACCGCAGGTTGGTACCCGGCGAGTTCCAGGCGAACTTGGACGGGGCGGTCGCTTCGGATGCCTGGGAGCAGGGCCGGTGTGGTGGCGTGGGTGTCCCTTCCGTCGACGAAGACCGCGGCGCCCGCTGGCTGCGAGAGGACGCGCACGGTCCGGTCCGCCACAGGCCGGCGGACGGACCAGAAAAGAAGCGAAGCGGCGGCGGCGACGGCAGCGAGTATTACGCCGACGAGGGGGAGGGCTCGGCGCAGCCTCGGGCGGCGCCCCGTGTGCCGGCGGGAGGCGGCGTGGAACGCTGCCTTCCACTCGAGGAGGCGCGCCGGGGGCGCTCCAGCGACCTCGGTGGTCCGCCCCGCCTCCTGGAGGCGGGCGGCGAAGAGCCAGCGGAGGAGTGCGCCGAGTTCCTCGTCGGTCGTCCACGCGCCCTGCTCGGCGCACCAGGTGGCGAGCGCCTGCTGCAGGTCGAGGGCGCCTGGCCAGCGCGCCGCGGGCAGCGGGGCGACCGCGCGGTCCACGATCTCGGCCAGCTTGGGGTCGACCCACGGCGCGATCTCGTTGAGGGGCGGCCACGCGCCGCCGAACGCCGATCCGTCTGGCTCGAGGCGGCCGGTGGCGGGAGGCAGCGTGCCGGCGAGGAGTTCGTACAGGACGGCGCCCGCGGCGAAGACGTCGGTGCGTGCGTTCGCTGCCACCCCGGCGGCGCACTCCGGGGCCAGGTAGGCACGCCGTTCCGAGAGAACGGCCCCGTCCCCGGCGTCGCAACGGGCGGCCGCTGCGGCGATCCCGAAGTCGACGAGCTTCACCTGGCCTTCGTAGGAGAGCCGGATCGTCTGGGGGCGCACGTCGCGATGGGTCCATCCCCGGGGCCGTCCCGCGGCGTCGGTGAGGGTGTGGATGTAGTGGAGTCCCTTGCACACGGCGACGAGGATGTGGGCGGCGTAGGCCGGGGGCAGGGCCAGGCCGAGGCGTCGCAGCGCAAGGTGGACCTCCGACAGGCTGGGGCCGTCGACGAGTTCCATCGCCAGATAGAGCACGCCGCCCGCCTGCCCGAAGTCGAAGACCTGGGCCAGGTTGCCGTGGCTCAAGGCCATGGCCGCCTGCGCTTCCGCCGTGAAGTGGTGGACGAAGGTGGGGTCGGCAGCCAAGGCAGGATGGATCCGCTCGACGCAGACCCGCTTGACGATGCCCGCGGCGCCCTCCGCCCGTGCTTCGAAGGCCTCTGCCGTGCCGCTGTACCCGAGGCGACGCACCAGGCGGTAGCGGCCGATGCAGCCTGGGCTCGAATGCGAGGGTGCCATCGACGGCGGTCGACGGTACGTTCCTGTCGATTCAGGTGTCAACGAAGCCGCGTGCCCGTCAGGGCGAGCGGTCGCGCCCTTGGGGCAGGGGGGGGGCCGGGCACCTGGCACCCGAATACCCCCGGGACAGGTGCTGCGGGGACAGGTGCCACCCGAATACCCCCGAAGCTCCCCTAGGATGGCTCGGCAGGGGCCCACAGGCGACGGCGGGCTCTCCAAGCGCGCCTTGACGTGGTCGACGCGCCTTTGCTCTCGTGTGCGACGTGAAAAGGCGTGCCAGCCCCGATCGGGCCTCCCGCCGTTTGCGGGCCGAAGATCGCCGGGAGGCGGTCTATGCCTACGTGCGTCGAAGGCTCCTCGCCGGCGACCCGCCCACCCTCCGGGACGTGCAGCACGCCATGGGCTTTCGTGCCGTCGAGTCGGCGAGAAAGCATCTCGATGCCCTCGTGGCCTGTGGCCGGCTCGAGAAGGTCCCGGAACGCGCCCGGGGCTACCGGCTTCCCCGACAGGAGGTTGCCGAACTCACGGCCTCGCCTAGGCGGGTGCCACTCATCGGGGACGTGCAGGCCGGGGAGTTCACCACCGCCATCGAGGCTCCGAAGGGGTGGGTCGCCGTCGACCGCCCCCACGACGCGGGGGATCTCTTCGCGCTCACCGTCCGCGGCGACAGCATGGTGGATGCGGGCATCTTCGAGGGGGACGTCGTCATCGTCCGGCGTCAGGCGGAGGCGAGGAGCGGCGACATCGTCGTCGCGCTCGTGGAGGACGAGGCCACCGTGAAGACCTTCCGGCGACGTGGGGGGCGCATCGAGTTGCATCCGGCGAACCCTCGCTATCCCATCTTGACCCCCGACCCCGGCCGAATGCAGATCCTCGGCCGCGTGGTCGAGGTCCGCCGAAAGCTGTAGGGAGGGATGGAGGGCGCTCTCCCCGCCACCCGTCTCGTGCCGCAGCGCCGTCAGGGGCTTGGGAGGTCGGGCTGGGCGTGGCAGTAGACGCAGGCGCCGATGAGGTTGCCCGCCAGGTAGTAGTTGGGGGGATCTCGCTCGGCCGCTCGTCGTGCTTCCGTCACCGTTTTTAGGAACGAGCCGATGTTTCGCTCGATGCGCGGGTGGTTCGTCAGGGCCCCTGGGGAATAGAGCTGGGATGCGTTTTCCTCGATGTCTCGAAGCAGGGCCACGATGCGCGCTCGGGTGTCGGGCGGCGGAGCGTCCCGGCGGAGGAGATCGTCGAGTGTCGAGACGTCCTTGGCCATTCGGCCCATGACCGTCTTCAGCTCGTGGCGGCTGTAGTAGCGGATGTCCTTGGGGTAGGTGAGATCCCGGATGGAGTGGGGGGTGGCGCAGGCGGCGAGCGCGACGGCCAGCAGGAGGCTGGTGGCCCGGGGTGAGAGATGCATGGGGGCGGAGTTTAGCGCCTCGTCTCGGCAGTGGAAGGGCGAGCCGGGGAGAGGGGGCAATCGGGTGCCACCTCCCCCACCTCCCCAGGTGCCACCTCCCCAAGGGGGCCACCTCTCTTCGGTGGGGCAGGTGGAGGGAGGGCCCTTGATCCGAGTGACCACCGCTGGTAGACATTTGTCTACTCATGGCGGCACGCATGGCGAAGATACGAGCCCTCGAGGCGGCCGCGGTGATTCGTCGAGGCAGGCTCGATCCTCGGAAGGCGGGCCCCACGGACGCTGCCGCCTGGTCTCTACCGGCGATTTCTGGGCGGTTGGTGGAACTCTCGGGACGAGGCGCTTCCGCCGTACTCACCGCTGCGGCGGGCATGGTCCTCGAGGCGCAGCAGGCAGGAGAACCCGTCGCCTGGATCTCTGCGCGATCCCAGAGCGTCTATCCTCCTGATCTGGCGGAGACGGGCATCGATCTCGGGGCGCTCGTGTTCGTTCTGACCGCCCAGGCGGCCCAGCACAGGGCCAAGAGCCATCGCCTCGCTCTGCGTGCTGCAGATCGGCTCTTGCGATCGGGCGCCTTCGGGCTCGTGGTCCTCGACTTGGGAGAGAGGGCCTCCGTGTCTCTTTCGGTTCAGACGCGACTTTCTGGATTGGCCCAAACGCACGGATCGGCGCTTATCGTGTTGACGGAATCGTCGGCGGAACACGCATCCTTGGGCTCTCTCGTTTCCCTGCGTGTCCAGGCAAGGCGCACTCGGGAGGAAAGAGGCAGGTTTCGCTGCGAGCTCTTGGCGATCAAAGACAAGCGACGGGGGGCCGGATGGCGGCGTGAGGAGATCTGCCGTGGACCGTCTGGCCTGCGTTGATCTCCCCGAATTGCCTCTCCAAACGCTGCTCCACGATCATCCCGAGTGGCGTGGCCGTCCCGTCGCCGTCGTCGCCTCCGAAGCCGCTGGAGCACCGATACTCTGGGTCAACGAGGAAGCGAAAGCTAGGAGAATTTGTCGAGGGATGCGCCACGCCGATGCGCTGTCTCTCGCATCCCATCTCGTTTCTGGGGTCGTTTCCGATAAGAGGATTCGGGAGATCGTTCGGAGTCTGTTGGAGAGGCTTCTTCGTTTCTCACCTCGTGTAGAGGCCTCGGAAAACGAGCCAGGTGTATTTTGGATGGATGTGAGCGGGCTGGGTCGATCCTGGCCTTCCTTGGCGCATCTTGCAAATGCCGTTTTGCGTTCCGTTTCGAGTGCAGGATTCGACGGAAGGGTTGCCGTTGGGTTCGATCGGTTTGCTACGTATGCGTTGGCCCGGTCCATTCCTGTGGGAACGTTTTGGGTGGCGGCGTCCCCTCGGGAAGAGCGTCTCAGGATGGATTCCGTCCCTCTTGTCCACCTTGGCCTCGATCCAGATGCTTTGGGATCGTTGGTGCAGCTGGGTATGGAAAAACTGGGGGATCTGTCTTCCCTTTCCTCCTGCGACGTCCGCGAACGTATAGGCGAAGGGGCGGAGAATCTCCTTCGTCAGGCCCGTGGACACGGGTTTGGAAAGATTGTTTCGAGAGTCCTCGAAGAGCCGGTCAAAGAGGAGATCGATTTCGATGTTTCTGAAGGCGATGTCCATCGGATTCTGTTTTCCTTCAAAAGGAGTCTGGATCGAATGATCCAATGCTTGGGCGAAAGGATGCTTGCACTTGCATCGCTCCACATCGTCCTTTGCTTCGATGTTTGGATCGAAGCTGATCCCGATGGGGACACCTCTTCGGGTGCCCCCATCGAGTCCGGTGAGAGGGAGGGGCAGGAGGGCGCCTCGGGCGATCGAGAAAGCGAGGAACCTTCCGGTCGGCATAGGGAACGACGGGTGTACGTTCTAAGGCCGGCGGAGCCCACGCTGGATGTGGGGCAGGTATTGAGCCTCGTTCGCATCAAGCTGGAGGCTTCACCGCTTCCCGGTCCCGTTCGAAGGGCGGAGCTCATCGCCGAGGCGGTGTCGGCGAAGCGGGGTCAGCTCGGCCTGTTCTTTCGTGGTCGTCGCCGAGACCTGCGGGAAGCGGGCCGTGCGTTGGCTCGGCTTCGGGCCGAGGTGGGTGAAGGCAGTGTGGTTCGTGCGGAACTCCGGGATGCGCATTTGCCGGAGGCACGTTTCGAGTGGAAGCCCATCGCGGAGGTGAGGCGTCCCCGTCCTGGACGTGTCGAGGGGGATCGGCCTCTGGTTCGGCGCATGGGAAGGGGCTTCCAACTCCAGGAAGCGCCAGAGGGGGAACGGGAGGCCGGCTTGGGGGGAGGCGTGTGCATCGACCCCGCCCTAGGGGCAATCGAGCAGATGTGGGGACCTTTCACCGTTTCCGGGGGGTGGTGGGCCACCGAGGTGCACAGGGAGTACTACTACGCAGAAACGAAGCGGGGTGATCTCCTGTGGCTGTACTACGATCGGGCTCGCCGCCGCTGGATCCTGCAGGGGAAGGTGGAGTGAGCACGCGCCCGTCTTCCGCAGCAGGTCTCCCCGCGCGAGGGGCGCGCTGCAAACGAGCCGACCGTAGCGAGGCGGCCCCCGCGCCGTGCTCCCGGTGCCTCCTTATGACGACGACGAGGCAGGGGAAGGTGGCGGTGGGTCGAAGTCCGGGACGTCCAGCCCCACGGCGCGCATCAAGGCCAGCGCGTTGCTGCGCCGAACGCGCCCTTCGCGGAGCTTGTAGTCGAAGCGGAGCGCCCCATCGACGACCTCATCGGCGAAGTGGACGTTCTTCGCCCGCGGTGCCAAGGCGTCGGCAATATCCGCCAAGGCGAGATCGTGGGTCGTCACGAGACCGGCGGCACCTGCCTCGAGCAGGTTCCGCAGGAGTCTCTCCGCCCCGATCCGGCGGTCGTGGGAGTTGGTCCCGGACAAGAGTTCGTCCAACAGGAACAACACCGGATGCGCGCCGAGCCGAGCGAGATCCAGGATCTGCTTCAGCCTGTTGATCTCGGCCCAGAAGCGGCTCGCTCCCTCCCGCAGGCTGTCCTGCACCCGAATGCTCGCGCCAATACAGAGCATGGAGAGCCGGAGTGAGGAGGCCCGAACGGGCGCACCGGCGAGGCCCAAGACGGCGTTCGTTCCCACCGCGCGCAGGAAGGTGCTCTTCCCGCTCATGTTGGAGCCGCTGACCACGATGAGGTCCACGCCGTTGCCGAGGGTGACGTCGTTGGTCACGCAGGACTGTCTGGGGATGAGCGGATGACCGAGGCCCGTTGCTTCGAAGAGCGGGCGATCCACTTCGACGATCTCGGCGAAGGGGTCCTGCGGATTTTCGAAGGCGTAGGCGGCCAGCGAGGCAAGCGCCTCGAGCTCTCCCATCGCGTCCAGCCAGGCTGCCACCTTTCCACCGTGGCGCCGGCGCCAGGACTCGACGAGAAAGGCGTGGTGTGGCGTCCACAACAGCGCGAGGGCAATCGGCAGGAAGAACTGGTTCTTCCGCTGGTTCACACGGTCGATGAGCCGCGACAGCCGGCGGATGGTCGCGCTCGCCGCTCGTCCCTCGGAACGCAGCGACGCCTGCAGCGAGCGCAGGTAGCCGTCCTCGAAGCGCTCTGCCTCCAGACGTTCCAAGACCCGGGCGAGCACGTGGAGTTCGCGGCCCGGGCGCTCCACCGCTGCGAGTACCGATTCGACCCGGGGAGAGATCGCCCGCATCAGCAGCGCCCCAAGGAGCAGCGCCCCGCCGAAGTACCAAAAGGGCACGGAGAAGAGCGCCCACGCCAGGAAGGTGGCCAGGTTCGCCGCCGTGGCGATGCCCACGAGGATCCGAAGCCCGGTCGATTCGAGGGTGGGCGGGGCCGTTGCCCAGGCCGTGAGCACCTCGGGCTCTACGGTGGCGCGCACGTCGTCTCCCAACGTGGCCAGGTCCTCCCGCAGGTCGAGGCGCCCCTCGAGGTCCCGCACCGCACCCTGCCGTCGCACGAGCGTCCCGCGATCGGCGGGCGCGAGGAGCCAGCTCGCAAGCTTCGTCT
Source organism: uncultured Myxococcia bacterium (assembly GCA_964471535.1). Taxonomy (GTDB): domain Bacteria; phylum Myxococcota; class Myxococcia; order SLRQ01; family SLRQ01; genus CAYYHA01. The sequence continues at coordinate 4,315 of CAYYHA010000126.1, read as the reverse complement.
CCCCCGCCCGGGTCCGCGCCGTACAGAGCCGTTCGAAGAGCGACCCCTCCCCAAAGAGGTCGAGGTCCGCCGCGTAGACGTGGTCCGCGGGGGCGAGGCCCGCCCCGGGGACGCCCCGGCCCGCCCAGCGGTCCTCGAGCCGGGCCAAACCCTCCTCGTAGAAGTGGGCGCGGCGCTCTGCCTCCCGGATCCGGCGGAGCACCGTCTCGTGGTGGATCGCCAGGGCGACGAAGGCGCCCGTCGGCACCAGGAGCCACCAGGCCGAGAGTTCGGGCCAGATGAAGAGGCCGGCGGCGAGGGCCACGCCTGCGAGGAAGACCCCCATCCTGCCCTGGGCGATCCGGCCTTCTCGGAGGGAGAGACGCTCGTGCAGCGCCCGCCGCTGCGCCAGCCGCTGCCGGTAGACCGCCGCGGGGTTCGGCTGGCGACCGGCCGGGGCCTCGGCGGTCGAAGGCCGCTCCACCGGTGTGGCGGGCGGTTCCGAATGCGCGTCCCGCTGCTCCTCCGCCATCTCAGAAGCTCCCCGCGACGGCCACGCTCCCACCGTGGGGCGTGGGGAGCAGCAGCGCCCGCACCGGTGCGTGCCGGTGCAACTCCGGGACGAGGAAGCCTACGCTTCCTCCCACCACCGCGCCGGTCAGAACGTCGCTGGGCCAATGCTTGCCCGCAGCGACCCGCAGCGCGGCGACCGCGAGCGTGAGCAGGCCGGCGCCACCATACAACGCCACGCGAAGCGGAGCCGAAACCTCGCCGCTCACATCGATGGAGCGCGCGGCAAAGAAGGTCGCGGCTGCCACGTTCGAGGTGTGGCCACTGAAGAAGGAGAGGTCGTCGTCCACCACGCCGAGCCGCTCTCGGTAGGTGTAGGGGCGCGGCCGGCGGACCGCGTACTTCGCCAGCTCGGTGAGCGCGCCGTTGACCGCGAGCGCCTCGGCGAAGAGCAAGAGCCGAGCCCAGGGCGCCCCGTCGTCCCACCAGCCGTCGACGGCGCTCGCCGCCACGCCGAGCCCCACACCGGTCAGGAGAACGAGATCGCTGGGCAGGAGGAACTCCTCGCGCAGCTCGAGCACGGCGAGGCGATCGATCCCACCCGGTCCGGCCTGCGGGGCGACACCGCTCTGCACGGCCTGGCGTTCGGCCCCCATCGAGAGCCCGGCGAAGAGAGCGCCTGCGCCCAGGGTGACTGGAAGGTCGATGGGCGCGCGCCATGCGAGCGTGGGGCGGAGCGGCACCAAGAACGCAGGCTTCTTTCGGGTGGCTCCCGCCCCTTTTGGCCCCAGCGAGTCGCCCTGGCCCGATGCGGGCCGAGGCAGCACTGTGGCCGGCCCACTGTCGGGCGCCGGCGGCGCAGGGTTGGGCGCCGCCGCCGCGGCGAGAGGGAGCAGGGCGACGAGGGCGACGGCCTTCCAGCGGAAGAGGTGTGACATCAGAGGGCTCCCCTTGCTTTCACTTCGAGGTAGGCGCCGACCGTGGCGGCCGAGAGCCGGGAGGCGGGCACGTCGACGACCCAGGCCCCGGCGGAACGAAGCCGCCGCGTGATGGCGCGTCGCTCGGCGACGAGCTGTTCGGCAGCGATTCGCTCCCAGGCCTCCTCGGCGCGCTCCGGCATCCGGTGGGCCGCGGCGACCAGCGCCTCGTCGGCGATGGTGACCACCACGGGGAGATGCCGGGGACGCAGGTGCAGCGTCCGCGACAGGAGGACACTCGAGCTGTCTTCGCCCTGCAGGTCGGTGAAGGCGACGACGAGCGCTCGCCGCAGAGCACGGCGCTGAAGGGAGTCGAACGCGGCGTGGTAGTCGGATTCGGTCAACGTGGGCTCTGCGGCATAGAGCATCTCCACGACGCGCAGGAGCTGCTCGCGCCCCTTGTCCGGGGGAAGCCAGGCCTCGAGGCGGTGGCTGAAGACCACCAGGCCCACGTGGTCGCCGCGCTCGAGCGCGGTACGCGCCAGGCACAGTGCCGTATCCACCGCGAGATCGAGCCGGGTCGCCCGCCCGACGCGGGGCCGCATGTGGCGCCCGCAGTCGATCATGAGGATGACGTCCTGGTTTTGCTCCGGCCGAAAGTCGCGGACGACGGGGTGGCCCCGGCGCGCAGTGGCCTTCCAGTCGATGCGCCGAAAGTCGTCGCCGGATCGGTATTCCCGCAGGCTGTCGAACTCCCGCCCCTCGACCCACTGTCGCCGCCGCTTGCGCGAGCCGATGCCCAGGCGCTCGAGCAGGGCGACCTCGTCCCCTCGCAGTGCCTCGAGGTTCGGGTAGACCCGCACCTCCTCGGGGAGCGGGACCACCTGGGGCCGCCAGCACAGCCCCCACGGGCTGCGCAACCGCAGGTGAAGCTCGCCGAACCGATGGCGGCCGCGGCTCATCGGCTCCACCCGATAGGTCACGCGAAGCTCGCTCCGTTCGGCGAGCTGCACCCGCCCGCTGTCCCCCTCCGCATCGAATCGAAGCGGCGTGCTGTCCACCCACGCCACCGCGAGTGGCGCCTTGCCACGCCAAGTGAAAACGAGTTCCACCCGTGCCGAACGACCGACGGACAGGGTCGCTGGTAGGATCCGGCGGACCGTCAGGCGCGCTGGATCGCCGGTGCGCAACGCGTCGACGAAGAGCGTGAGGAAGGCGAGCGCATCGACGGCCACCGTCGCCCACAGGGCCGGCCGAAGCGCGAAGGCCAAGAGCGCAGGGACGAGCCCCAAGCCCAGCAGCCAGACGAAGCGACGCGAGGGAATGAGGGGGAGACGGCTCATCGCGAGGCTCGGTTATCGAGGGACCTCCACCTCGTGGAGCAGGCCCTCGATCACGTCGTCGACCGTCAGTCCCTCGATCTCGGCTTCTGGCCGCAGGACCAGGCGGTGCCGGAGCACCGATGGCGCCACGGCCTTGATGTCGTCTGGGGTCACATAGCTTTGGCCGTGCATCGCCGCTCGGGCTCGAGCCGCACCGAGAAGGGCCACCGAGGCGCGGGGAGAGGCGCCGAGCCGGAGCCGCGGGGAGGCGCGGGTCGCCTCGGCGAGCGACACCACGTAGGCGAGCAGGGTCTCGTCCACGGTGCGAGTGGCCACCTCCTCCCTCGCCTGCAGGAGCTCCTCCTCGCTGCAGACCCGGGAGACCTCGACCTGTGCCGGATCGAGACCGTCGCGGTGGCGGCGCAGGATCTCGACCTCCTCGTCCGCCGGCGGATACCCCAGGACCACCTTCAGCAGGAAGCGGTCCGTCTGCGCCTCGGGGAGGGGATAGGTGCCCTCGTACTCGAGCGGGTTCTGCGTCGCGATGACGGTGAAGAGGGGGCCGAGCCCGTGGCGGGTCCCGTCGATGGTCACCTGCCGCTCCTGCATCGCCTCTAGGAGGGCGGCCTGCGTCTTGGGCGGGGTGCGATTGATCTCGTCGGCCAACAGGATCTGCGTGAACACAGGTCCCGCGGCCAGCTCGAAGGTGCCGGTGCTCTGCTGGAAGATGCGGGTGCCCGTGATGTCCGAGGGCATCAGATCGGGGGTGAACTGCACCCGGCGGAACTCGAGGCCGAGGGCGGCGGCCAAGGTCTGGGCCAGCGTGGTCTTCGCCACGCCGGGCACGCCCTCCATCAGGACGTGGCCTCCGGCGAGCAGTGCAACGAGGAGCTCCTCCACCGCCTCCGCGTGCCCCACGACGACGCGCCGAATCTGATCCGTCAGCCCCTCTGCGATTGCCTTCGCCCGATCTCCCATGGCTCGGGATGCATACCAGATTGCCCTGCCCCTGTAGCGAGGAGGATCGCCTCCAGGCGGGCCACCGCACGGACACAGGCGTCGAGGCGCGGCTCCCGCGCATGGAACGCCGCCATGGCCTCCGCCCAGGCCTCGGGGGAGAGCGGCGTGCGGGCGCACAAAAGGCGCCCCGCTTCGGCCTCGTCGAGGCTCGTAGAGAGCGCGAAGCGCTCGAAGAGTTGGATGCGGAAGTGCCGATAGACCGCCTCGCACAGTGCGCGCTCGTCTCCGGCACGCCGGTAGAGGTCTGCCAGCGAGCGCACGTACTCGAGGGTGCTGCGCCGCGTTTCGACCACCACGGGGCGGATGCTCCCAAAGCGGGGCCCGGCGCAGAGAAGGTAGGCGGCGGCAACGAGCAGCGCCTGCGCGGAGACGGCCCAGACCGCCGCGCGGTCGATGTGCACCTCGCTCGGTGGCGGTGCCTCGTGGTGCAGCTCGTCGAAGCGGATGCGTCCTCCGGCGCGGTGCGCCACCGCAGCGAGACCGCTCAAGAGATGGAGGTTGTCGGCGAGATCGATCCGGTGGTTCTCGATGAGCTCGGGTGACCGGAGAACGTAGACCGTTCCCGCC
>CAYYHA010000125.1:0-11150 GCA_964471535.1 uncultured Myxococcia bacterium | reverse complement strand
AGGTCAAAGCGAGCGCCTCCTCGCTGTGCCCAGCCGTGTTAGCGTGCACGGGATGCCTCACGACCATCTCCCAGCCTGGGCACGGCGCGTGGCGGCACGGTGCCTGACCCGAACCGTGTCCACCTTCGTACTCCACGGGAACGTTCGCGACCTTCACCCGGTTCGGGGACGGGATGGAAAGACCCGTTACGTGCCCCTGCGCACCTTCCTCGCCGATGCGCTCTTTCGCGATCGCGATCTGGTCATCTTCTACGATCGCTCCAGTGGCATCCGGGCCGACACCAAGCGTCAGCAGCAGGACCTCCTGCGTGCCGCCGACGCCTACGACGCCCTGCACGGCACGCAGTTCTCCTCGGCGATGCCACGCGATCCGCGGCGCGCCCTGCACCTGCTCGAGAGTTACATCCGCCTTCGCGCCTCCGACGGAAAGCGCATCGCCCTCGTCATCGACTTCGCGGAGACGGTCGTTCCCGCGAACGACGTCGGACATATGGGGGCGGAGGATCGCTATGCACTCGTGACCCTGCAGAAGTGGTCCCACGATCCACAGCTGCTCGCGTCGAACGTCTCCATCTGCCTGGTTGCCGAGAATCTCTCCGAACTCTCACCGAAGCTGACCAAGAGCCCCTACGTGAGCAGCGTGGAGATTCCGCTGCCCGACACGGCTGAGCGGCGGCGCTTCATCGGCGACCGCCTCGGCGAGGCGCTTCGGAGTGAGGAGAGCGACCTGAACGAGGAGAGTCTGGCGGCGCTCACCGCCGGTCTCTCCCGCCTGCAACTCGGCCGGCTCCTCACCGAGGCCGGCGATCAGGGGCAGCCGCTGACGGCCGAGTTCGTGAAGGTACGCAAGAAGGAGGTGCTGCAGGCAGAGGCCCATGGCCTCCTCGAGGTCGTGGAGCCCGCCTACACCCTCGACCACGTCGCCGGCCACGAGGCGGTGAAGCGGCGGCTGCGTCTGGCCTCCGAGGCACTTCGCTCGGGGCGGCTCGAGGTCTTGCCCATGGGCTATCTCCTCTGCGGGCCCGTCGGGACGGGCAAGACCTTCCTGGCCACCTGTTTCGCTGGGGAGGTGGGGATCCCCTGCGTGAAGCTGCGGAACTTCCGCTCCCAGTGGCAAGGGGTCACGGAGGCCAACCTCGAGAAGATCTTCGCCCTGCTCAAGGCGATGTGGCCCGTCGTGGTGCTGGTCGACGAGGCGGACGCGATGCTCGGCGATCGGGACGCCCGCGGCGACTCCGGTGTGTCACAGCGGGTCTTTGGTGCCCTCGCGAGCTTCATGGGCAACACCCGCTACCGGGGGAAGATCGTCTGGTTCCTGCTCACCGCCCGTCCGGATCTCCTCCCCGTCGACCTCAAGCGGCAGGGACGGGCCGAGGAGCACCTTGCGCTCTTCTATCCCGACGGCCCCGAGGAGACCGACGCCCTCTTCCGCGCGCTCGTGCGTAAGACGGGGATCGAGACGGAGGTGGAGAGTATCCACGCGTACTGTCCCCCGGGGCAGCGGCTCTCGGGGGCCGACATCGAGGCGGTGCTCACGCGGGCCCGCTTCCGAGCCGCCGCCGAACGGCGCGAGCGGGTCACCGAAGACGACCTCGCCCAGGCCTTCGGCGACTTCATCCCCCCCAGCTACCCGCTGGAGATCGAGCTGCAGAACCTGGTGGCCGTGCAGGAGTCCACCAGCCGCGAGCTGCTCCCCGAGGCCTGGCGCAACACCCCCCGCGAGGAGCTCAGCCGCCGCATCCGCGAGATCAAGGTGCTGCTCGACGGCTGACCCAAGCGGACCTCGGGGACGCCGACGCGCCCGCGCCCCGCGAGGCGGCCGGCGAGATCGCACCGGGCAGCCACGCGGTGGCCGTCACAGCCCCCTTTCCTGCGCCTCAGGAGTCGCCGCCCGCCGGCCGCGCGACCTTCTTGCGGGCGGCCTGCTTCTCCTGCTCCGGGACGAGGGAGAGGTAGCGCGCGTAGGCCTGACGCGCCGGCTCCTGCCGCCCCAGCGCTTCGTAGGCCCGGCCGAGCTGATAGTGGGCCTCGGCCCGCTCCGGCTCCTTCTCGATCGCCGCCTTCAGAAACGGAATCGCCGCCTGCGGCAGCCCCTGGTCGACGAGGTCCCGGCCGATCTCGATGAGCTCTTGCGCTTCACCGGTGCGGAAGGCCGCCGGGGTGGGGGGCGGCGCCTTTGCGACCTCGACCTCGCCGAGGAAGGCGCGGTCGTCGTCGGCGCCCTCGTCCGCCGGCGAGCCGGCCCAAGCCGGCCGGGTCGGCAGCGTCGCCACGAAGAGCAGGAGGACGAGTCCGAGGCCGAAGCAAGGGGTGACGCGAACGATCATGGGGTTCCTCCGCGGCCCTGGGGGATCAAGCGCCGTGCCAGGGATCCCCTTGTGAGAGGTCCTGCAAAATCAAACACTTGGGAGTTCGGCTCCGCGCCTCGGGTGATCACTTGGTGAACAGGGGTGGAGCCCAGAGGCCCCAGGCTCGCCCCTTCCACCCCCTCAGCGACCCGCCGCTGGGCAGAGCGTCAGCCGCTGCCCCACCGCGAGCCGTGCCGGGTCCCGGATGTGATTCAGGCGGACCAGCTCGTCCACCGTGCAGCCATAGGTCCTCGCCACCCGCCACAGGGTCTCCCCCGCAGCCAGGCGGTGGGTGCGGGGGGCCGGCGTCCCCGGTGGCGTGAGGCGCAGGCGCTGGCCCACCGAAAGGTGAACCCGGTCGGTGTGGCGGGGCAGCCCGTTCCAGTCGGCGAGCTGTCGTGTCGTCAGCCCGTGGCGGCGCGCGATACCCCAGAGCGTCTCGCCGGCCTTGACCGTGTGGACGCGCGCTTCCTCTGCCGTCCCCGCGCCCCGGCCGCCGGAGCTGGCCCTCTCCCGTGCATCGGCGCGGCGCGCCGGACCCTGGTCGCGCGTCCGGCTCGCGACCTGCGCATGGGCGCGAGGGGTCGGGGCAGAGCCCGCGGGCCGCGGCCCCGCGTCCACCACCGGCACGATGAGGTCCAGGCCCGGGCGCAGCCGACCTGGGTCGGAGAGTCCGTTGGCGCGTAAGAGCGCGTCCACCGTGGTCCCCATCCGCCTCGAGATGCTCCACAGCGTGTCGCCGTGACGCACCGTGTAGCGCCGGAAGCGCCGATGAGGCGTTCTGGGTCGCAGCGTCTTGGCCACCTCGGCGAGCTTCTCGGCGAGATGGGCGGGCACCTTCAGGGGGTAGGGCTTCTTGCCCGGGGGCGTGAACCAGCGTCGCAGCTCCGGGTTCGCGGCCTTCAGCGACTGTGCCGCCACGCCCAGGCGCCGGGCGATCTCTCGCAGGTCCACGCCGCCCGGCACTTCCACTGTGGCCTCGGGCGGGCTCTGGGCGCCCACGCTCCCGGGCGCGGACGCAGGAAAGCCGAACGCCTTCCGGTGCCGGGTGATGAGCGCCGCGGCGAGGATCTTCGGCACGTAGCCGCAGGTCTCCGCGGGCAGGTGTCCGCCGCGGCAGAGCGCCCAGTAGTCGTGGATCCCCGTGCGCCCGATGGTTCGGCGCAGGCGCCCCGGACCGCAGTTGTAGGCCGCCCAGGCGAGATACCAGTCTCCGAACTCCGCATAGAGCCAGGAGAGATAGCGGGCCGCCGCGTGCGTGGACTTCTCCGGATCCCGGCGCTCGTCCACCCAGGCGTCGATGCGCAGGTCGAAGTCTCCCGCGGTGGGCTTCATGAACTGCCAGAGGCCCACCGCCGCCGAGGCGGAGAACGCATGGGTGGAGAAGCCGGACTCGACCATGGAGACGAAGACGAGGTCGCGGGGGAGCCCGTAGCTGGCGAGGATGCGCTCGAGGCGGGGTACGACGTGCGGCGCCCGCTCGAGGTAGCGGGCGAAGTGCTTCCGCCCCGGACCGCGGGCGAAGTAGGCCACCCGCTCGAGGACCTCACGCGTGAGTACGATGGGGATGTCGTAGCGCTGCCGGAGGGTGCGAAGGTCGATCTCGGGGGGCAGCGCGAACTCGGAGGGCGCACCCAGACAGCCGGGGCACACGGGACCCGAAGCCGCGGCGGCGCTCCCCTTGGCGCCGGCCGCACCGGCCCGCCTCGCTTCCTCGGCCGCGGCGCGCACCACCGCCGGGGGCAGCGGTCCGAGGCGTGGCAGGGCGGGGGCGGCAGCGGGGAGGATCGCGGGCAGGAGCGAGACGAACAGGCGCTTCGCCCGAATCCGGCTCACGGCGCCTCCGCGGGAAGGCCGTGCCCCGGCCCGAGGATGCGGGGCCGGTAGCGGGCGTCGTCGAAGTGGGGGCTGTGGTCGCCGAGGTGGCAGCTCCGGCACACCGCCTCGGGGACCTCGCGCCGGATGGTCCGTCGCCGCGTCTCCGGGGTGCGCGCTGCGAGGTGCAGAGACCCGGGGCCGTGGCAGGCCTCGCACTGTACGTTCTGGAGCCCCGAGCTCCGGTGGCCCTCGGGATCCGCCTCGGTGACGAGGTGCAGCCGGCAGGCCCCTCCCGGCCGCTGCCATCCGGTGACGTGGCATCCGACGCACTCGAGGTCCGCCTCTTTGCCCGCGTCGACGAGGGTCTGCCACGCCTGGGCGTGGCGCGTTCCCTCCCAGACGGCCTGGGCCGGTGCGTGGCAGCCCACGCAGCTCGCGCCACCCACGTAGTAGGCGCCGTCGTCTGCCGGCGGTGTGCAGGGGCGTCCGTGGGTGCGCGACCAAGCGAGGTTGAGCGCCCCCACCTCTTTGTCGTAGCGGTCGATGCGGGCGCGGGCCCACGGCGCTTCCGGCAGCGAGGTCGAGAGATCGATGAACCGCGCCTGATAGGCGGCGCGGTCCTCGGGCCAGGCGGGGCCGCCCGAAGCCTCGGCGGCGAGGCGTTGCCGAAGCTCGGCGAGCTTCCGATCGAGGAAGGCGACGGCCGGCGTATCGCCTCCTTGCTTTGCTGCCTCGCGCCGGGCGGAGAGGCGCTCGATGCGCTCCTCGAGGAGTGCCCGGGTGCGAGCGGTGTCCGATGCACTGGCCACTGGAACCAGTCCAGGTCCCGCGCCGGCGGGGAGCCGGAGGCGAAGGTGGAGGAGCTGACGTCCCTGGCTCCGCGTTCGGTACAGGGGTACCGGCAGGCGTTCGAGCGCCGTCGCCTCGAGACCGTCGGCGTAGCTTCGGTGGCCGGCCACGAGCATCAGGTCGATGCGGCCGGCCAGCTTCGCCGCCGCGTGCCGGGCCGCATCGAGGGGGGCCTCGACCACCGCGATGCGGGCGCGAGGCGTGGCGCCTCGGGGTGGGCGTGCGGATGCGATGCGCTCGACCAGGGTCGCGCCGTCGTCGCCACGCGCCGCGACGAGCAGGATGGGGATGCCCGAGGGCTCGAGGAGATGGGCGCGAACTGGGGCGCCCGGTGCGAGCAGGCCGTCGCCCCGGCTCCACGCCGCCCAGCGCCCCAGGGCGTCGTCGCGCTGCGAACCGAGATCCCGTGCCCCCAGGCGTCCCAGGATCTCCGCGATGGCCTCGGCCTTCGCCTCGAGCTGAGCCCGGTTCTCCTCGGTGACCGGCTCCTCCCCCAGGAAGGTGTCGCCGGCGGTGATCCACAGGGCGCCAGGCCCGAGGCCCTCCACCACCGCTGCGGCGCGGGCCAGGCCCCCCAGCTGTCCCTTCACGCAGCCACAGGGCTCGAGGTAGCCCATCAGGTCGGCGCTGAAGACGAGATCCACCTCGGGCGCCGAGTCTTCTCGCCGCTGATCTTCGCTCTGCTGCGACGGCCCTTCCGCCGCGCCGGCGCCTGGGGGTCGGCCGCCTTTGGCTCGACCCGGCGCGCTCCCGTCACAGCCGACGAAGCCGAGGGGGAGCAGGATGAAGAGGAGGAAGAGCAGCCAGGGAGCGTCGTTCACCGCGGTCGCCTTCGAGGAACTCGGCGGGAGGAGGGTCTAGTTGCAGGCCCCGCCCTGCACGCACTTGATACCAGCCATGCCCTGCTCGTTGCGAACGCGGCGGCAGGTGAAGCCGCTGGGACAGATGTCCTGGATGTCGGGAATGTTGCAGCTCTGTCCGCAGCGCCCCGTGACAGGGTGCCAGATGCCGTCGCCGTTACACTGCACCTCGGTGATGCACCAGGTGAAGTCGAAGCACATCCCATCGATGGGCGGGTTGCCGCACTCGGCGCTGCTCCCGCACTGCTCGCCGTCGTCGAGGCACTGGCAGGTGTTCGAAGCGAGATCGCAGCGAAGGTTGGTCGGACAATCCGCATCGCGCAGGCACTCCACGCAGCGGTCCTGCAGGAGGTTGCACACCGGCGCCTCCGGTGGACAGCGCCGCGCCCGCTTGCAGCCCTCGACACACTGCCCCTGATCGTCGCACTCGTAGCCGAGGGGACAGTCCTCGTGGGCGAGGCACTGCACGCAGGTCCCGTGGTCGCCCCGGGCCGCGTCGCACTTCGTCAGGCTCGGGTCGCTTGCCGGTGGACACTGTTCGTCGCGGCGGCAGCCGGGCACGCAGGTCAGCGACTGCTGGTCGCAGACTGCGCCCTTGGCGCAGGCGGTGTCGTCGAGGCAGTCCACGCAGACGCCGCCCGGCGAGCACACGTCGCCACCGGGGCATTGCGAGTCGAGGACGCACGCGACGCACTTGCGACGGTCCGGGTCGCAGTAGGGTTTGGGTGCGGCGCAGTCCACGTTCTCGGTCTCTACGGTGCACTCGACGCATCGGCCCGGTGTGGTGGTCAGCTCGCAGGTCGTCCCAGGCGTGCAGTCCGACTCCTGCAAGCAGCCCTCCTTGCAGGTGTACCGGTCGGGGCCCTCGGAGAGGTCGCAGTAGAACTCCTTGGGGCAGGTCCCCGCGGCGTTGCACTGCACGCAGCGGCCTTCCGCCGAGAGGCAGAATGGCAGGGCGGGGTCCTGGCAGTGGCTGTCGAAGGTGCAGGCGACGCAGCCGCCCACCTGGTTGTTGCAGTAGAGGCCCATCGCGCAGTCGCTGTCGACGAGGCAGCCCTCGACGCAGCGGCCCGCGGCACAGACGAAGCCACCCCCGCACGCGGCGTCCGAGGCGCAGGCTTTCTCGCCGGAGCCGACGCAGCGGCCGTCGGTGTCGCAGAAGCTGTGCGCCGGGCAGCCGTCGGCCGCGCAGCCGGTGCCGGGGTCGGGCTGGCAGGTGCCCTGCACGCAGGTGTAGTCGGCGGGGCAGTCGGACTTGCTCGCGCAGGGCACGCTGGCGTCCTTGCCCCCACCGCCGAGGGTGCCCCCGGAGCAGGCGGCGAACAGGAGCGCGAGAAGGGCTGGGAGAGCCGGGCGTGAGCGACGCATCGTGCCGACTCTAGCAGAGGCGCACCCGCCCAGCACCGCCTGCGGGGCGGTCCGCACCCAGTGCGGGGCCGGAGCGCGCGCGGGAGCGGCCCGACGCGGCGGCACCCCGCGCGAGAGCCTGTGGTTGCAGGAGAGGAAGGCGATGCACTAGGAAGGCGCCATGAAGTCGGCCATCAAGGGGAGTCTCGCCCGTCGCCTTGGCCCCGCCAAAATGGCCTCGTCGCCACCGCCGGCCGCCCACCGCCTCGGTGAGACCTGGTCCATCGGCGACCTTCGGATCGACGGCCGCTTCGTCCTCGCGCCCCTCGCCGGGGTCAGTGACTGGCCGTTCCGGGTCCTCGCCCGTCAGCTCGGCGCACCCCTGGCCTACACGGAGATGGTCAGCTCCGAGGGCCTGGTCCGGGGCGGAGTGCGGACCATCCGCTATCTGGACCGTGCCCCCGGGGAACGCCCCTTCGCCGTACAGCTCTTCGGGGCCGATCCCGAGACGATGGCCGAGGCCGCCGCCCGGGTGGAAGCCTATGGCGCCGATCTCATCGACGTGAACATGGGCTGCCCAGTGAAGAAGGTGTGTCGCACCGGCGCCGGATCGGCCTTGCTGCAGAATCCCCGCGCCGTCTACCGTCTCGTCCGCGCCATGGTGCGCCGGGTCCGCGTGCCGGTGCAGATCAAGGTGCGCACCGGCTGGGACGCCGACAGCATCACTGTGATCGAGGTGGCGCGCGCGGCGGAGGACGCGGGAGCGAGCGCCATCGCCATCCACGGGCGGACGCGGGCGCAGGCATATGAGGGAAGGGCCGACTGGGGTCTCATCGCAAAGGTGAAGGCGGCGGTCGGGGACCTGAAGGTGATCGGCAACGGGGACATCGTGACCGCCGAGGATGCACTCGCCCGCCTCGAAGAGAGCGGTGTCGACGCAGTGATGATCGGGCGCGGTGCCTGCGGCTACCCGTGGATCTTCCGTGAGATCCGTGCGCTCGCCGAGGGACGCCCCCTGCCGCCGCCTCCCTCCTACGCGGCGTGGCGGTCGGTGATCCGCCGGCACCTCGAGAACCTCGTCCACCACCGCGGTGGCGCGGAGCGCCGGGCGGTGCGCGAGTTCAGGAAACACCTCATCTGGTACAGCCGCGGGCGCCGGGGCGCTGCCGCCTTCCGCCGGCACCTGCCCCAGGTGGAGACCCTCGGGGACGTGGAGCGGGCCCTCGACACCTTCTTCCCCGAGCGGCTGCACCACGAGCTCCGCCGCGACGCCGAACTCATCACCGGCCCGCTCGCTCGCGCCTGGGGATGAGGCCCGAACTCGCCGCCGCCCTCGAGGCCCTCCCCGACGGCCTGCTGCTCCTCGACGAGGAGGCACGGGTGGTCTGGGCCAACGCCGCCGCCCACGACCTCCTGGCGCGGGGAACGCTCGATGGGATTCCGCTGGCCCAGGCCGGCGAGGGCGGGGCGGCGCTGGCGACCTTCGCCCGCCGAGCGGACTCGGGTCCGGTGCGCGGGCGCGTGGACCTCGGCCGGGGGCCCGTGGAGGTCTGTGCCGCGCCGGTGGGAACGGGCTGCGTCCTCTCGCTGCGGCCACCCGCCGCCCTGCCCGGAGGGGGCGACGAGACGGAGAGCGCTCGACTCCGCGTCCTCGCAGCCGGGCTCGCCCACGAGGTGCGAAATCCCCTTGCCGGGTTGAAGGGTGCGGCCGATCTGCTCGCCCGCGCCGTGGACGGCGAACTCGCCGAGTACGCGCGGGTGATCGCCCGCGAGGCGGCGCGGGTCGACGCCCTGGTGGGGCAGCTCTTGGCGCTCGCCCGCCCGAGTCCCCCCAAGCGGCGGCGCGAGAACCTCCACGTGATCCTCGAGGAGGTGCTTCGGGTCCACGGGCCGGCGCTCGGGGAGCAGATCACCCTCGAGCGCCGTTTCGATCCCTCCCTGCCCGAGCTTTGCCTCGACCGGGACCAGATCGCTCAGGTCTTCCTGAACCTGCTGAAGAACGCCGCCGAGGCGATGCCCGAGGGCGGGACCGTCTCGGTGGAGACGGGCGTCGCCATCGGGCTGTCGGCAGGGCAGCCGGTAGGGCAGCCGGGCGGCCGCCGGCGGAGCATGGTCTTCTTTCGTGTGACGGACCGGGGCAGCGGTTTTCCCCCGGTGGTCCTCGCCAGCCTCTACACCCCTTTTCTCACCACGAAGGCGCAGGGCACGGGCCTGGGCCTCGCCCTCGCACGCCGCATCGTGGAGGGCCACGGGGGCTTGCTGAAGGTCGACTCGTCGCCGGAGGGCGCAACGGTGACGGTCTTCCTCCCGACTGGGCCATGAAGCGCACCAAGCGATCCCGGAAGGGGCGGCCCGAGTCCCCGGAGGATGCGGCGTTCGCCGCTGCGGCGCGTCTCATTGCCCACCGCGCCCGCTCCGAGGCGGAACTCCGGCGGCGCCTCGAGGCGCGCGGCTTTCCCCATGAGGTGCTGCCTTCGACGCTGCGGCGCCTCCACAGTCTCGACCTCCTCGACGACAGCGCGTTTGCGCGAGCGCGGGCCGACGCCCTGCTCCGCCGGGGTGCGGGGCCGCACCTGGTGGAGGCTCGCCTGGCCCAGGCCGGCGTGACTACAGGCGTGGCGGCCCGGGCACTTGCCGAGGCACTCGCCGATGCGGGAGGGGAGGAGGCGGTCGCGCGCCGGGCGCTGGCCCGGCGAACCGGTCGCAGCGGCGGCGGGGGACCGAAGCGCCGCGAGACAGCGCGCCGGCTCGCCGCGTGGCTCACCCGGCGGGGCTTCTCCGCCGAGGTGGCCGGCCGGGTCACCGGGCTCTTCCACGACCTGGGGGACGGCGACGGGTAGGCCTCTGGCGCTTGGCCGCCCGGGCGTAGTAAACCCGCCGCCATGCGCCGTCTTTTCGCCTTCGCAGTGCTCGGGCTCTTCGCCTGCGCGGCGCCGTCACCCCGGCCGCGCGATCGCGGCGCAGGACCGGTGGACGAAGCGCCGCAGAGCCCCGAGGAGGCGAAGGCCGCGCGCGCCTACGAGCGGGGCCTCGAGGCGCTGCGCGGGGGTGAGTACCAGCTCGCCATCGGGCGCTTCGAGGCGCTGCGCACGCGCCATCCCTACTCCCGCTATGCGCCGCTGGCCGAGCTGCGCATCGCCGATGCGCTCTTTGGCCAGGGCAGCTTCCTCGAGGCAGCCGAGCGCTACCGGACCTTCGTGAAGCTGCGCCCCACCCACCCCGAGGCCGACTATGCCGCCTACCGGGAGGCGCTGTCCCTCTACCGAGAGGCCCCGTCGGATTTCTTCCTCTTCCCCCCGTCCTACGAGAAGGATCTCGAGCCCATCCGTGAGCTCACCGGTGTCCTCGAGCGCTTCCTCCGCACCTACCCGGACAGCCGCTACGCGCCCGAGGCGCGCGAGCTTCTCGCGAAGGCGCGGCGCCGCCTGGCGCTACACGAACTCTACGTGGCCGACTTCTACCGGCGGCGCGGGCACTGGCGGGGCGCGGCGGGCCGCCTCGAGACGGTGCTCCGGGATTTCTCGGGCCTGGGCTTCGACGCCCGGGCCCGGGTGGAGCTCGCCGAGGCCTACGCCCATCTGGATCCGCCGCGGCTCGACGACGCGCGGCGCCTCCTCGAGGCGGTCCTGGCCGATGCGTCGGCGGAGCCGGCATGGAAGGCCCGCGCCGAGCAACTCCTCGCTGCACTGGGCCGTGAGACCGCCCCGGGGAAGGAGGCGACGGCACCCCCCACGGCGCCCAAGGCCCCCGCCCCAGCGCCGGAGGCGGCCGCGCCCGGCGCCACCTCCTGACGGGGTCCCGCGGGAAGGTCCCCCCATGGCCCGTCGTCTCGCGCTGCTCATCCTCCTGGTCCTCCTCCCCGGCTGCAACGCGGCCTACGAGCTGTTCGCCGGGCCCAAGACGCGGGTGGTCGAGACGGTGCGCCGCC
>CAYYHA010000124.1:0-11178 GCA_964471535.1 uncultured Myxococcia bacterium | reverse complement strand
CCCGCCCTCCAGGCCGTGGTGAGCGCCCCGGACTCTCGAGGGCCCACCGCACCCTAAGCTACTGAAATTACGCCAGAAGAAGAGGGCAACTTGACAGGAGGGGGCCCCGCCGCCTAGTTTCCCCGCCTTCCCGCCGCGGGGGCCGGCCAAGCTGGACCCCAAGCCGCGGTTTTTTCACAGGATTTCTTTCGCCAGGAGTCAGCGATGTACGCAGTCATCGCCACCGGTGGCAAGCAATACCGGGTCCAGAAGGGCGACCGCATCCGGGTCGAGAAGCTCGAGGCCGAGGACGGTACGACCCTCACCTTCGAGCCTCTCCTCGTCTCGGGAGAGGGTGGGGTGAAGGTGGGCACGCCCACGGTCGAGGGGGCCAAGGTCACCGCCACCGTGCGCGGGCAGGGCAAGCACCCGAAGGTCATCTCCTACAAGCGCTGGGAGGGCGGCTGGAGCAAGATCCGCGGTCACCGCCAGCGCTTCACCGAGCTCGAGATCACCGAGATCCAGGGGTAAGGCGCCATGGCACACAAGAAAGGACAGGGCTCTTCGCGCAACGGCCGCGATTCGAACCCGAAGTATCTCGGGGTGAAGAAGTTCGGCGGCGAGCGCGTCCGGGCGGGCAACATCCTCGTGCGTCAGCGCGGGACGAAGATTCATCCGGGCAAGAACGTCGGCATCGGCCGGGACCACACCCTCTTCGCGCTGATCGACGGGGTGGTCTCCTACGAGCGGAAGGGCCGGGACAAGAAGAAGGTTTCGGTGATCCCCGCCGAGGCCTGATTCCCTGCCGCTGCACATCCTCTTTGCCCGCCGGCCCGCGCGCAGCCGCGGCGCCGGCGGTCGTGTTTTTGCAGGGCCATGAAGTTTCTCGACGAGGTGCGCATCGAGGTGCGCTCCGGCGATGGCGGCCGGGGCTGCGTCGCCTTCCGTCGGGAGAAGTACCGCCCCAAGGGGGGGCCGTCGGGTGGCAACGGCGGGAAGGGGGGGGACGTGATCCTCGTGGCCGACCCGGGTCTGTCGACGCTCCTGCAGTACCGCTTCAATCCCCTGCACCGCGCCGGTCGCGGTGAGCACGGGCGCGGCAACGATCAGTACGGCAAGGACGGCGAGGACAAGGTGCTCCGGGTTCCCGTCGGGACGCTGGTGCGCGATGCCGACACCGGGGCGCTCCTCGCCGACCTCACCGAGGCAGGGCAGCGCGTGGTCGTGGCCCGCGGCGGGCGCGGTGGCCTCGGCAACATGCACTTCGCCACCTCGGTGAACCAGGCTCCCCGCTTCGCTCAGCCCGGTGAGCCCGGGGAGGAGCGCCGCCTCCTCCTCGAGCTGAAGCTCCTCGCCGACGTGGGGCTGCTCGGCCTGCCCAACGCTGGCAAGAGCACCTTCCTGTCCCGGGTGAGCGCCGCGCGGCCGAAGATCGCCGACTACCCGTTCACCACCCTGGCGCCGCAGCTGGGCATGGTGGCCCACAAGGGGGTGGACTTCGCGGTCGCCGACATCCCGGGGCTGGTGGAGGGCGCCGCCCATGGCCGGGGCCTTGGCCACCGCTTCCTCCGCCACGTCGAGCGCTGCCGGGTGCTGCTCCACCTCGTCGACGGCGCGCCGGCTGACGGAGCGCGCGACCCGGTCACCGACTACCGCACGCTGCGCCGGGAGCTTCGGCGCTATTCCCCGGCGCTGGCGGAGAAGCCAGAGGTGGTGGCGGTGAACAAGTGCGACCTGCCCGATGGCGAGGCGGCCGCAGAGCTGTTGGAGGAGGCACTCGGGCGCCCGGTGCTGCGCCTCTCGGCGGCCACAGGAATCGGCATCGGTCCTACGCTCGACGCGCTCATCTCGGTGCTCGTGGCGCCGAAAGAGCGCGTGTGGAGCCCGCCCGCATGACCCGAAAGAAGCTGCGTCCGGACGGGTCACGGGTTCCTCGGGCGGTGCCTGCGCCACGCCCCGAGCCCGACGCCGAGGCCCTCTCCGCCCTCGAGCGCCTCACCGACACCTTTCCCGCCCCCCTGCGTGCCTTCCGCGATCTGGGGCTCCTGGGCGCCGGGCGCCGCTGGCGGCTGGAACAAGCGCTGGCGAGGCGCACGCGTAGCTTCGTCCTGGCGATCCACGGCGTCCACGACCCCCATAACCAGGCCGCGGTCCTCCGCACCGCCGAGGCCTTCGGTGTGCAAGAGGTTCACGTCGTACGACACGAAGGGACGCACTTTTCGCCGGCGCGTGGTGTGACGAAGGATGCGCACAAGTGGCTGGACGTGGTGCGCCACGCGGACTTCGATGCCGTGAAGGCCACGCTCTCGAGGCGGGGGATGCAGGTTCTGGCCGCCGCCCTTCGCGACGACGCCGCGCCCCTCTACGAGGTGGACTTCACAAAGCCCACCGCCGTCGTCTTCGGAAACGAGGCCGAGGGACTGCCGGACGAGGTCGTCGATGCCTGTGACAGCACCGTCGTGATCCCCATGTACGGGCTCACGCAGTCCCTCAACATCTCGGTGGCGGCGGCGGTCGTCACCGCCCACGCGATCGAGATGCGCCGGCAGCGCTGGGGCGCCGTGGGCGACCTCTCGGAGGAGGAGAAGATGGCCCTGCGTATCGAGTGGTATCGAACGGCGGCGGCCGGCCGCGTACCGCCGTCCCTCGCCGCTGCGCTGGACCGGATGAATCCGGAGCGGCACACTGCGTCCACCTCCCGCAAGGAGAACGCCCCATGATCCTGCTCTTCGCCTGCACCCACGCGCTCCTCCTCTGCACCGCCGCCCCGGCCCCGGAGGCGATCGCCCCGGCGGCAGCGGCCTCGCCGACAGCCGGTGGCAGGCCGTACCTCGTCGCTGCAGCCGAGGCGGGGGCGCCAGCGGCAGCCACGGCGAAGAAGTCTGGGCCGGCGAAGAAGGCGAAGGAGGCAGAGAAGGCGCCTCCGGAGAGGGCGGCTGCCCTCACCTCGGCCCCTGCCGCCCGGGCGAAGCGCCCCGGCGCTGCACCGGACGAGCGCCCGGCCGAGGGTTCGAGCCGCGCTCGAAAGGAGACCGTCTCCCCGGAGGCCCGCCCCCTGGTCGAGAAGCTGCAGGCCTTCTACGAGGGGACGCAGGACTTCACAGCGACCTTCGAGCAGACCTACACCTACAAGGCCTTCGCCCGCACCATGAAGAGCCGAGGGAAGGTGGCCTTCAAGAAGCCCGGCCTGATGCGCTGGTCCTACGAGAAGCCCCGCGAGAAACACTTCATCGTCGACGGGAAGGACATGTGGGTGTGGACGCCCGAGGATCGCACCGTGATCCGCAAGAAGGGCTTCACCACCGACGGCCTGTCCACCTCCATCACCTTCCTCTTTGGAAAGGGTCGCCTCGAGGAGGAGTTCGCCATCGAGCTCGAGGGCAAGAACCGGCTCGTGCTCACACCGCTGTCGCCGCAGCCGGGCTTCGTGAAGGTGATCTTCGAGGTCGATCCCGAGACAGGCCAGGTCCGAAGCAGTGAGGTCTACGACGCGGCGGGCAACGTGAACCGGATGCGCTTTCGTGACGTGCGCATCAACCCCGGTGTGAAGCCAGAGCGCTTCCGCTTCACGCCGCCCAAGGGGGCCACCGTGCAGGAACTCGCCGACGGGGCCCTGCACTGAGCGGCGTGGCTCGGGCCGCCCGGTGGCCTGGCTGGGGTCCTGGCGGGCCCCGCTACTCTTCCTCGGCGGCCGCTGCCGAGGGTGCGTTGCCGGCCGGTGTCGCCTCGTTTGCCTCTCCTCGACCTGCCTCTGGGGCGCCCTCTGGGGCGTTCCCTTCTTCCGGGCCCCTCCCGCCTGCCGCCGCGGCGGCCGGGGCTTCGGGCCCTCGGAAGCGGAAGGGGTAGCGCACCACGGCGACCCCCGAGGGCGCCGGGGGGAAGTCGAGATCCTCGATGAAGTCGATGAGGCAGTCGGCGAGTGCCTCATCTCCTGTCGTGTTCTCACCGATGCTCGCGCCGGCCACCCGGCCGTCCACCCCCACGAGGAACTGCACCACCACCGTGCCCTTCGGGGGCGCTCCCTCGTGCTCGCTGGCGGCGCGGCAGGCCTGTACCTCCTCGAGGTGCTCCTGGATCACGGCGTCCACAGTCTTCGCATCGGGCGGGGGCGGCGTGGCGGCGGAGTCGGTGGCTTCCGGTCCGGGGGCAGGCGCCGGCCTCTCTGCGGGCACCGGCGCCGCTTCGGGCTCCGGCGGTGCGTTCTCCGCGTAGAACTCCGCCAGGGTGCAGTAGGCGATGTCGTGCGCCTCGGCCAGGTTTCGCAGGCGCTCGGCCCGTTCCGCGAAGGTGAGGCCGCGCAGTGCCTCGAGGGTGTCGAGCGCCGCTCGGTTGGACACCTCCTCGTGAATCCAGCGCCACAGGGCCGCCTCCCGGGCGCTCGAGCTCGCGTTCGCTGGGAGCGAGAGGTGGTCGGGTGCGTCGCAGATCCTCCGGTATGCCTCGCTCTCGCTCTGGCAGCCGACCAGAGCCGTGGCCACCCCTGCGAATGTTGCCGCAAGCACTGCCGCGCGCTTCATGCTCCTATCGTTGGCAGCCTCGGGGCGAGAGAGCAACTTCCTACGGGCCATGCCGACCCCGGTACCCCCGCGCCGGAAGAGCCGTTTGGAGCCCGCGAGGCCGCTGCGGGCCGGTACGGTGCACTCTTCATCTGCGCCGCGGATCGAGGGCGTCGCGCACTCCGTCGCCGAGGAGATTGAAGGCGAGGACCACCGCGGCGACGGCGAGCCCAGGGAAGAGAACCAGGTGCGGGGCGACGAGAAGGTAGCTCGCGCCCGCGTCGAGCAGTGCCCCCCAGCTCGGCGTGCCAGGCGGCACCCCGAGTCCGAGGAAGGAGAGGCTGACCTCGGCGAGGATCACGGCGGGCAGCCCGAAGGTCGCCTGCACCAGCACGGGACCGGCGATGTTGGGGACGAGGTGCAGGAGCAGGATCCGCCCAGGGGTGGCGCCCAGCGCCCGCGCGGCCTGCACGAAGTCGCGCTCGCGCAGCGCGAGCACCTGGCCACGGGCGAGGCGGGCGTAGCCCACCCAGCCGGTGAGCACCAGTGCGAGCACCACGTGTTCGAGTGCCGGTCCGAGCACGGCAGTGATGAAGATGGCGAGGAGGATCGAGGGGAAGGCCAGCAGCACGTCGACGATGCGCATCAGGACCTCGTCCCAGAGGCCCCCGAGATACCCGGCGAGCGCGCCGGCCAGCACTCCGAAGACTGCGGAGCACAGGGTGGTCGCAACGGCGACCGCGAGGGAGACCCGCGCGCCGTAGAGCACGTGGGTGAACACGTCGATCCCGTTCTCGCCGGTTCCGAAGGGGTGGGCCAGCGAGGGGCCGGCGAACTCGAGGGGCAGATCGATGGCGTCCGGTGAGTAGGGTGCCAGCCACGGGGCGAAGAGAGCGCAGGCGACGAAGAGGAGCACGATCGCAGCGCCCAGCCATGCCGTCGCCCGGCCACGCAGACGTCGGACGAGGCTGTGCCGAAGGCCCGCGCTCTGCCGGTGCCCCCCTGCCGTCACTGCCCTCATCGCCGGCCCTCGCTTCGCACCCGTGGATCCACCAGGGCGTAGGCCAGGTCGGTGAGGAGGTTCACCACCACGTACACGAAGGTGAAGACGAGGACGCAGGCCCGCACGGTGTTGTAGTCCCGCTGCTGCACCGCCTGCAGGAGCAGGGTGCCCATGCCCGGCCAGTTGAAGACCTTCTCGGTCACGATGCCTCCCACGAGGAGCGCGCCGAACTGCAGCCCCACGATGGTGATCACCGGAATGAGGGCGTTTCGCAGGACGTGGCGCCAGACCACCGTCCGCTCCGGCAGCCCCTTGGCCCGGGCGGTGGTCACGTAGTCCTCCCGGTTCACGTCGAGCATGGCGCTGCGGGTCATGCGCGAGAGCATCGCTGCGAGTGCCAGCGCCAGGGTGAGCGAGGGCAGGATGAGGGAGCGTGTGTCTACGTCGCCCAGGGCCGGGAGCCACCCCAGCTCGATGGCGAAGAGGACGATGAGCACCGGGCCGAGCGCCGAGCGGGGAATGCTCACCCCCAGGAGGGCGAAGACCATCGCACCCTGATCGAGCACTCCGCCCTTTCTCTGGGCCGAGAAGACTCCCAGCGGGATCGCGATGAGGATCGCCAGCGTCATCGAGACGACCGCGAGCACCAGGGTGCGCGGCAGCTTCTCCGCGATCTTGGGGAGCACCTTCTCCTTGAATGGCGGCAGGGAGGTGCGTAGCTCGCCGGTCGCAAGATCTCTTACGAAGCGGAAGACCTGCTCGTGCACCGGACGGTCCAGTCCGATGGCTCGGCGCAGCGCTGCACGGTCCACGTTTCCCGCCTGCTCCCCCAGCATCACCTCCACCGGATCTCCGGGAATGAAGTTGAGGAAGAGCGTGACGATAAGGGTCACGCCTGCGAGGCTCAAGAGCGTCGTTCCCACCTTGCGCAGGAGGAAGCTCATCGCACCGAGACCTCCGCCAGCGGATGGAGGAAGCCCCAGGGTGAGAGGTGGAAGCCCTCCACCCGGTCGCTCACCACGGCAATCGTGTCCTCGTGCCAGAGGGGGACGTAGGGGAGGTCTTCGGCGAGGATGCGCTGAACGGTGCGATACAGCTCGGCGCGTCGTTTTGGGTCGAGCACGTGGGCCGCCTCGTCGAGGAGTCGGTCCACCTCGGGGTTCCGGTAGGCTCCGCGGTTGCCGCCGACCCAGCCGTTCTCTTCGCTGGGGATCGAGGTCGAGTGGAAGGTCCAGTGCATCAGGTGAGGCTCGATCACCGGCGTCCACTTCAGCGTGGTGATCTCGAAGTTGCCCCGCTTGATGTCGCCGTAGAAGGTGCCCCATTCGTAGGCGCGCAGATCGACCCGAATGCCCACCGCCTCGAGCTGCTTCTTGATCACGAGTGCGACGCTGCGGCGGAAGCGATCGGTGGAGGTCTTGTAGGTGATCTCGAAGCCATCGGGATAGCCAGCCTCCGCCAGCAGCGCCCGTGCCCGCTTCGGATCGTAGGCGTAGCGGCGTGCCGGTCCGTAGGCCCAGTGTCCTTCCGGGAGCATGCCCGATGCCGGCCTCGCTGCGCCCTTGAACTTGTAGCGCGTGATCGATTCACGATCGATGGCGTGGGCGATGGCGCGTCGCACGCGCACGTCGGAGAGGATGGGGTGCCGGAGGTTGAAGCCAAGGTAGGCGTAGCCGGGACCAGGGCTGGCACGGACCACGCGCAGATGGGGGGCCGCTTCGAGGCGAGGCAGGAGGACAGGGGAGATCGATCCCTGCACCAAATCTGCCTCCCCGTGGAGGAGAGAGAGGACCCGCGTCGTCTCGTCCCGTGCCACCACCACCTCGAGGCGGCGCAGGCGTGGCGCGCCGCCCCACCAATTTTCGAAGGGCTCGAGGCGGATGTGCTCCTCGTCGGGGCGCCCCGCGAAGCGAAAGGGTCCCGCCCCCGGGGGGACGGGGTGCGCCTCCGCGTAGGCGGGATCCGCCATCTGCGCGGGTACGATCCCCATGGTCAGGTCGAGGAGCAGCGGCGCGAAGGGCTCGGCGAGCACGATGTCGACGGTGTGAGGGTCGACTGCCTCGACCGATTCGATGGCCTCGTACTTGGGTCCGAGGGGCGACCCCACCTTCGGGTCGCGGAGCGATTCGTAGGTGTAGACCACGTCGGCTGCGGTCAACGGTGATCCGTCGTGGAAGGTCAGACCCGGACGCAGATGAAAGCGATAGCGCGTCGTGCCGATTCGCTCGAAGCGTTCCGCGAGATCCGGTTCGACTTCACCCTGGTCGCCGATGCGGACCAGGCCCGATTGGATCAGCGAGGCGAGGCGCTGTCCGTTGGCGGAGAGGGTCAGGCGCCGATCGAGCGACTCCGGTGGGCTGTCGATGAGGAGCACGAGGACCCCGGGCTCCCGCGCGACCCCGGGGCGCGCGCAGCCAGAGGCGCCCCCGAACACCGCAATCAGCGCAGCCAGGCACAGGAGCCGAAGTGGGTACGAACCGACGGCCGAGAGGGGTCGCTTTGCGGCGGCGGATCGCGAGGTGGTATCCTTTCGGAAACACGGAAGGAACGCCTGCTGGGTCGCCGGCACCGGAACCTTGCTAAACCCGGTGCCGAAGCAGGGTCAACCTCCGATGGGAGCAGCGATGCACGGGGCACTCTTGCGGGTTTCAGTCTGGGTCATGCTCGTGGCGACGCCGCTTCTCGCGCAGGCGACGCCCGTGGGGCCCGACCCGAGCCATCTCGTTCCCAGCTCCGCCGTCTCTCGCAAGGCCGCGCGCCAGGCCCTCGTGGAGCTCATCGACGACGCGGTGGCCCGGGCGGGAGTCGAAGAGGCGCGGGTGGGGCTGCACGTCGTCTCGGTGGAGACGGGAGAGGAGATCTACGCGCTGAGCGCCGACAGTCTCCTCAACCCGGCTTCCAACATGAAGCTGTTCACTACCGCTGCAGCGCTCGAACTCTTGGGCCCGGACTTTCGTTTCGAGACCGAGATCTACGTGGACCGTGAACCGGACGCCAACGGCGTGGTCCGCGGGAACATCTATGTAAAGGGCAAGGGGGATCCCACCTTCGTCAGCGAGCGCATGCACCGCCTGGTCACCGACCTGTGGCACATGGGGATTCGACGGATCACCGGGGCCGTGATCGTCGATGACAGCTACTTCGACGACGTCCGCGAGGGACCGGGCTGGGAGCAGGAGCATTCGGATCGCGCCTATGTCGCACCCGTCGGTGCGCTCTCGCTGAACTTCAATGCCGTGGCCATCCACGTCCGCCCGGGGCGCCGCCCGGGTCTGCCCGCGATCGTCAGTGTCGACCCGGAGAGCGATTACTTCGTCGTCGACAACCACGTGCTCACCGTCAGCGCGCGCCGCCGCCGTCGCCACATCCCTGCCTCCATCCCGCTGGGTAAGCGTCAGAAGATCCACGTGCGCGGCTACCAGCCGATCGGTCACAAGGGTGCGGTGTACTACCGGCGCATCGACAACCCGCCTCTGTACTTCGGGCATACCTTCCGTGCCTACCTGAAGCGGCGGGGCGTGCGCATGGGGCCGATGGTGAAAGAGGGAAGAGTACCCCCCGATGCGAAGCTTCTCTACCGAAGCTATTCGGATCGTCTGGCGTCCATCGTCCGCACGGTCAACAAGATCTCCAACAACCACATCGCGGAGATGCTCTTGAAGACCCTGGGCGCAGAGGTGCAGGGTCCACCGGGTTCCTGGCCGAGTGGGATCGCCGTCGTCGAGGCGTTCCTCGAGCGCGAGGTCGGCATCCCCCGTGGGACCTATGTGATGAAGAACGGCTCGGGGCTCAACGACACCAACCGTGTCTCTGCGCGCCAGATCACCACCTTGCTGCGGCACATGTGGCGTCACTTTCAGGTGATGCCGGAGTTCGTCTCCTCGCTGTCCGTGGTGGGGCGGGACGGCACCGCGGCGTTTCGCCTGGATGAGACCCCTGCTGCCGGCGTGATGCGGGCGAAGACGGGCACCCTCGAGAACGTCTCCGCGCTCTCTGGCTACGTGGCGACCGCGGCCGGTGAGGTGCTCGCCTTCTCCATCTTGGTCAACGATCATCCAGGCCGCTACTCCGAAGTGGTACGCGGCGTCGACACCATCGCCGAGGCCATCGCCTCCTACGGACTCCCACCAGGTGGCGTCCCACCGGCGGCCGTGGCAGCGGGCCCGCCTGCGACGCTCGGGCAGGGCGCGCCCAGCCTCCGGGATCGGGTGCGCGTCTACGCGAGCCTCGGGGCTGAGGAGAACCCGCGCAACGTACGATTCTTGAAGAGTGCGCTGCGAACCGAGACGGATCCCGTCGTGCGCGCGGTCATCGCCGAGGCCCTCTATCACTCCGAGCCGTCACTTGGAGCGAGGCTGCTCATCGAAGCCTTCGAGCCCGACGCCGACTTTCTTCGCCGGCTCGCCACCGTCGCCAGCGAGCGGGGCGGGCCGACGCCGGTGCTCTCCTCCTTTCTCGATCTCGCGGCCGAGGGCCGGCGCGACGCCATCGCCCGCCTCTTCGCTGCCGCGCGGTTCGCCACCGCGGACGCGCCCCTGGGGACGGAGGTCGCTGAGGGTCTCTCGGAGGTGGGCCGCACGGCCCCGGACGAGTGTCTCGCGGTGCTGGGCGGACTCGACGAGGAGACGGCAAAGGCGGTGCTCAGCGCCTTCGTGCGGGGTACGCCCGTGGAGGAGCTCGAGAGCCACCCGCTGCGCCGTGCGTTGGAGGCCGCTGCCGAGCAGGGCGGGTCGGAGCGGCTCTTGGCCAGCGGCTCCTACCTCCACACCTTGCTCCACCGAGAGGAAGAAGGCGAGGCACCCCACGCATCGCTGGCCACCGGAGAGGGGAGTGAGCCCGCGCTGGAGGAGACGCCCGAAGAGGTGCAGCCGGGGGGAGGCGGCGGCTTGTGATCACCACTGCGTGGCTGCTCGCCACCGGCCTCGCGGTGCTGCCCGCTGCCTTCCCCGAGCCGGAGGCGCTCGAGCCGAACGTACGCTTCTGGGAGCGTGTCTACGCGGAGTGGGACAGCGGGCAGGTGGTGATCCACGATCGTGAGCACCTCGATGTCGTCTACGAAGTGGTGGAACTTGGGGCCTGGCGCCTGTACCCGAAGCCCACCGATCCGAAGCTTTGGAAGGAAGCGGTTCGCAAACGCCGGGAGATCATCGGTGCGCATATGGACGCCATCCGCGCCGCACTTCGCTCCCTCGAAGCTCGATGGAAGCAGGGTGGACTTTCGGAATCGAAGCTCGAAGGGCTCGAGCGGCAGGTCTATGCGGCCCTCCGGCACAAGCCCTATGCCATCCGGGCTGCGTCGACCCGCCTGCGCTGGCAGTACGGCCTCGCCGACCGCTTCCATGAGGGGCTCGAACGTTTCGACCGGTGGAAGGAGGTGGTGCTCGCCGTCTTCCACGAAGAGGGCCTGCCCGAGGACCTCATCGCGCTCGCCTTCGTCGAGTCCCTCTTCGATCCCCATGCCCAGTCTCCCGTGGGGGCCCACGGTCTCTTTCAGTTCATGCCTGCGACCGCACGTGAACTCGGCCTCGAGCGAAACCGCCTCTACGACCAGCGCCGCGATCCGGAGCTCGCGGCGCGCGCGCTCGCGCGGATGCTTCGGCGTAGCTACCAGCGCCTCGGGAACTGGCCGCTCGCCCTCACTGCGCACAACCACGGGCCCAACGGCGTGGCGCGGGCGATCGAAAAGGTCGGGAGCCGGGA
>CAYYHA010000123.1:0-11204 GCA_964471535.1 uncultured Myxococcia bacterium | reverse complement strand
GTGCACCTCACCCGTCAGGCCTCATCGTGCGACACCTGCGGTCTCTTTTCCCCCCGCAGCGCACGCACACCGCTCCCCTCCCGCCACCTCTGCAGCTGGCAGGCACACCTCTCCCCCTGACCTACCCTCCGTTTCCCCTCTCTGCCCCCTTTGCGCCGCCCCTACGGCGGCGCCGCACACCTCACCCCATACCGCTTCCGCAGCTGCCACGTCCCCGCGGGAAACACCACCCCCTCCTCGCCCCCTTCGAAGCGCAGACGTGCCTCCTCGTACTCCGCCAAAAACATCTTCAGCCGCCGCAGCGTCTCCACCCTACGGACCCTGTCCCTCGTCGCCACACGCGGCCGCAGCACCCCCTTCTCCTCCTCCCCCCTCGGCCTCTCGTGCGGCGACTGGCGCAGCACACCTCGCCGGCCCACAAACTTCCTCCCCTCCTCCTCGTACCTCGCCCGAATCTCCTCCTCTCGCCGGTTCACCTCCCGGCTCACCTCCAGCCGCACCTCCGCCTCCGTTCGCCCCTCCAGCCGCGGCGCCACCAGCTTCAGCGCCACCTCCTCCGGCATCACTTCTCCAAAAAACCACTCCGGCCGCTTCGCCCGCAGCGTCACCACCCCCATCTGCCACCCACGCGTCCGCAGCCCAGGCCACTGCTTCCCACACGCCACCAACCCCGCCTCCACCGGATTCGCCAGCGTGTACCCGATCTTCTCCACCACCGCCTCGGCCGTCGCCAGGTGCACCATGCTGTAGGACCCAGGCGCCCAAAAGTTCTCCTCGCGCGACAGCAATACGTTCCCTGCGCGCGCGAGGTTCATGTCCAAAAGATGCATGAAATCCGGCAGGTTCCCCTCCGGGTCGCTCGCCACCACGTGGTAGTGGTTCGACATCACGCAAAACGCGTGCACCCGCATCCGCTTCTCACGCGCCGCGTACGCCAAGCAGTACAGGAAGAGCTCGTTGAGCTTCTTCGACGGGCGTAGGAAGAATCGCCGCTCCGAGCACCGGCGGGTCAGCAGATAGGTGCGGCCGGGCAGGATGCAACGGGGTGCGGTCATGGGCAGGCTCCTCCGGCAAGGGCGCCCTCCAACTTGCGTGCCACCGGACCAGGACCGTGCAAGCGCTTGAAAATAGGGCATGCATAGGCGCTCGGTGGTCCGGATTCGAGCCCCCCGGCCGGATACCGGACAAGGGAATGGCCACGCATTGCCCCACCACGCGACCGACCAGCCGAGACAGAGTGTCAGATCGGGTCGCATATATACCCCCAAACCCTCACAACCGACCGAAATCAAAAGACTTTCCTTCCAGACCCAACCCAGGGTCCGGGGCGGGGGGTTCGGGGCGACGGGCGTGGGTGAGCGGATGGAACCCAGCGTCCCTCACCTGGAGGCGATGACGATCCCCAGCCCTGCTGCATAGAGGACCAACAGACGCGCGGTCGCCCCCAAGCAACGGCCGTACTCCACGGGCGTGTCCGCACAGCTCAGTCCGCGAACAGCCGCCACCGCGAACAGGACATACGGCAGCAACGCGACGCCAAAATACACCGACGCACGGCCGACCACCAGGTAGTACACACCCACCGCCGCCGCCACCAGTAGGAGCCCGCCGTACTCCAACAGGCTCCCCCGGCGCCCGAGCCGTACCGCGAGCGTACGCTTCCCCGCAGCCGCATCCGTCTCCCGGTCGCGGAGGTTGTTCACCACGATGAGGGCCGCAGCCACCGACCCCACACCCAGCGCCGCCGGCCACGCCCACGCCGGCACCTCGCCAGCCTGCACGTACACCGTTCCCCCCACGGCAACGAAGCCGAAGAAAATGAGTACGAACAGATCCCCCAGGCCGTGGTACCCCAGAGGAAACGGACCGCCGGTGTACGCGAGCCCCGCCAACACCGACGCCACACCGATGGCGACCACCGGCCACCCAGCCACCGCCGTCAGATAAATCCCACAGGCTCCCGCCAGCCCGAAGGCCACAGCGGCCCCCCGCTTCATCGCTGCGGGCGTCAGCAAGCCACTCGCCACGGCCCGCGGCGGCCCGACGCGCGCCTCCGTGTCCGCCCCCTTTTCGAAGTCGAACACGTCGTTCGCAAAGTTCGTCCCGATCTGGATGAGCACCGCACCCAGCGCAGCGGCAAGCGCCGGTCCCGCCGAGAAGACACCCAGCGCATGGGCAACGGCGCTTCCGACCACCACTGGCGCAATGGCCGCAGGAAGTGTACGGGGGCGTATCGCCAGAATCCACGCTCCAAGTGAACCTGGCCGCGGTAACCGCAGTTCCTTCGCCCCCAGGTTCACGCGGCATCCTCCTTCCACGCACGCATCTCGAGCACCCTAGCCAGAGCCCCGGGTGCCTCGACGATGGGGTTGTGACCCACCGCCGGAAGCACGCACAGCTCACCCCTTGGAAAGCAGCCGACGAGCTCCGTGGCCACCTCCACGAACTTCTTGTCTCGAGCGCCCACGACGAGACGTACGGGGACATCGATGGACGTCAGCTCCGGTCGCATATAGGGCATCGCGGAGAGCCCCATGGCCTCGAGCGCAGAGGCAAGCCCGTCGGGATCTTGGCGCCGCCGTACCGCCCTCTGGAGCCTTAAGAGCTCGGAGGTGGCCTCGCGCTGCGTCTCGAAGAGCGGGAGTGCTTCCCACAGCTGCAGGAACGCCTCCAAGCCTTCCCTACGCAAGATCCGAATCCATCGATGGTCCCACTGCAAGCGGGCCCA
The DNA here is from genome assembly GCA_964471535.1 of uncultured Myxococcia bacterium. Lineage (GTDB taxonomy): Bacteria > Myxococcota > Myxococcia > SLRQ01 > SLRQ01 > CAYYHA01. The sequence continues at coordinate 8,476 of CAYYHA010000123.1, read as the reverse complement.
CCGCTCCGGCCCCGGAGGCAATCCCGGATGCACCCCGATCAGCGTAGCGCGGGCGAAACGCTGTGGGTATCGCAGCAAGAGCCCCAACGCCGCCCGCGCTCCCATGCTGTACCCCACTAGGTGCACCAGAGCCTCCCCGTCAGCAGCGACCTCGCGCCCGAGTGTCTCGATGGCCTCCTCCCAGCACGCCACTGGCGGACGGCCGGCATGGCCTGGTAGCGCCAGAGCCGTCGCTCTGCCTTCCAGTCCCGGGCCCGCCTGAAGAACCGGGAGCCAACTCTCAGGCGCACCGGTGAACCCATGGATGAGGATCAGTCGCTCCATCTTCGCCCTCCTACGAAACGGGCGCGCAGGGCGCTCAGCGCCTGCCGAGCGCCATGTGCCGGTACCTGCGCTTCGATGAACACCGGCCCATCGCAACCCTCGGACCGAGTGAGCGCCGCCTCGAGCGCCTCCATCGAGCTGACGCATTCCGCCGCGAACCCGAGTGCCCGAACCGACTCGCTCAATGAACCGCGTTCTTCCATCACGATGTGCCGCGTTCGTTCCCGCTCGAAGCGCTCCGCCCCAACTGGCAGCAACTCGAAGATGCGCCCCCCCCCGTTGTTCACCACCACGACCCGAAGAGGAAGATTCCTGCACAGCACGAGTGCTCCAAAATCATGGCGCAGACTCTGATCCCCAAGAAGGAGTGTCGTCCGCCTCCCGCTCGCCTTGCAGGCACCCGCTGCACCGGAAACGAGTCCGTCGATCCCGCTGACACCCCGCTGCGACAAGACCGCGACATCGGCCACCACGGGAGGGGCGAAGTACTCGAGCAGGCGGACGGGAAGGCTGTTTCCAACGACGAAGAGCTCACCCTCCCGGAGATGGCTCGAGACAGCGCGCACGACCGCAGCTTCACTGAACGACGCCTCCGACACCTCCTTGGCCAAAGCGTGCGCCCTTCGCCCCGCACGGACCCACCGCTCGGCAAATGCCGAAGGCCCGCGCCGGGCAAGACGCTGCGTCACCGCCTCCGCGAATAGGGGCACCTCGGACTGGATCACGGTCGTGGAATGGTTCCCCTCGTCGAAGTAGCCGTAAGGGTGGACCGCGATGCGCTCGATCCCACCGCGCGCCAAGATCCGTTCGAGCGCGCCGGAGGTGGGCGTCGCACCAAGTTGCACGATGAGCTCGGGAAGGTCCTCGCCCGTGGCAGCTGCTGCATCGAGGACGGTCTCCGCCGACAGCACCTGTCCCGGCACCGCCCGCCCGGTATAGGCAAGCTGACTGGTCGCCTCGAGGATGGCCGGAAAGCCGCTCACATCGATCAGCGCCTCCACCGCTCGCCGGGAATTTCGGTTTCCGATGGCCGCGGGCCCTGCGACAATGAGCCCCCGCTCCGTCGACGCGATCGCTCCCGCCGCCTCGTCGAGCGCCTCCTCCGTGGCGCGAACCTCTCCCGCTACGAAGCGCGGACCCCTCGGCCCCAGCGCCGGCGCATAGTCGGCCGGCGGCTCGAGCGGCTTGTAGAGCGGCACGTTGAGGTGTACCGGACCCGGCGTCGGGGCAAGGCTCGCGGCCACCGCACGCTGCACCGTGTGCGCAAGACCCCGAAGCGACGCTTCGTCTTCCGCCGCCTCCCCAGTGTCCACGGTGAGGCGCGCCGCGGAAGACAAAAGCCCAAGCTGATCGATCGTCTGGTTGGATCCACGTGCTTGCAATCCGCGCGGCCTATCCGCGCTCACGATCACGAGCGGCAAATAGCTGTGTGCAGCCTCGAGCGCAGCGGGGAGGAAGTGGGCCAACGCGGTCCCCGATGTGCAGACGAGCGCCGCGGGCCGACCGGTCACTCGAACGATACCCAAGGCGAAGAACGCCGCTGCCCGCTCATCGAGCACATCGTGCAGCTGCAAACGGCCCAGCCGCGTCGCGGCGAGCACCAGCGGCGTCGATCGGGAGCCACTGCAGACGACGAGATGCCGCACCCCCGCGTCGGCCAGGCTAGCGATCAACACATCGGCCCACCGTGCTTGCACGATGGCATCACGCATGCCGCCCTACCCCCCGATCCCCAGCGCACGAAGTAGCGCCCGCTGCTTCACCGCCGTCTCCTTCCACTCCTGATGCGGATCGGACGCGGCGACGATGCCGGCGCCCGCATGGAGAAAGGCCTCCCTGCCGCGGACGAGACCCGAACGGATCGCCACCGCAAACTCGCCATCCCCTGTGTCATCGAAATAGCCAACGGGACCCGAATACCAGCCCCGTGCATCGCCTTCGTGAGAGACGATAAACTCGACCGCACCTTCCCTCGGCACGCCACCGACCGCCGGTGTCGGATGCAGTGCTTCGAGGAGCTCGAGCACATGTACCGGCGTGGAGAGAACGCCGGAGATTGGCGTGTGCAGATGAAGCACGTGCCTAAGATGCATGACCTGAGGCTCCGTGGACTCAGTCAATGTGCGACAGAAACGGGCAAGACTCGCCCGCACCGCATCGACGACGACGCGGTGTTCGTGGCGATCCTTCGATGAAGAAAGAAGCTGCAGGGCACGCTGCGTGCGCGTCGCCTCGCCTTCCCGCTCCGGGGCCGCGATGGATCCAGCGAGACAGTCGGCCCACACGCGCTCGCCTTGACGGGCGACGAGGCGCTCCGGCGGCGCGCCGAGAAAGGTCACACCGCCAATGCGGATTGCGAAGCGAAAGCAGTCCGGGTGCTCGGCGGCGAGGCGCTCCAAGATCTCAGCGCTCTCGATCGCCACGGGCAGCCGGGCCCGAGTGCGCCGCGACAGCACGACCTTCTGAAGTTCGCCATCGGCGATCGCCCTACGCGCAGCCTCGACCCACGCCACCCACTCTTGCGGTGGGAGCTCGGCCAGAGGGGCCTGCCAGATGCCCTGCGGCGGGGCATTCTCGTCCGCTTCGAGCGCCGAAATCAGCCGCACACCTTCGTCGACCCAGCCGGCGAGCCCCATCTCGGAATCGGCCTCTGCATGGATCGCGAGGCTGAGCGTCGCCTGTGCCCCGCGCCGCAGGTAGGTCCACCGCGGAAGGACGAAGCGGGCGTCGCCAAAGCCATCCCAGGGCCCATCGAGCCAGCCCGGGGCGAATGCGAATCCACCGAAGAAGCGAGGTCGAAGCGCGCTCGCCCCGAGCAGGCCGAGGCACCGAACACCCGCCGTAATCTCGCGCGCCTCTCGGGCGATGGCGCCAAAGCGCGCCTCACCTTCGGCGCGCAGCGTGTAAGCTGCGCCTACGCCCGCTGCGCCGGCTCCCGACGGCGGATCGAAGAGCACCGCATCTTCGGCCGGAAGATGCCGAAGCAGAGTCTCCAAACGCGCCACCGGAGCGGGAACGGAAAGGAGGTGCAATCCCTTCTTCCCGCGCACGCTGGCCATTGCCTCCCGCAGTGCGCGTCCTGCCTCTCGCCATGCATGGCGGGGCGCGGTGGCGGCCGATGCGCTCATCGCTCCTCCTCCGGCACTCGGGCGATGAAGAGGGTACAAACGCCGAAGGTCAGGGGACGTGGCTCCACCTGCGTCAAGCCAGCAGACCGCATGACCAGGGCGAAGTCGGCGGGCGAGGGAAAGGCGGCGATGGATCGCTGCAGATATCGGTACTCACCGTTCCCCGAGAACGCCGAGCCAATCCACGGTACCAGGCGGTGGATGTACAGCCGGGCGAGAGGCCCCATCCACCGCCCTTCGGGCTCGTTCAGTTCGAGGATCGTAATCCGGCCCCCCGGACGGGTGACCCGCCGCATCTCCTCGAGCGCCCGGCGCCGATCAGGAACGTTGCGGATGCCAAAGGCAATGGTGGTCGCATCGAAGTAGTCGTCTCCGAACGGCAGGGCCTGTGCATCGCCGAGGCGCAGGGCGATGCGTCCCGCCAGCGCCCGCCGCCGGACCTTCTGCTCGGCAACCTCCAACATGCGCCGAGAGGGATCCACTCCGACGACGGTGACGTCCGGGTGCCGCCGTGCGATCGCGATCGCTAGGTCACCAGTGCCCGTGGCGAGATCCAGGACACGATCCCCGGCCCGGAGCGCGAGCGCACGAACCGTCTCCTTTCGCCAGCGCAGATCGACGCCGAAGGAAAGGATGCGGTTGACCAGGTCATAGCGGTGCGCGATCGCATCGAACATCTCCCCGCTGCCTGGCCGAGGCGACGGAAGACCTGACGCTCCGCGACTCATCGAACCCCTCCTGCCATCTGCCGTCCCCCTCGGCCGGCCTCCTCCCGAACGGCCTGCATCAACGACTCGAAGGCGGGGGCATCGAGTGCCTGGGGTCCATCGGAGCGCGCCACACCGGGGTCGACGTGCACCTCCACCAAGAGGCCACACGCGCCCGCCGCCAGCGCGGCCCGCGAGAGCGGTAGGATGAGATCCCGCCGCCCGGCGCCATGGGAGGGGTCGGCGATGACGGGAAGGTGGTGTTCGTGGGCGAGCACTGCCACCGCAGAGAGGTCCAAGAGGTTTCGTGTCGACGGATCGAAATGGCGGATACCCCGCTCGCAGAAGATCACCCCCCGTGCACCATGGTCGAGCAGGTACTCGCCGGCCAAGAGCCACTCCTCGAGAGTGGCGCTCATCCCCCGCTTGAGGAGGACAGCTGCCCCGGTGCGTCCAACGGCCTCGAGCAACCGAAAGTTCTGCATGTTTCGCGTCCCGATCTGCACCAGGTCGGCATAATGGGCCACGAGCTCTGCGTCTTCCGGCGCGAGGCACTCGGTCACGACGCCGAGGCCGCACGCCCTCGCCGCCCGCGCAAGCCACAGCAGCGCCTTCTCGCCATGGCCACGGAAGCTGTAGGGTGAGGTTCGCGGCTTGTAGGCACCACCGCGAAGGAGGCGCGCGCCATGACGGGCGACCACCTTCGCAATCGCTCCCACCTGCGCCTCCGTCTCCACCGCGCAGGGACCTGCCATCACGACCGGCGGACAAGCGACCCCGACCGTCACGGGACCTGCCTCCACCCGCCGCGGCATGGCATCGACCTTCGGGTGGGGCGAAGACGGCAGGCTCACCTCCGAGACGCCCTCGAGCGCCAGGAGCTGCTCTCGTGAGACTGGAGCACCCAGCTCAATGGTGAACGTTCTTACGCCCCGCTCGTCCCGGCACTCCCGCACCCATTGCCCGAGCCGGGACAAGGCCCGTCGCACCCGGGCGGCATCGGCCCCGGGCCGAAGCCTCAAAACCGCACCTCGGGCCGACCGTTGCTCGGTCACGAGAGCCGCTCCACTGCACGGCGGGTGAGCGCCTCGAGGGCCGTGCGCGCCTCCGAGGGAGGTAGGGGTGTGAGGGCGGAAAGCGCCTCCGCCACATGCCCCTCGGTTCGCTTCGCGGCTCGGGGGGCCCCATGGGTGCGTACGAGGCGGAGTGCCTCCGGAAAGAGACGATCGATCTCCTCCGCCGGCGCCGCCGCGGTGAGCACCGCTTCGACCACGCGCCGCTCTTCACCCGTCAGAATCCCAAGTGCTTCGATCACCGGAAGACTGGGTATCCCCGCCCGGAGATCGGCACCCGCTTCCTTGCCCATGCGCTCGGTGGTGCTCACGACGTCGATCACATCGTCGGCCACCTGAAACGCGAGACCCATCGCCTCCCCATAGGCCGCCAGCGCTGCACACCACGCCTCGCCCGCGCCGGCCGCGCGTGCCCCCAGCTCCGCGGAGGCGGCAAAGAGCGCCCCCGTCTTCGCCGCAGCGTACGCGTACCACCCATCGATCCCGAGCTCGGCGTTCCGCGAGAGCTCCACCTCCATCGCCTCCCCCACGGCCAGCCGCTCCGCCGCACGGGCCAGCGTCTCCATGGCGCTAAGGTTCCCCCCGCCTGCCACCAGCGAGAGGCAGCGGGCGAGGAGGAGGTCTCCCGAGAGCACTGCCTCCTTGGGACCGAAGCGCCGGTGCGCCGTCACCTCTCCCCGGCGCAAGCTGGCACCATCGATGAGATCGTCGTGGAGCAGCGTCGCGGTATGGAGGTACTCGACCGCCACCGCGTAGCGTCGGCAGGCGGCCTCGATGTCCCCCTCCCCCCCAGCGGCAAGATAGGCCAGGTAGACCAGTCGCGGTCGGATTCGCTTCCCTCCCGCCCGGAGCGCCGTTCGAGCCACCGTCTGCAGCACGCCAGGAGCCGGGCCCAGCTCATCGGGAAGGGTGGCATCGAAGTCGCCCATGTGGAGGTCGACGACCTCGAGGGGAGATCGCTCCTTTTCTGCAGCCGCACGCACGCGTCACCTCGCTTGTGTGAGGGGCTCCCGAGAAAGGGCGGACACCCTAGTAGAAGGCCCACCGCGCCTCCAAGACCTGAAGGTCGTTCATCGCGCCCGCCGGTGTGGCTGCAATCGCGGGGCCATCGGGCGGCCCTGCGCTTGGCCGCCGCGTGGCTCGCCGGGTGAGGGCAGCAGGCCCGAAGCAGCGAGCCGACTCGCCGGACGCCGCCTGCGCCCACCCCAGGTCCCCTCCTCGACCGGTGTCAACTTGGTGCTCAGCGCTATCAACACCGTTGACGTGCGCCCGGGCGCCGAGCCACGGTAGGTCCTCGACGTATGGCGAAGGATCGAGAGCAGAACCGGCGCCCAGCGAAGGCGGCGGCACGGCGCACAGCCGCGCGGCGCCTCACCTACCCCGGTCAGGCCCGGCCCGCGCCGCGAGCGCCCCCCGGGGAGACCCCGGCCCTGCCCGAAGGCAAGCCGGCGCGGATCGAGGCCATCGGCTACGGGCCCGGTGGCTACGAAGCGCGCCAGATCCATCGCCCCGAGGAACTCCGCGAGTTCAGGGGTCGCCATCCGGTGTGCTGGATCGACGTGGCGGGCGTCCACGATGCGGCGGCGCTCGAGCAGATCGGCGCCATCTTCCAGCTCCACCCCCTCCTCCTCGAGGACATCGCGCAGGGGGGGCAGCGGCCGAAGCTCGAGCGGTACGAGTCACTCGACTTCTTGGTGCTCTACCAACTCCACCGCGTCGAAACGCTCGAACTCGAGCAGGTGAGCGTGGTCCTAGGGGAAGGCTGGGTGCTCACCTTCCATGCCCATGACGGTGAGACCTTCGAACCCATCCGGAAGCGACTTCGCGACGGCGGCAGCCTGCTTCGCAGGCGGGGTGCCGACTACCTCGCCTACGCGATCGCCGACACCATCGTAGACCACTTCTTCCCTGTCCTCGAGGATCTCGAGGAGCAGCTCGAGGCGCTCGAGGAGAGGATCCTCATCGATCCCCGGCAAGGCATGGTCACCGAGATCCATGCCCTCAAACGGGAACTCATCACCATCCGGCGCATGGCCTGGCCTCTTCGCGATGCCGTCGGTCGGTGGCTGCGAGAGGAGGGTCCCCGGATGGGCAAGGAGATGAGGCCCTATCTCCGCGACCTCTACGACCACACCATTCAGGTCATGGACATCGTGGAGGCGATGCGGGACGTCAGCGCCTCTTTGATGGACGGCTACCTCTCGGCGCTCGGCCAGAAGACCAATGAGGTCATGAAGGTGCTCACCATCATCGCGACCCTGTTCATCCCATTGAGCTTCATCACCGGCCTCTACGGAATGAACTTCGACCCGCGCGTGAGCCCCTGGAACATGCCCGAGCTGAAGTGGCGCTATGGTTATCCTTTCGCGCTGGCCCTGATGGCCGCCGTCTGCACGGGCCTGCTCCTCTACTTCCGGCGCAAGGGCTGGCTGGGACGCGGCGACTGAACGAGGCCCCCTTCGCGGCGCCTCACGGCCCCTGCCGAGTTGCTCCCGCCGCGCCTCTCGATCGGCGCCGGAGGACCGCGGGTACGAGCAGGGCGAAGAGGAGCCAGGGGGCCGAGCCCCCGCCGCCGCTGCTGCAGTCGCAGCCGCCGCCGGCCACCCCAACGCCATCGAGGAAGCCGTCCCCGTCGGCGTCGGGATCGCAGGCGTCGCCGACTCCGTCCCCATCGCTGTCCGTCTGGTCCGCGTTGGGAACACCGGGGCAGTTGTCCTTGCCGTCGTGTACCGTATCCTCGTCGGTATCCACATCGTCGGCCGGATCGTTGGGATCGGTCTCTCCGCGATCGACGCGTCCGTTTCCGTCACGGTCCTCTTCCCCATCGGAGAGGCCGCCGCCATCGGTGTCCGGATCCGTCGGATCGGTGCTGGTGGAGGGATCGGCGTCGGGTTCGAAACTTCCGTCCGTACCCGCATAGGGAATCCCCAGCCCATCGCTCTGACCCCCTGAAACGGGCCCCTGGCCGGTCTCTACACCGTCGAGCACCCCGTCTCCATCGGTGTCGGGATCCGTCGGATCGGTCACGTACCCGTCGACGCCCGCCTCCACCTCCTCCCCGTCGGAGATGCCGTCGTCGTCGGTATCCGCATCGAGAGGATCGGTCACGTACCCGTCGACGCCCGCCTCCACCTCCTCGCCGTCGGGGATGCCGTCGTCGTCGGTGTCCGCATCGAAGGGATCGGTGCCCCGCTGCGTCTCGTCACGGTCGGAGAGCCCATCCCCATCGCTGTCCTTGGGCAGC
>CAYYHA010000122.1:0-11209 GCA_964471535.1 uncultured Myxococcia bacterium | reverse complement strand
CCCATGTGCACCTGCACCCGATCGGTCACCCCGAAGTGCGCCGCGACACCGGCACCGCGCGGCCCGAAGACGCCCGTGGCGTGCGCCTCGTCCACCATCAGCAGGGCGCCGTGCCGCTCGGCGATCTCGCACAGCTCGGGCAGGGGCGCGAGATCCCCATCCATGGAGAAGAGCGCGTCGGTAACGATGAGCTTGCGGCGGGCGGTGCGGTGGCGCCGCAGATGGCTCTCGAGGTCCTCGGGATCGACGTGGCGGTAGACCACCCGCTCCGCCTTGGCGAGGCGGCAGCCATCGATGAGCGAGGCATGGTTCAGGGCGTCGGAGAAGACCACATCCCCCTCGCCGACCAGCGCCGGAATGATCCCGGTGTTGGCGTGGTAGCCGCTGTTGAAGACGAGCACCGCCTCGGTGCCCTTCAGGTCGGCCAGCTCCTGCTCGAGTGCCCGGTGCGCCTCGGTGTCGCCGGTGATGAGACGGGAGGCACCGCTGCCCACGCCGTAGCGGTCCAGCGCCTCCTTTGCGGCAGCCACCAGCGCCGGATGCGAAGCCAGGCCCAGGTAGTCGTTGGAGGAGAAGTTGACCACCTCCCGGCCGCCGATCCGCAGGGTAGCTCCCTGCGGGCCTTCGACGGTCACCCGGGACCGAAGGAGCCCCCGCGCCTCGAGATCCCGAAGCCCGTCCTGCAGGAATGCGAGGGGGTCGCTTCGCATCGGCCGCGGACCCTACGAAGGGGCGCATCGCCCGTCAAGCGAAGCTCTGGAGGGGCAGCCGCGCTCGCCGAGGTTCCGCCGCCGGGGCCACGCGGGCGCGGGGCGATGCCCCGGCCTCACTCGGGATCGCAGGGGCCATCGCAGAGGCGCTCTATCTTCCCATCTGGGCGCAGGAAGCGGTCCACGCGGCTTTGCGTGACCTCGAGGCGCCGGATCCCCTCGTGCACCTCCGTGTCCTCCTCGGGAATCCGTGCTTCGGTGCCCGGGAGAGGATCGGGGAGCCCGAAGTCGTACTCCACGTAGGCGCTGCCGTCGTAGGGGCTTTCCACCTCCGGCAGGCCGTAGATGGGTGTCTCGACCGACGGCGTCATCAGGGCGAGGCCCAGGGCGCGGGCATGGAGGCGGGCGGCGAGAACGGGCACCTCGGCGTCCCCGCGCCCGGCGTGCATGAGGACGCGCCGCGCCGTGGGGCCACCCGGGAGCGCATCGGCCAGCACGTGGCCCGCATAGCTGGCGGAATCGAAGCGATCGAAGCTGCTCTGGGCCAGCGCCGCGAAGATCTGTTGATCGAGAGGGTCGGGGAGCACCTCGGAGACGAAGACGAGGAAGAGCCCAAAGGGGCGCGCCCGGAACATCATGAACGAGAAGGCTCCCCCTCCTACCTCGAGCACGCCGCGCTCCACGCGCGGCGCGAGCGCCAGGTAGGTGCCGCCGAGGATGTGCCCCTGGCTGATGCCGTAGAAGTAGACGTGGCTGGGATCGTAGACGGGACGCCCTCCCGCCTGCAGCAACGGCTCCTCGGCCAAGGTGGTGCCGATGGCATAGGAGAGCGCGATCTGATTCACCATCGCCTGGTGCACGCGATCCCCGAAGCGAAGCGTCCGGCTGGTGTCCTGCAGGATGTCCGCAGCCACCAGGCCCCGGTCCACGTTGGACATGCCCCACCAATCCGTGGCGAAGGAGACGAAGCCGTAGGCGTCGATGAAGGGGGCGTGGACCTCGTGGTCCACGATCTCCTGGCGGCTGCCGAAGAAGCCATGGCCGTACTGAAGGGCACGGCCCGGCATGGCGCCTTCGACGACCGAGGTCGGTACGAGGACCGAGACCCGCGCGGTCGCGACGCCGTTCTGCGCCGGTCGCCCCTCGGCATCCCGGTACAGGCTCGCCCCGGGCTCGGTGGACTCGAGGAAGAGGGGCACCGCAAGCTCGACCTCGAGATGCCGTGCCACTTCGGGTCGCGCATCGCTCACCTCGCGGACGTCGAGCACCTTCGGCGGCGTCGCCTCGAAGATCGCCATCGCCGCCTGCCGCACCGCCAGCATGTCACCGATGGCGTCGTTCTCGCTCCGGACGGTGAAGGACCAGGCGAGGATCAACTCGCCGCGCGCGACGCCCACGCCCTCGAGGGCGGGGAAGATCACCTCCTCATACTCGGACACGAGAGGTCGGAGATTGGGATCCCCGTCTGCCTGCCCGTCACGGAGGCGGCGGAAGCCTTCGGGCGGCGGAATCGGCGTGCCGTCGGGCCGCCTCAAGCCATGGATCCCCACCACGTAGCGGTGGCCCCAGGACAGCGGCTTCAGGACACGGAGGAGGAGCGCGCGCTTTGCCGGCTCGTCCGTCATCGCATCGAGTTCGGCAAAATGGGCCACCGCCTCGCCCGTGTCCGCACCGACGAGGAGGGTAGGGCTCTCGGCTCGAGTCGAACGAGCGAGATCGCCGGTGTGGAAGACGAGATCACTCGGGTCGACGCCCTCGGAAAAGAGGGCGAGGATGGGGCTCACCGGCGAGAAGCCCCCTGCAGGGTGGAGTGCGAAGGGATCGAAGGGTTCGACGGGGCCGGTGCTGTCGTGGATCCACGGCAGGGCCGCGTCGGGAATGGCCACACGCCCCTCCCGCAGGAAGAAGTCCGAGGGATAGGGGAGGAGACAGTGGTGCTCGGAGGCGAGGGGCTGACAGCCTTCCGGGACCTCCAGCGGCGGCAGGGGGGCGTTGGGACAGCCGGCGGCGAGGGCGAGGAGTAGGAACCCAGCGGTGCGGGCAGACGGCCGGAGGAAGGGGATCCAAGCGCGGGTCAACATGGCCGGGCACTGTAGCGCAGGCGGCTGCGCAGCGGCGAGGCAAGGCTGCCCCCCCAAGGCGCGCCGCGCGCCGCTGGCGCCGCTGGCGGCGCCGTGCTTGACTCCCGCCATGGACGAGACGCACCGATTCGTGGAGGTGGTCCTCGAGGTGCCGGAGGCGCTCGCCGACGCGGCCCAAGGCCTCGCCGCCCTCGCCGGCGCCTCGGGCGTGGAGCTGCGAGACAGCGAGACGCTGGTGCCGGAGGGCGCCCCGGCGCCGGGCGCAGGTCGCGTGCAGGTGGTGGCGTGGGTGGATGCGGAGGCGGACCCCGAGGGCCTGGCCGCCTCCATCGCCGCGCGCCTCGCCGACTCGGACCCGGGCGCGGAGATCGAGGTGCGCCAGCGGGCCGTGGATCCGGAGGACTGGGTGGCGCGGGTGCGGGATCGGATCGAGCCGGTGCGGGTCGGCCGGCGCCTGCGAGTTCGTGCCACCTGGCATCCCCCCGCCGCCCCCTCCGAGGGCCTCGAGGAGATCGTCCTCGATCCTGGCCTCGCCTTCGGCACCGGACAGCACCCCACCACCTACCTGTGCCTGGAGGCGGTGGAAGCGGTGGTCGACGGGTACCGGCGTCTCGGCATCGCCCCGTCGCTCCTCGACGTGGGCTCGGGCAGCGGCATCCTGGGCATCGCGGGGGCCCGGCTCGGCGCGCGCTCGGTGCTGGGCATCGACATCGATCCCAGCGCCGTGGAGGTGGCGCGCCGCAACGCCACCGCAAACGCCGTCGCCGATCGCTGCACCTTCACCACGGAGCTCGAGGCAGCACGCGGTGCCGTCTACGACCTCGTCCTCGCGAACATCCAGCTGGGCGTCCTCCTCGATCTCGCGGAGGAGATCGCCCTGCGGGTGCGTCCCGGTGGCGACCTCTTCCTGGCTGGCCTCCTCGAATCCCAGGCCGAGCCGGCAGAGGCCGCCTACGGGCGCCTGGGCCTCGTGCCCGCGGGCCGAAGGGTTCAGGACGGCTGGGTGCGGGTGCACCTGCGCCGGCCCGAAGCTCCATCGCCCACCGGCTAGGGCCTGCCGCCGGGATGCCGGCCGCAGCCAGCGAGGTGGCCTCGGTGCGGCACCGCTTACCCGCCGCGCCGGCGCAGCGCGGCAAGGGCACGCCGCTCGCGGCGGATCTCCCGCTCGATGAGCAGCTGACGCAGCTCCTTCTCGAGGAGCGCGCGGCGGGGCCGGGTGCGGGCGAGGCGAATGAGCTCACGAAGCCGCGCGATCTTCTTCTCGAGCTGCATCTCCTCGGGGAGCACCCCGGCGTTCTTCATCACCTTGAAGGCCATGCGCAGATCCTCGGGAACCATCGAGAGGTCCTCGAGCTGCAGGGGTCGCCCGCGCCCAGGCAGGTCGTCGAGATCGCCCCGCTCGATCGCCTCGCGGATCCGCTGCTCGGCGAGCCGTTGGAAGGCCTTCATGGGAAGAGAGTATGGATCCAAGCCGCCCGCGGGAGCAAAGCGGGCGTCACACCTCGGTGCGGCGCCGGTCCTGAGTGCCGCCGCACCTCGATGCAGGGCCCATCGAGTGCCGCGCTACGCCACAGGCTCCGCTTCGACGACGAAGGTGCCGCTCACCTTGTCGTGGAGGGCCTGGCCGCGATCGTCCACCACGACCCACGCGAGGCCGAGGAGGCCGCAGGCGGTGCCCAGGGCGGCCACGAACCCGCGGAGGAGCGCGCGGCCCAGCTTCGGCGTCCGCCCCCGCCCGTCGAGGACGCGAAGACCGGCGAGGCGGCCGCCGAGGCTCTGCCCACCGAGCCAGGTGGACAGGCCGGTGTAGAAGGCGCCGAGCCACAGGCCCACCCCCAGGAAGGCGAGCGCCGCCGGGAGGTCGTGGACGAGCCGCGCGGGGCCCACCCGGATCCCGAGGAGGACGCCGCTCGCCCAGGCGAGCGCGAGCCACAGCCCGACCACCAGCGCTCCATCGACGAGCCAGGCGAGGCCCCGCGCGCCCAGGGAGCCGACCCGCGCGCGGACCACGCGGCCAGGCCGATTCGGCCCGGCCACCGCCCTGCCTCGCTGCGCCGCCGTCTCTGGGGCGGTGCCCCCTTGCCTGCCAGCGGCGGCATCGTGCGGCGAGCGCGGGCGCCTCGCCGTCCCGGCGTCCGAGCCTGCCCCGGCCGGTGCCCCCTGCGTGGGACGGTGCGGATCGTGGGAGGGATCCGCGCCGTCGCGGCCGCTGAACCAGGCCGCCTCGAGGGCACTGGCAGGCTCCGGCGCCCCGGCAAGGCGCGCGTGCCCGGCCGGCCCAGCCACCTCGGTCGCCACAGTGGTGCCGGTGGCGGCCTCCGGCGCAGCCGGCGCGGCGTGCGCCTCCGTCTCGGAGGGCGCGACGGCCCCGGGGGATTCGGCGGCCGGGAGGGACTCGGCGACGGCGCAGGGTCCGGCGGGAGCCAAGGGCTCCGTGCCATTGGAGGCATCGGAGGCCTCCTGCGGCCGGGCCGCCCCGCCGGGCTCGGCAAGCCCACCGGTTCCGCCATGCGCCGAAGCTGGCGTGCGGGCCGCGCCACCGTCCGCAGGGCCCGGCGCGGGCGCAGCGCGGGGTCCCACCTTCGGCCGCGGCGGCACGGCGGCGTCCCGGGCCCAGCCGGGCTCTGCGCCGGCAGGCACGCCGGCGACCTTCGGCAGGCAATCGGCCCACGCGGGATCGCTGCCCCACGCACTGCTCGGTGCCGCCTCCGGGGCCGGCGACGCCTCCCAAAGCGCGCTGCCGGCTTCTTCCAGGACGACAGGCTCGGTCACAGATTCGCGTGGGACCGAGGCCTCGCCCGACCCGGCGCTGCGAGCGTCCTCTCCCGCGGCGGGAACCGTCGTTGCATCCCCGATCTCCGCAGCCCCGGCCTCTACCGCGTTCCCGCCCAACGCGGTCCGGCCCGCGGCATCCGCCGGTTCACCGAAGCGCCGGCCGTTGCGCAGCGCTTCATCGAGGCCGCCTGTGGCCAGCGCAGCGGCATCCTCTGCCGGCAGAGGAGCATCCTCGGGCGGAGCAAACCAGCTCGGCGTGTGGTCTTCCATGGCTTCGAGTCTCCTCCGGTCGCTCACGTGGTCAAGAAAACCACCTGCGCCCCACCCGCTCCGAAAAGTTGACCCGGCGCTTCCCGGCGGTAGCGTCGAGGGCCCATGGCGAAGGCGATTGCGTCGAAGACGAAGGCCACCCGGAGGAAGAAAGCGCCGGCGCGACGCCGCAGCACGACGCGCGCGCGCGAGCCGGCCTCGGCCTGTGCACCGTCTCCCCACCGCCGAGAGCTCTTGGGCGTCCTCTGCCTGGCCGCAGGGATCACCACCGCTCTGGCGCTCCTCTCCTACGCGCCCTCGGATGCCGCCCGGATCGCGCGAGGCGACCCGGCCACCGAGAACCTCATCGGCCAGCTCGGCCACCACCTCGCCTCGGCGCTCCTCGGAAGCATCGGGCTCGGTGCCTTCGTACTCGCGCTCGCAGCAATCCTCGTCTCCTTCGTGCTCTTCACCCGCCGCTCCGTGCACCTCACGGTGGTGGAAGCGGTGAGCTACGCGGTGCTCGTCCTGGCCGGGGCCACCCTCGCGCACCTGGCGCTCCCAGAGGCGCGCCCCCTGCACCACGCCCCTGGAGGTGCGGTGGGCGCGGTCTTGGGTGAGCTCCTCCGCAGCCACCTCAACACCGCCGGCTCCCTCATCGTCACCGGTGCCGTGGCGATCACCGCGCTGGTCCTCGCCACCGACCTCACCGTCGCGCGCCTCGCCGGCGCGCTGTTCCGAGCCGTCGGGCGTCTCTACCGCCGCCTGGCCCACTTCCTCGCCGCCCAGTGGGCCTCGTACCAGGCGGCACGGACGGAACGGGCCCAGCAGCTTGCGGCGCGCGCGGCCGAGCGGCGGGCACTGGAGGCCGAGGAGGCGCAGGCGCTGCGCCAGGCGATCGAGGCTAAGAAGGCTCAGGCGAGGGAGGCGGCGGGCCGGCGGCAGGGGAAGGCTCGGCGCGAGGCGGCGGGAGGCGAAGGGGAGGCGCCGCTCCACGGCGATGTGGACGCCTGCCAGAAGATCGCGCTGCCCCATCCCGCCGCCGCGATGGTTTCGCCCATCGACGAGGTGGAGGCCCTCTGCGACCTGCATCCGGTGGATCCACTGAGCAACCCCACCCACGAGGATCCCGCCTGGGCGCACGGCCTGGCGTCGCTCGCACCGAAGATCGAGGTGCCCATCGGCGGCCTGTCGGCACCGGGTCAGGGAGATGCGCACGAGCCCGCGGAAGACGGTCCCCCCATCGTGGAGGACGCCGCCTCGCTGCATCCCCCGCGCGCGGCGCAGCCGGCAGAGGCCATTGAGGCGCCGGAGATCAGCGACGCCCCGGCGGCGGCGCCCCCGGCAGGGCAGCCAGCGGGGGATGCGGGGAGCGGCCCGGCGCCGGCGAAGCCCGAGTCGAACCGGCCCCCACCACCGGCGCGCGCGGCCGCGGAGGATCGAGGCGACGCTGCAGGGTCCTCCGCGCAGGCCAGGGAGGACGGCCCCACCATCGTGGAGGCCAAGGCGCCGCCGAAGCCGAAGCGGCGGGCGGTGCAGGAGAGCTTCGCCTACACGCAGCACGGGGAGCGCTTCGTCCTCCCGAGTCTCGACCTCCTCGATCGGCCGCCCAAGCAGCGCAAGGGCGAGCTGGACCGCGCCAGCCTCCACGAGACGGCACGGCGACTCACCCAGAAGCTCGCCGACTTCGGGATCAGCGGTGAGGTGAAGAAGATCCGCCTCGGCCCGGTGGTGACCATGTACGAGTTCGTCCCGGGCCCCGGCGTCAAGATCAGCCGCATCGCGGGCCTCGCCGACGATCTGGCCATGGCCATGGAGGCACTGCGCGTGCGCATCGTCGCTCCGCTCCCCGGCAAGGGGGCGGTGGGCATCGAGGTGCCCAACAAGGATCGCCAGACCGTCTACCTGCGGGAGATCCTCGAGCAGGACGCCTTCCAGTCGAGCAAGAGCAAGCTGACCCTGGGCTTCGGCAAGGACGTGGAAGGCATGCCGCTGGCCATGGACCTGGCGCAGATGCCCCACCTGCTCATCGCGGGCACCACCGGCAGCGGCAAGTCGGTGAGCGTCAACTCGATGATCACCTCCATCCTCTACAAGGCGACGCCCGACGAGGTGCGCTTCATCATGGTGGATCCCAAGTGGACCGAGCTCTCCCTCTACGAGGGGATCCCCCATCTGCTGCTTCCGGTGGTGAAGGATCCGGCGAAGGCGGCACTGGCGCTGCGCTGGGCGGTGGACGAGATGGAGCGGCGTTACCAGCTGCTTGCCGACGCCGGGGTGCGCGGCCTGGCCGGCTACAACAAGAAGGTCGACGCCCTTCATGCCGAGTGGGAGGCCCGCCAGGCGACACGCGATCCCGACGCCACCGACGAATCGGAGAAGGATCCAGAACCCGAGCGCCTGCCCTTCATCGTGATCATCATCGACGAGCTGGCCGATCTGATGATGGTCGCGAGCCGCGAGGTGGAAACCTACATCGCCCGCCTGGCCCAGAAGGCCCGGGCGGCGGGCATCCATCTGATGGTCGCCACCCAGCGGCCGTCCACCGACGTGCTCACCGGCATCATCAAAGCCAACTTCCCGGCGCGCATCGGCTTCCGGGTGGCGAGCCGGCACGACAGTCAGACCATCATCAACCAGCCGGGTGCCGAGAAGCTCCTCGGCAAGGGGGACATGCTCGTGATCCCCCCCGGGACCAGTGACCCTGTCCGGGTGCACGGCGCCTTCGTGAGCGACGAGGAGATCCACCGGGTGGTGGAGCACCTGAAGCAGCAGGGGCAGCCCATCTACGACGAGTCGATCCTCAAACCTCGCAGCGACGAGGCCGACGGGGAGGGGGACGGCGAGGACGATGCCCTGGATCCCAAGTGGGACGAGGCGCTGCTCCTCGTCAGCGAGCGGGAGCGCATCAGCGTCAGCTACCTGCAGCGCCGGCTCTCGATCGGGTACAACCGCGCCGCCCGGATGATCGAGCGCATGGAGCGCGAAGGAATCGTGGGGCCGGCAGACGGATCGAAACCCCGCGAGGTGCTCATCTCCGCCCCGCCGGGCTGACCGCCGCACCGCCCTGGGTCCGCGGCCCCTTCCCTCCGTGGCGGCCGGACGCCGACGCGCGCCGCCCGGCGGCCCTACGTCGCCGTGGCCCGCCAGCCTTAGAGCTCGCTTCCATCGAAGGCGTCACGGAGGTGTTCGAGAACAAGCTCTCCCTCGGGATCGCCCACGGCGGCCACCACGTCGAAGCGCACCCGTGGGGGTGCAGGGCAGCCCGCCAGATAGTGCGCGGCAGCAGAGAGAAGGGCTCGGCGCTTCTGGACGCCGATGGTCTCGGCCGGATGCCCACTTTGCGTCCCACGGCGATGGCGCACCTCGACGAAGACCAGGCAGGTACCCTCCTTGGCCACGATGTCGATCTCTCCCCTGCCACAGCGCACGTTGGTCGCCTCGATGCGAAGGCCCCGGGCCCGCAGCCACCGGGCGACGCGCCGTTCGACCCTCGCGCCCACGCGCCTTCGGTTCCAGGGTGCCCGTGCCATGGCGAGAAGCCTAGCGCCGCCCCCGGACAGCCCTCGCCCCCGGACGGGCCACGCCCGCCGCAGAGGCTGCCGGCTGGGCCCCGCCTTGCGTCCCTCGCGGCCTAGGCCGTCGATTCCTTTCCCGACAGGAGGCGGCGGATGTTGCCCTGGTGGCGCAGCAGCACCAGCGCCACCGTGGCGAGCGCGAGGTAGAAGTCGAGGCGGCTTCCCAGCGCGTACACCGCCCCGGGAACGACGACCGCTGCCACGAGGGATCCGAGGCTCGAGATGCGGGTGAGCGCATACAGGGCAGCCCAGGCGACGAAGCCGGCCAACGCCGCCCACGGCGCCACGATCAGGAACACACCGAAGGAGGTCGCGACCCCCTTTCCCCCGCGCAGGCGAAGATAAGGGGAGAAGCAGTGCCCGAGCACGGCACTGAAGCCCGCCAGATTCTCCCAGAGTTCGTGTGACGGGTCCGGTCCCAGGACCACACGGGCGACAAGGACCGCCCCCAGTCCCTTTGCCGCGTCGAGGAGCAGAGTCAGCGCGCCGAGCTTCTTTCCCGCGACGCGCGCCACGTTCGTCGCGCCGATGTTGCCGCTCCCCTCGCTCCGAACGTCGCGGCCGGCGAGGCGCCGGGCGAGGAGCACACCGAAGGGGATACCGCCGACGAGGTAGGCGGCGACGAGCAGGAGAATGGGCAGCGCCGACGCCACCCCTATCCCCAGTCACCCAGCACCTTGTGCCGGACCACCAGGTACACCCAGTTGGCCAGGATGGCGGCGATCACCCCGACGCGTACCAGCCGCGCCTCCCGCCGGTCCAAGAGCGGCCTCGGCCAGGGCAGGTCGAAGGCCCAACGCACGAGCCCGTAGGCGGTCGCCACGGCAATCGCCAGGAAGGTGGTCGCCCCCAGCGGGCTCACCGAGAACGCCGCGCCCACCTCGAGGTGCGCCATGCGGACGAAGGCCCGGGTGAAGCCGCAGGTGAGACAGGGAATGTCGGTGAGGGTGTAGAGGGGACAGGGGACGAGACCGCCGGTGGGGGAGAGATGGGGCAGGAGGATGGCTCCGACCACCACCAGGACCCCGAGTCCCACGTAGGCTTCCGCGAGGCCGAGACGCCGTTCGGGGCGATGCCAGGCGAGTCTCATGGCGCCCCTATTGTAGGCCCCCCGCGCCCGCGGCACCGGCGACGGCCATCCCAGCGAGGAAGGCGCCGCCGCAGATGCACAGGCAGCAGAGGAGGTACCAGATGAGCACCACCAGGGCCGCCTTGCCCGTCGTGGTCCCATGCAGCTTCTGGATCCCGACGATCTGGATCACGACGCCCCAGATGAGCGCCACCAGGGGCCCGACCTGCGGGACGATGTTGAAGACCTGCGGCCCCTGCGAGTAGCAGACCGCCTTGAAGGTTGCATCCCAGCCCCCGCCCGCCGCTCCGAAAACCAACGCCGAGAGGTGGAGCAGCGCCGCCCAGATGAGGATCCCCAGGGCCGCACCCACCGGCACCCACAACACGGCGAGAACCCCGGCGCCAGAGTGCGAGAGCTGCATCCATTGGCGCATCGCGTCGGCCACCTCGGGGTTGGTCTGTTGCAGCGTCTCGAGCACCTGCTTGATCTGTGCCTCCTCCGCGCCGGAGAGGAGCAGGCCCCACAGCCACTGAAAGAGGCCGCCCACGGTTGCCCAGATGAAGCCGTACCAGAACACACCGCTGGCCGGACGCCCGATGCTTCCCTCGAAGAGTTCGGCAGGCCGTGTGAGGGAGCAGCCCAGCGTCTTGAACAGCGCCGGGAAGAAGCCCAGCTCGGCCCGCTGCTCCCACGGCGGCGGCTCGCCGCGCGGTCCCGAGGCGCCCGGCCCGCCCAAGGCGGGCC
>CAYYHA010000121.1:0-11401 GCA_964471535.1 uncultured Myxococcia bacterium | reverse complement strand
TTTGCCCCCACCAGCCCGCCGACAATGGCAGTGGCCGAGCTGCCCAGCCCCCGCCGGGGCGGGATGGCCGCACGCAGGCGGAGGTGCACCTCCAGCGCCGCGTCGTCGACGCCCCGCGCCCGCAGCGCCTCCGCCAGCGCCGCGAGGGCGCGCCCGACGAGGCTCCCATCGCCGGCGCGCGCCCAAAGACCCCAGGGCTCGACCTCCACCGAGAGTGCCGGCGACGGGGCCGACCCCTCCACCACCAGCCCCTGCGGCAGGCCGGCGAGCAGGGCCGGCGCGCCGGTCACGACCACGTGCTCTCCCAGGAGGATCACCTTCGCGAAGGCCGCACCGACGTTCACCGCAGCGGCTCCTCTCGGCCCTGCTCGGCCCAGGCCTTCAGTCGCGGGCCCAGGACCCGTGGGGCGTGGGCCAGGTCGTGGGCGGTGCGGGCGCCGGCGAGGAGGCAGATCATCCGCAGCCCCTCGATGAGTTCGCGCAGGACCTCGGCCGCCCGGGTCTGGCCCCCTTCGCGGTAGGCGACGAGGATGGGCTGGGCGACGGCGCAGAGCCTAGCCCCGAGGGCGAGGCACTTCGCCACGTCCAGGGCGCTCCGCAGGCCGCCGCCGGCGACGAGGCGCAGCGGCAGCCCCTCGAGGAGCAGCAGCGAGGCGGCGGTAGGGATGCCCCACTCGCCGAAGAGCTCGCCGATGTGCCGGCGCTCCGGCTCGCGCTCCGCCTCCACGCGCACCCAGCTGGTGCCCCCTGCGCCGGCGACCTCCACCCACTCGATCTCCGCCTCGGCGATGAGTGACCCCGCCTGACGGGAGATTCCGCAGCCCGTCTCCTTCACCACGACCGGTACGTCGAGGCCCCGTGCGAGCACCCTCAGGAAAGAGGCGAGGCCCCGAAAGTCCCGGTCTCCGCCGCTCTGTACCAGCTCCTGCGCCGGGTTCAGGTGGATGGCGATCCCGTCGGCGCCCACGGCCTCCACCAAGCGGGCCACCGCCTCGAGTCCCAGGTCGCGTGCCTGCACCGCTCCGATGTTCCCCAGCAGCGCCACGCCGGGCGCCACGTCGCGCACGGAGAAGGTCGCCGCGCTCGCGGGGTCCTCGGCCATGACGCGTTGGCTGCCCAGGCAGAATCCCACGCCCAGGGACTCGGCGACCTCCGCCAGCTCCCGGTTGGTGCGCGCCGCGGTCTCGGTGCCTCCGGTCATCGCGCCGATGAGGATCGGCGCCGCGAGGCGCCGGCCGAGCCACTCCACCGAGAGATCGATCTCGTCGAGGCCCAGCTCGGGCAGCGCCTGGTGCACCAGCGCCACCTCCTCGAGCAGGGTGGTGGTGCGGCGGAAGGCGCCGCGCCCCGAGGCCGCGATCTCCAGGTGGGCATCCTTGCGCCCGTGGATGTCGTGGGGGTCGCTCATGGGCTGTCGCACCGCGTCATAGCGGCGCTTCGGTCAGAGGTAAAGCCGCGCCTCGGGCCGGGGCAAGGGGCCGAGGGGCGAGAGCTTGGACGTCGGGTGGGACCCCGGCCCCTGTCCTCCCGACCGGGAGGCCGCGGCGGGACGTGGCCGGCGGCGCACGCAGTGCAAGGGTGGGGCCACGGTGCCGGTCCCGAGCCGAGGGCCCCGGCCGCCCGGGGCGCCGGCGCCTGCGCGCGCGAAGGCCGCGGCCCGTGTCACCGGCGTTTACACCTGTGGGGGCCGAGTTGACACGCCGCGGGCCCCTCCCTAGCCTCACCCGGCCTTGGCGAAGCTCGCACTCATCCCCGGCGACGGCATCGGCCCAGAGGTCCTCGCGGAGGGCCTGAAGGTGCTCTCCGAGCTGCGCCGCCGGGAGGGGCTCGACCTCTCCTGGGATACCTTCGACTTCGGGGCGGAGCGCTACCTGAAGGACGGCACCACCCTGCCCGATGAGGCCCTCGAGGCCTTCCGCAGCGAGTACGACGCCATCCTCCTCGGGGCGCTCGGCGATCCCAGGATCCCAGACATGCGCCACGGCCGGGAGATCCTCCTGCGCCTCCGCTTCGAGCTCGACCTCTTCATCAACCTGCGACCGGTGCGGCTCCTCGATCCACGCCTGTGCCCCCTGAAGGGGAAGGGACCTGCGGAGGTGGACTTCGTCATCTTCCGTGAGAACACCGAGGGTCTCTACGTGGGCGCCGGTGGGCACCTGCGCCGGGGCACGCCCGACGAGGTGGCCCTGCAGGAGGCGGTGGCCACCCGAAAGGGCGTCGAGCGCATCGTGCGGGCCGCCTTCGAGTACGCGAAGGCCCACGGCCGCCGGCGCCTGTGCATGAGCGACAAATCGAACGCCATGCCCCATGTGGGCGGGCTCTGGCGCCGCGTCTTCGAGGAGGTGCGCGGCGCGTACCCCGAGATCGAGGCGACGCATCTCTATGTGGACGTGGCGGCGATGGAGCTGGTGCGTGCGCCGGAGCGCTTCGAGGTGCTGGTCACCGGCAACCTCTTCGGAGACATTCTCTCCGATCTCGGCGCCGGCCTCGCCGGCGGGCTGGGCCTGGCCCCGAGCGCCAACCTCCACCCGGGCAAGGCGGCGCTCTTCGAGCCGGTGCACGGCAGTGCACCCGACATCGCCGGGACCGGGCGAGCCAACCCGCTCGCGATGATCCTCACGGTGGCGATGCTCCTCGAGTACCTCGGACACGCCGAGGCGGCGCGCCGCGTCGAGCGGGCGGTACAGGCGGTGCTCGAGGCGGACCAGACCACCCCCGATCTCGGCGGCCGCCTCTCCACCTCGGAGGTCGGAGACGCCGTCCTCGCACACCTGTGACCGGAACCGTCACTAAACCTATTCGGGAGATCCCAATATGAAGACCACGCTTCCCCAGGACATCGTCTTCCTCGCCGGAAAGCGCACCCCCTTCGGCACCTTCGGCGGGACCCTCAAGGACTTCAGCGCCACCGATCTGGCCGTGCATGCGAGCAAGGCTGCGCTCGAGCAGGCGGGTCTCTCGCCAGAGGCGATCGACCAGGTCGTCTTCGGGAACGTGGCCCAGACGAGCAAGGACGCCATCTATCTGGCCCGTCACGTCGGCCTGCGTGCGGGGGTGCCCATCGAGACCCCCGCCTACGTGGTCAACCGGCTCTGTGGCTCGGGGTTCCAGGCGCTCGTGACCGCGGCGCAGGAGATCCTGACCGGCCAGGCCCAGGTGGTGCTCGCGGGGGGGACCGAGTCCATGAGCCAGGCACCGCACGTGATCCGGGGGGCCCGCTGGGGCATCCCCCTGGGCAAGGGCGAGCTCGAGGACAGCCTCTGGCAGTCGCTCACCGACAGCTACTGCAACCTGCCGATGGCGCTGACTGCCGAGAAGCTGGCCGAGCAGTACGAAATCGGTCAGGACGAGGTGGACGTGTACTCGGCGCGGTCGCAGCAGGCCTGGGCGGCGGCGCAGGAGGCGGGGCGCTTCGCCAAGGAGATCGCGCCCATGCAGATCCAGCGGAAACGGGAGACGGTGGAGTTCGCGGTGGACGAGCATCCCCGGCCCAAGACCACGCCGGAATCCCTCAAGAAGCTCCCAAAGGTGTTCAAGAAGGACGGGGTGATCCACGCCGGCGCGGCCAGCGGCATCTCCGACGGTGGGGCGGCGATGATCGTGACCAGCGCCGCGTGGGCAGAGCGCGCCGGAAAGGCGCCCATCGGGCGCCTGCTCGCCTGGGGCATCGCCGGGGTGCCGCCGGAGATCATGGGGATCGGGCCCGTGCCGGCGATCCGAAAGGTGCTCGAACGGACCGGAACAGGCCTCGATGACTGGGATCTCGTCGAGGTGAACGAGGCCTTCGCCCCCCAGTACCTCGCGGTGGAGAAGGAGCTGGGCCTCGACCGGGAGAAGACCAACGTGGACGGTGGCGCCATCGCCCTCGGCCACCCCTTGGGCGCGTCGGGTACGCGTATTACGATGCACTTGCTGTACGCGCTGAAGGACCGTGGTCTGAAGTACGGAATCGGCTCGGCCTGCATCGGGGGCGGACAGGGGATCGCGGTGGCGGTGGAAGCGCTCTAGGGCCAGGCGCGGTGCTCCCGCAGCGGCGTGCCGGCGGAGGTTTCGCCATGAGCCAGGATCGACGGCAAGGAAGCGAGGTACGGGGCAACGGTCACCACCCCGAGGAGTCGGAGGTGATCTACGACTGGAACGCCCTCGACATCGAAAAGCCGGTCATCCCCAGCGACATCGAGTTCTTCGACGAGTCGCTGCGGGACGGGATCCAGTCCCCCACGGTGACCGACCCCAGCATCGAAGACAAGCTGGAGATCCTCCACCTGATGGAGAGCCTGGGCATCACTGCCTTGGACATCGGTCTTCCCGCCGCCGGGCCCCGGGCCTACGAGGACTGCCTTCGCATCACCCAGGAGATCGTCGACGAGCGGATGAAGATCCTGCCGGGGATGGCCGGCCGCACGGTGGTCGGCGACATCGAGCCCATGGTGGAGATCTCCCAGAAGACGGGGACGACGATCGAGGTCTACGCCTTCATCGGAAGCAGCCCGATCCGCCAGTACGCCGAAGCGTGGGACCTCGACCGGATGCTTCGCCACACCGCCGAGGCCTGCGACTTCGCGGTCAAGAATGACCTGAAGATGGTCTACGTGACCGAGGACACCACGCGGGCCCATCCGGCCACCCTCGACAAGCTCTTCCGGACCGCGGTGGATCACGGCGCAAGTGCGCTGTGCCTGTGTGACACTGTAGGACATGCGACCCCGGATGGCGTACGCCGGCTCATCCATTGGACGCGGGATCTCCTGCGCGGGATGGGGATGGACAAGGACGTCCGCATCGAGTGGCATGGCCACAACGACCGTGGGCTGGGAGTGGTGAACACCCTCTTTGCCGCCGAGTACGGCGCCAAGCGGATCCATGGCACCGGGCTGGGGATCGGAGAGCGTGTGGGCAATGCGGCGATGGATCAGATTCTCCTGAACCTGAAACTCCTCGGCGTCATCGACAACGATCTCTCGAATCTCCTCCTCTACTGTCAGGCCATCTCCCGTGCCTGCAAGGTTCCCATTCCCTACAACTATCCCCTCGCGGGCCGTGATGCCTTCCGCACGGCGACGGGCGTCCACGCCGCCGCCATCGTGAAGGCCGAGGCGAAGGGAGACAACTGGCTCGCCGACCGCGTCTACAGCGGCGTTCCGGCGAGCGAGTTCGGCAAGAGCCAAGAGATCGAGGTGGGCCACCAGAGCGGCAAGTCGAACGTCCGCTACTGGCTGAAGAAGCGCCGCCTCCCCCACGACGACGAGGCCCTGGTGGAGAAGATCTTCTCCCGGGCAAAGAAGGGCAACCGCACTCTCACCGAGGAGGAGATCATGGCCATCGTCGAACGCCACCTCGCGGAGCAGCAGGTGCGCCACTGAGGCGCGGCACAGGAGCGTTCCGGCGCCCAGAGGGAGATCGCGGCCGCCGTCGGCGCGCCAGAGTACTCGAGGCGGGCACGAACGGTGGGGGCTGCGCCTGGCGCGAGGCGCGTCGGTGGCGCTCCTTGCTGCCGGATCGTGCGCCGCGGCGGCCTCTCCGGCGCCGGCGACGGGCGGGGGCGGTGGCGCCCCCGGAATTAGTCGCTACAATGGAGGTGTTGGAGGAAGGGACATATGGCGAGCGGAAGCACCCATTTTACCGGCGTGAAGGTTTTCTCTTCCACTCTCGCGCGCGACCGCGAGGTGATGGGTGAGCAGATCACGAAGTGGCTCAAGCAGCACCCGGAGATCGAGGTGGTGGACAAGGTCGTCACCCAGAGTTCCGACCGGGAGTTCCACTGCGTGACGATCACGATTTTCTATCGGGAGAAGTAGGCTCTGTACTCGGGTCAAAGAGCAGGTGGCCCAGGCTTCTTGGGCATGCACTTCACCCCCTGGGTGACGCGGCTGATGATCGCCACCGCCACCCTGTCGATCGTGGGGGCGGGTGCCGCCGCCTGGCTGAAGTCGACGGTTCCCCTGTGGTTCGTCCTGCAGCCGGCGGCCGTGTGGGGCGGGGGCCAGTACCTTCCCGGCATCCCGGCGATCTGGCAGCTCTTCACCTACCCGTTCTTCATCTTCGACCCCATCGGGCTCCTCTTCACCTTGGCCGCCTACGGGTGGTTCGCCGGCACCCTCGAGTCTTGGTGGGGTAGCCGCCGCTTCCTGCGCTTCGTCGCCATCGTCACCGTCGGTGCCGCGGCAGTCACGGTGGCGCTGGCGGCGGTGTGGCCGTCGCTGCGCCTCGCGCTCTATCCCAGCGCCTGGCCGCTGCTCGAGGCCCTGGTCATCGCCTACGGCCTGACCTTCCCCAACCGGCAGATCCTCCTCATGTTCGTTCTGCCGATCAGCGGGCGCCTCCTGGTGTGGATCACGGTGGGCATCACGGGGCTGTACGTGCTCTTCTCGGGCACCTTCGTGCCCTTCGTCCCAGCGATTGCTGGGATGGCCATCGGCGCGATGATCGTCACCGGCACCTGGCGCCCGCGGCGTCTGTGGCTCCTCCTACGCAAGCTTTGGCTCTCCCTCCGGCTTCGCATGGCCGAGAGCCGTCGCAGTGCACGGGCGTCGAAGGCCCACCTGCGGGTCGTGAAGGGCGAGGGACAGGGCAGCGGCAAGAAGCGGAACGGTGCCGCCGGCGGCGGCTGGATCCACTAGAGGTGCGGCCCCTGGCCGCGGGACGCCTTGTGGAGGCCCCGGGCGCCCCTGCGCCGGCTCGGCCGGGCGAGGATCCACAGGCCGAAGCCTAGGGCGACGAGCAGGCCACCGGCGGGGCGGCCCGTGGGCCCGGCGCTGCAGCCGCAGCCACCGGCCTCCACGGTGACCTCCACCTCCGCTCGGGCAATCACCGCTCCCGAGGCGTCGAGACCCCGCGCTTCGATGGAATGCGTCCCCGCCGGCAGGGTGAGCGTCGCCCGGAAGGCGCCGTCGGAGGTGAGTTCCGCCGCCGCCTCGTTCACCTCGACCGCCACGATGCGCGGGTCCGTCGCTCTGCCTTCCACCACCACGGACGGAGTACTCAGCACCTCACCGTCCGCTGGGAAGGTGATCGCAAGGCCTCCCGTCCCCCCAGGCCACAGGCCGACGGCGATCGATACGCGTCCCTCGGCAGGGACCTCCACCGTTTCGGTGTGCGGCTCGAATCCCTCGGCCGTTGCGGTCAGCGAGTAGCTCCCCGGAGCGAGGTCGAAGGCGAAGGCGCCCGCCGCGTCGCTGACCACCTGCACGCCGCCACCGGCGCTCACGTTCAAAAGCGCCCCTTCGATGCGTGTCGCCTCACCCGAGGAGGCGTCGTAGACGTAGCCGTCGATGCCCGTGGCCGAGCCCGTGTATACGACCCGCACCTCGGCTCGGCCGACGTTCCCCGCGGCGTCCTCGGCCTCCACCCCGATCGTGTTCTCACCGCTCGTCAGGCGCACCGAGGTCGAGAAGGTGCCACCGTCGAGGTCCACCGGCACGCCGTTGACCTCGGTGCGCACGATGGGGCTCTGGTCGGAGACACTCCCCGAGACCTCGACCTCGGGCAGGTCCACCTCGCTGCCATCGGCCGGCGTGGCCACCGTGATGACGGGGGGATCGGTGTCCACCCCGCCCGAGGGCTTCAGGACCATCACCGAGCCCCACGCGACGGCACCGGCGACCACCTGCACCGGCTCGGGCCGATCCGCGGCGAGGTAACCGCTCGCCGTGGCATGCACCGAGTAGCTGCCCGGCGGCAGGTCCAGCGAATACCAGCCCGTCGCATCGGTGGTGGCGGTGTACCCCCCCGGCAGGATCGTGACCGTGGCGCCGGCGATGCGCTTACTCTCGTCACCCAGGTTCTTGTCGAAGTCGCTCTCCGTCTCCCCCCAGAAGACCACGCCGCGCAAGGTGCCCACAGCGGGGGCACCGTCCTCCTCGAGCATGATGCTGCCCCAGGTGGTCACCCCGGCGCTCACCGTCTTGGTCACCGTACCGTCGAGGTAGCCGGGGGCGCTCGCGGTGACGGTGTAGGTGCCCGGGGACAGGTCGAAGCGATAGAAGCCGTTGGCATCGGTGGTGGTGCTCTCCCCGGTGTCCAGGCGGACCGTGGCCCCAGCGATGCGCTTTTGGGGATCGCTCTTGTCGGTGTCGAAATCCGTTCCCCAGAAGATGGCGCCGGTGAGGGTGCCGGTCTGAGTGCCGCCGCTTCCGCCGCCGACCAGGTCCATGTAGTGGTTCCAGTCCCAGTACGGACCGGGATCCGTGTGGTTGTTGCAGTCGGACAGCTCCACGTGACCCTTGATGTGGTCTCGGGTCTTGGGGATGCCCAGGGTGTCGCAGAGCCAGCGGGTCAGCGCCGCCGAGGCCTGGTACATCGCCTCGGTGTAGTTGGCGGGATCGCTGACGTAGCCCTCGTGCTCGATCCCGATGGAGCGGGGGTTCCAGCAGCGGGCGTGCCACGCCTTGTACCGGTTCTCCACCATCTGCGTCACCTCGCCGCCCTTGGAGACGACGTAGTGGGCAGAGACGTTGGCCGACGGGTTCTGGAACCAGGAGATGGCGCCCCAGTAGCTGCCCTGCACCGTGTGGATCACGACGGTGTCGATGGCGGTGCCGTTTCGGCTCGAGTAGTTGGAAGGATCCGCCGGGCGCCAAATGGCCGAGGGATAGTCCGGCGTCAGGTAGTGGGTCGTCCGCGCGAAGATGAGGTCCCGCTCGTAGCCGTCGACCGCCTGGGGCGTGATCCGCAGCGTATGGCCGTCAGGAAAGGTGCGCTGCGCACCGCGCTGCAGCGTGCGATAGACGCCCAGGGCATAGGCCTCGGCGAGCTCTGCATCGGTGAGCCCCGAGCGGTGCTTGACGACCTCGAACCAGTCGGCGAGGCGTGTCGGATCACGCGCCGGGTATTCGTGGAAGTACCAATCGGCCGTGTGTCGGAGCAGCGCCGCGCCCGCGAGGATGTTGGCGCGCGGGTCCTCCCGCATCTGCGCCTCGTTTTGGCCGGTGAGTTCCGCAGCGTCGCGGAGCTCCTCCGGGTCCAGGTTCATCAGGCCCACGCCCCCCACCAGGTTTGGTTCGGCGGTGTGGAAGAAGTGGCTCTCCTCCCACGCGATGGCCATGAGCAGCGGCTTGGGAACGGCGTAGGCGCCAGCCGCCTCGTCGAAGGCAGCTTCGAGGTAGGCGCCGGAGTGGGCGCCCGCCTCGGGCGCACTGCCGGCACACGCCGAGGCGACGGCGGAGCACACCAGAAGCACAGACCAAGGGATGCGATGTTGCATGCGACCTCTCCCGGGAGCCATCGAGGGATGCCAACGCACGCAAGCGGCGTGCCGAGAGATTAGCCCGTCGCCCCGTCGGTGGCGAGGCCCCCTCGGCCGCTGCCGCAGCGGTCCCTGGGGAGGCCGGGCCCCATCGCCCGGGGACCGGATCCCTCAGGCGGGGCGCGTCCTGCCGGCCTGCCCGCGCCGCGTCTGCCTCATCCCTGCGCCTGCACCCACCCCGCGTTCGGATACACGAAGATCCGCGAGGTGGAGTTGGCCATGGGACCCTGGGGCACCAGGAAGAACCCGTGGCTCTGGCTCGGCTGGGACAGGGCCTTGCCGGTGACCTCACGTCCGCCGGGGAACTTCACCCGCACCGTGGGGCCGCTGGCGGAGGGCAGCGGCGTACCCGGCCGCCGGGTGAAGAGCACCGCGCGGATGCGGTCGCGGGGAATGACGGCCGGTGCGGTGTCGCTCGCGGTAGGCAACAGCACCAGCGTCGGTCCCATCAGGTCGCAGTCCCGGATGCGCCCGCGCCGCACCTCCCCACTCATGGTGTGGATGGCCACCGTGTGTTCGCCCTGCACGAAGGTTCCGTCGAAGGTAGGCGCGCGGGGCGCCGCTTCCGCCGCCTCCTCCTCCTCGATGAGCTGCCCGCGGATCACGCCGCCTTCCGGCAGCGCCTCCTCGGGCTCGCTCAAGAGCGTCCCCGGTTCTCCGAAGAGCGAGGTGTCCTTCTCCTGCTGCTCGTCCAGCGCCTCGAGCGGGTCCTCGAAGTCGGGCCCCAGCGCGAAGCACCCCTTCTGCGGATCTTCGGAGCCATTGAAGGGCCCCTCGGACGGCGAGTACTCGAATGCGTCCAAGGGGTCGGCGGGTGCGGCTTCGACCGGTCCGGCCGGGGGCGGCGCAGCCGTGTCGGCACCCGGGGCTTGGGCGGCCGGCGTTTCGTGCACCTCGAAGCCGAGTTCTGCGAAGGGGTCGTCGGGCTCGGCGGCCGGCGGCGTTTCCGGCAGCGCGGGTCCAGGGGGAGAGGACGCCGCCGGTGGCGCAGCGCCCGGTCCGTGTGGCGCACCACCGGCGGGCAGCGAGGCTCCGCTCGCCTGGGCCGCCGGCGCCGGCGGCT
The DNA here is from genome assembly GCA_964471535.1 of uncultured Myxococcia bacterium. Taxonomy (GTDB): domain Bacteria; phylum Myxococcota; class Myxococcia; order SLRQ01; family SLRQ01; genus CAYYHA01. The sequence goes on along the minus strand of CAYYHA010000121.1, from coordinate 1,094 downwards.
CGTCGAGCGGCTCGGCTTCCACCAGCTCCACTTCCTCGAGGTCCAGGGGATCGGTGGCCGGGGCCGGTGCCTCGGTGGCGGGCGCAGCGTGACCCGGCGGTGGGGTCCCGGCGGGCGCGCCCGCATCAAACCAGGTGGCCTCCTCGGCGGCGCTGCTTGCGGGCGCCGGGGAGGCCGTCTCCGCGGCCACCGGAGAAGACGCGGCTGCCGGCGTCTCCGTGGCCTGCGCGTCTGGCGGCTGTACGAGGAGGCTCTCGACGAGCACCGTGGGGACGTTCTCCGCAGCGGCCTCGTGCGCCAAGGCCGGGGCGTTCGGCTGAGTCCTGGGGCCCTCTGCCGCGGCCGGCGCCTGCGGCGGGGGGGCGCTCGGCTCGGTCGGCGGCGCTGCGAAGGGCCCACCGGCCGATGGCTCGCCGAGCCCGGCAAGGGCGTCCGAGACCTCGGACGCCAGGTCGGCGAGGTCCTCGCTCCCGGTGGCTGGAGGGGTGCTGCCCTCCAGAGCAGAGACCGAAGCCGTCACATCAGGTGCGGTTGCGGCGGCCGCGGGTCGTGGCGCGGCCTCCCAGTCGAAGCTGTCGGGCGTGATCTCCTCGCGCATGTCTCCCGCGAAGGGATCGCCTCCTGGGGGGCTTACCGGCGACGCAGCGGAGGCTGGTGGCGCCTCTGCGTCCGCCGTCTCTGCTGCCGCGCTTGCCTCGGAGGCGGGTGTCTCGCGGCCCTCCGCCGCTGGGGCGGATGCCGGGTCGAGGGGGATCGCCTCGTCGGTGGCGTCGATGAGCTCGAACTCCTCCGAGGAGAGTTCCGGTACCGCCGCCTCCGCTTCCGGCGCCTCTGCGCCGGGGCCGGGCGCATTGGCTTCGGCGGCCATTTCGAGGAACTCGGCGGTGCTGGTGGCGAGCTCGAGGGTCTCGGTGTCGTCGTCGGGGAGGTCGAGGGCGACGGGGGCCTCCGCCGCAGCGTCGCCCTCCTCTGTCGCACGTTCCTCGGCCGCCGGCTCGCCCATGGGCGCCGCCGCGTCCCCGGGCGCGGCCGCGGCGGACGCCTCTGCGCCGGGGCCGGGCGCATTGGCTTCGGCGGCCATTTCGAGGAACTCG
>CAYYHA010000120.1:0-11649 GCA_964471535.1 uncultured Myxococcia bacterium | reverse complement strand
CCCCCACCCGTCTCCGAGGCGCCGCCACCTCGGCCCGAGGTGCCCCCCCAGAGCGAGACCCCGCCCCCCAGCAACGATGCGCCGCCTCCCGAGGCTCCTCCGAAACCGGTGCCGCTGGTAACGGGGATCTCCCTCTCTTCGACCACCGTGAAGGGCAGTGGCATGCGGGTCGGCATCGGCAACACGCTGTATGGCCGGCCCGGAGAGCGGGCGGCCGACCCCAGCGCTGTGCGGCCCTACGACGGAGGCGACCGCTACGTTCCCGGCTACGTGCCGCGGCACCAGCTGACCACCCTGCCCCGGGTCAAGCGGCAGGTCCGCCCCAAGTACACCGAAGCGGGGCGGCGAGCCGGCATCGAGGGGCAGGTGAAGGCTCGGATCCGCATCTCGGCGGAGGGGCGGGTCACCGACGTGAAGATCGTGTCCGGGCTCGGCTATGGCCTCGATGAGGAGGCCGAGCGCGCCCTACGCCAATTCGTCTTCGAGCCGGCGAAGATCGACGGACGCCCGGTGGGAACGGAGATCCTCTTCAAGATCACCTTCATCCTCGATTGAAGAGGCGGCGACCGTCGTGGGCCGGCCGCCGCCTCGTTGTGCCGCAGACCCCAACGATGTGTCCCTGGAGCAGACCCGGCGTTCTCGTGCTCTCGCTCGCAGCGCTGGCCGCATCTGCGTGCGTCACCGCTCCGCCCCGTCCACCCCCACCGAAGGACTGGATCGCCCACCGCGTCTGCGACCACGCCCACTGCATCGAGGTCATCGAGATCGGAGAGGCACCGCCGCACTACCGCGCCACGGCGATGCTCGTCCCCGGCATGTTCCAGAATGGGGCCTCCTTCGATCTGCTGCCCGAGCAGGGGATTTCCTTCGCGCGCTTCCTCATCCGAGAGGGAGTGAAGGTCTACCTGGTGCACGTGCGGGGCATCGGCGGCTCCGACCTCCCGCCGGAGTCCGGTCTCGACCAGATCGTCACCGAGGACCTACCGCTTGCCTTCGATTTCATCCGGCGCCGCGCCGGCGAGCCGATCATCGTCATCGGCCAGAGCCAGGGCTCGATCACCCTCAAGGCCTTCCTCGCGGGGCTCTGCCGCTGCGGTGACAGCTACTGCTTCCGCGAGGAGGTGGCGGCGGCGCGGCAGGCCCATGTCCGTTCGGCGGGCTTTTTCACGGGAAATACGGGAATGGGAAGTCCCGATCCCAGGCTGCGAGCCGCTGCCGAACTCGGGGGGATCTTCGGGTGGCTCATCGACCTCGTCTTCGATCGCATCGATGGTCGTGGCCTCGCACTCCTTGCCTTCCGCACCTTCGGGGAAGGGGCCTTCGACTTCCTGAACGCCCCTGGCCTGCTGCCCGCGGAGGTGAAGTACGAGCTGCTTTCGCGCAGCGTGGACTCCACGACAGCCAAGATCGCCCTGCAGTTCGCAGACGCCATCCGAAACGGTTCGGTGCGAAGTCATATCCCCATCTGGCGTGAACCACCACGCTGGCAGGAGGCGCTGCACGCGATCCATGTCCCAGTGGTTCAGACCACCTTCGAGGCGGACCCACTCGCACCGCCGCTACAGACCTGGCTTCAGGACTTCCGTCACATCGGGTCCCAAAAGAAGAAGTTCAAGCGGGTGCGGGGCCAGTCACACGAGGACTGGATGGCCGACCCCCGGCTTCATGCTCAGCACTGGATGACCGTGCAGGAACTCATCGACCTCTGGTGAACGGGAGGGGGACACGCGCCATCCGGACACCCCATGTCCACGTCGGCCCGGGCTGCAAGGATGGAAGCGATCGGTGCGCCGGAGCGGCTCTCGCCGCTGGCCGGCGCCCGGGATGCGCCGCCGGAGCCACTGGCGGCCCCGTCACACGCCCCAGAGGAAGCGGCAGTGCGCGACCAGGCCATCGCGCTGGCCCTCCTCGACGCTGCCGGCCTCATCGATCCCAGCGCCGTGGACGAGGAGGAACGTCAGCTCCTCTTCACCCATCACCGTGCAGCCTACCGCGTCTTCGCACGAGCCGGCGACGGTCCCGAGGCACGGCGCCACCACTGGCGCGGGCAGGTGCTCGTTCCCGCTTGGGATCCTGCCCAAGAGTGGCTGGACGATGGCGCTCCGGCCGGCATCCGTCCCAACGACCGCTGTCCCTGCGGCCGCGGCGCGCGCTGCAAGTACTGCTGCGGCCGGCCTACCGGTAGAGCAGCCACCCTTCGAGGAGCAGCGCCGTCACCACGATGAGGAGGACGGTGCTCCACAGCGGCCTCTTCCCACTGCTCTCGCCCGAGAGCGACGCCGCGGCGACCGTGCTCTCCTCGCCCTCGCCGCCGCCGAGGTATGCGCGAAGTTCCTCGAGGTTCACCCGGGTGGTATCCGATTCCCTCCGGTCGGTGAGCACCACGAAGGAGAGGCCCGGCGGCGTTTCCCACGCCGTGCCGCGGCGCACGCGCACCCGATACACCCCCGGGCGATCCACCTGACTCAAGGTCAGCTCCCCGGTCGAGAGCGCCTCTCCCTTGAACTCGACTCGGATTCCCTCGGGTCCCTCCACCACCACCTCCTCGGCCCCCTGGGGGACCGGGAGCCGATGGCTCTGGCCCACGAGCAGCGTCTGGGCGCGTCGCTCGTCGAGCGCCCGGGCCAGATAGCCGGCAAGCTGCTGCATCACGGGAAGGAAGGCGGTGCGGATCGGGAAGTCGGTCCACGCCCGGTCGACGGTGGAAGTGAAGAGGGCGACGCGGCCCTTTTCCACCTCGCGCAGGAGGAGGGCCGGAGCACCCTCCTCGAAGGTAGCCAAGATCTCTGTATCCGGCGGTGGCGGACGCGTGAGCAGGTAGGTCTGGAAGCGCGCCGACGCGAAGCCCTCCCGGCCTTCCCCCTGGAAGACTGAAAAGATGGGATGGCTCCAGGCGATGCGAGCAAAGCCCGTCGCGCCGCCGTCTGCCGCCTTCGCAAGATGAAGCCGCGCTGGAAGGAGCGCCCCGAGCTGTCGGTTGTAGGCGTCCACGTCGATCCGATCCCCGGCACTGATGAAGAGCCCGCCCCCCGACCGCACGAAGCGCGAGAGTTCCGAGACCTTCCGCTCCGGTACTGCACGGACGTTGAGCAAGAGAACGAGATCGTAGGGTGCGAGATCGAGGTCGGAAAAGGCGTCCACGTCGACGATTCGGTAACGGATGGAGGTCCCCTCACCGCCCGGGGACAGCGCCTTTTCCACGAAGAAGGCCTCGTCCCGGTAGCGGTTCACGCTGGGATCGCCATCGACCACCAGCGCATGGACGTCCCGGCGGACGAAGGCGAGGAAGGGATAGACATCGTCGTCGGGCAGATCGTCGGCATCGACTTCGACTGCACCCGCGACCTCGCCGCCCTCGTCGAAACGGTGAGAGAAGGTCTTCCGGGCGCTCCCTCCTGCCTCGAGATCGATGAAGCCCCGAGCGACCACCTCCTCCCCCACCTTCAGGTGGGCCGAGAGTCGGGAGGCACCGCTGCCGACGCTGCGCAGCAGGAGGGTGAAGGAGTAAGCTCGAGGTCCCAGAGAGAAGGCCGGCTCGACCTCGAGCTTCTCGATCCACCGGTTGGCGAGTGCCGCACCTCCGGCGGCATCGACCAGGACGATTTGAGGCCGCAGCTCCCCCTTCTCGGTGGAGACCACCGGCGGGGGAAGCTCGAAGTTCCACCCGTTCGCTGTCATGTCGCTGACCACGAAGATCCGCTTTCCCTCCAGCGGGGCGGCCCCGAGGACCCGGGCCGCCACGGCCAGGCACGCATTCATGTCGGTCGCCTCGTAGCCCGCCTGCGCCGCGTCGACGGCTTCACGGGCCAGGCCGAAGTCATAGCCGGCAGACGGCGGCGGGCCGGACCACCGTGCGGCACAGGGCAAGACGGCCACCGCATCTTCGGGGCTCAGGCCGGCGATGAGTTCCTTCGCCTGTCGCTTTGCCCGGTCGAAGAGGGTCTCCCCCTCCCACTTCAGGCGCATGGAGAGTGAGGTGTCGAGGACGATCACGTTGGCGGTGGGACCACGTCCCCCTGTATCCGCCACGGCATCCTTCGGCGCGAGAAAGGGCCGGGCCAGGGCGATGGGCACTGCGAGACAGACGAGCGTGCGCAGGAGGAGGAGCAGGAGGCGGCGAAGGCGGAGCCGGCGGGCGTTGCGGCGCTCCGACCGGAGGACCAGGGCGATGGCGGCAAACTCGACCGTGCGCGCCCGCCGGCGGTTGATGAGGTGGATCACGATGGGGCCCGCGGCAGCGAGCATCCCCCAGAGGTAGGCCGGGTGCACGAAGTGGAGGCTCATCGTCGTCTCCCCTGTGCCCGTTCCGAGAGGAATTCCGCGACCACCTGGTCATACGGCGTATCGGTGACCACCAGCCGATACTGCACGTCGCTCTCACGGAGTCGCCGCCGAGTCGCTTCGATGAAGGCCTGCACTTCTTCGCGGTAGGAATCTCGAATTTGGATAGGATTCACCTGCAGGCGCCTGTCGTCCTCCATACTCACGAAGAGCGAGGGATCTTCGAAGGGGAAGTCCAGCTCTGCTCGATCCATGAGGTGGAAGACGCCGATGTCGTGCTTGCGCGCCCGCAGCCGGCGCACTGCGGCCACCTTGGCGTCGTCGGGATCGAGGAAGTCCGAGAAGAGCAGCACCATCGCCCGGCGCCGGGCGCGCTCCGAGAGGAAATGTGCGGCGGCCTCGAAATCCGTCGCTCCCTCCGCCTCGCTTGCCTCGAGCGCGCCGATGACCTCCTGAAGATGCGCCGTCCCAGATCGGACCGGCACGTAGGAGCGAACCTCTTCACCGAAGACGACGAGGCCTACGGAGTCTCCCTGCCGGACCAGCAGGTAGGCGAGGGAGGCGGCGAGCACCTTCGCGTATTCCAGCTTCGAGACCTCGCCTGAGCCGTACGCCATCGAATGGGATGCGTCGACCATCAGGTAGGCGCGCAGGTTCGTCTCGTGCTCGAACTGCTTGACGTAGTACTTGTCGAACTTCGCGTAGGCCTTCCAGTCGATATGACGGATCTCGTCGCCGGGCGCGTACTCTTTGTGCTCGGCGAACTCGATGCTCTGCCCATGGTGGGGGCTGCGGTGCAAGCCGGAGAGGACACCCTCGACGACCTGCCGCGCCTTCACCGAGAGCCCGCCGAGACGGGCGAGTACCTCTGGCCGGAGCGCTCCGGGACCAGCCTGGGTCTTCGGCGTCGCCACCGCCGCCTCCTCAAGGCCGCACGGTTTCGAGGAGGCGATCCACCAAGGCCTGGCTCTTCACCCCTTCCGCCTCGGCGTGGAAGTTGGTGAGCAGCCGATGCTGCAGCACCGGGCGGGCAAGCGCCCGCACGTCTTCCACCTCCACGGCGGTGCGTCCATGCAAAATGGCACGCGCCTTTCCGGCGAGAACGAGAAACTGTGAAGCACGCGGCCCCGCGCCCCACGCCACGAAGCGATCGATGAACTCTGGTGCGCCCTCCCGCTTCGGCCGTGTGGCACGGACGAGATCGACGGCGTGGCGCACCACGTGCTCGGCCGCGGGAACACGCAGAACCAGCTCCTGGTACTCGAGGATCTCCTCGGGAGAGAGCACGTTCTCGGGCACCGCCGCAACGGGTCCCGTGGTGGTGCGAACGATCTCGACCTCCTCCTCCGCCGACGGGTAATCGACGTCGATCATGAACATGAAGCGGTCGAGCTGTGCTTCGGGCAGCGGGTAGGTGCCTTCCTGTTCCACCGGATTCTGCGTTGCGAATACGAGAAACGGCGGCTCGAGGGTCCAGGTCTTGCCGCCGGCGGTCACACGCCGCTCCTGCATCGCCTGCAGGAGCGCCGCCTGCGTCTTCGGCGGCGTGCGGTTGATCTCGTCGGCCAGAATGATGTTCGCGAAGATGGGCCCCTTCACGAAGCGGAAGACGCGCCGCCCCGTGGTGTGGTCCTCCTCGAGGACATCGGTGCCGGTGATGTCCGAGGGCATCAGATCCGGAGTGAACTGGATCCGGTTGAAAGAGAGGTCGAGCACCTCAGCGAGGGTGGAGATGAGCAGCGTCTTCGCGAGACCGGGCACGCCGACGAAGAGCCCATGCCCCCGGGCGAAGAGCGCGATGAGCAGATGCTCGATGACCTGCTTCTGTCCGACGATGCGCTTGGCGATCTCGTCGACGATACGCCCCCTCGCCTCGGCGAGGCGCTCGACCTTCTCGACGTCGGGGGCGGGGATCTGGCTCGGGTCCGGGATGCTCATGCGGGGCCTCGACACGCGGAAACTTGTGGAAGGGGGAGCGTATTCCAGGGGCGACGCGGGTCCAAGGGTCCGGTAGACTCTCACGATGCGACGTCTTGGGGGCCGAGGCATGGCAATCGGCGCGCTTGCGACGCTGTGCATGGGGTCAGCAGGCTGCGCCACGAATCTCTCGCAGCTTCAGACGGCACAGACCCTGCGTCCGGGGCAGGTGCGAGTGGACGCCGGTCTCGGCGCCTACGTGCCCACCGCGCAGCTCGCGCGGGCGGTGGGCGTGGCGGCCTCGGCGGCACAGCGGCTGCTCGATGCGGAGAACGGGAAGGTGCCCCCGCCCACTGAGGCGGAACAGCGTGAAGCGCTCGAGGCGGCGCTCGCCCTGGCGCTCTTCCCTCCGGGAACCGTCACTCAGCTCTCCTTGCGCTACGGCTTCGTCGAGAACCTCGACGCCGGCCTGCGCTGGTCGAGCAGCGGCTGGCGTCTCGACGCGCGCTATCGTTTCATCGGCCAGGACGTCCGGGCCCCGCCCGGCCTCTCCTTCCGCGCGGCGACCGACTTCCACCTCGCCGGCATCGTGGGGATCGAGCGCCACACCTTCGGTGGCCTCCTCTTCGATCTCTACGCTTACCTCAAGAGCATCTCGGAGCTCTTCCGTTTCGTGGAACTCGACGACCCCTCGCGATGGGACTTCGACTTCGCCCTGGTGGCGAGCTGGAACGTGTCGGACCTGCTCCAGCCCTACGTGTCGGCGCGCTACCGCGTGGGCACCTACGCGGTGCCCTCGATCTTGACCCTCGACCTGCCCGACGGTTCGCAACTCGTCACGCGGGAGGACCTGTCGGGCACCCTCCACTACCTGGGAGCGACCCTGGGGCTCGCCGGGGGGTATCGATGGGTCTACCTCTACCTCGAGCTGACGGTCGTGCAGGCGGTGAGCCAGCCGGTGATCCTCGGCGAGCCGGCGGACCTCGGCGGCCTCACCCTCTACCCGGTGGTGGGGCTGTCTCTGGAGCCCTGAAACGCGGCGGCAGCAGCGGCCGAGGGGAAGCCGGCGGCGCGGCCGTGGGCGCTCAGCGCCGGAAGCGGGAGAGGAAGCCCCAGGCGACCTCGGCCATCTCGATCTCCTGGCTGGTCCTTCCTACGAGGAAGTCGAAGGTGGCGCGCCCCCCGGGCCAGGTGTGCCCGCCCCCCTCGACCACCAGGCTCTTCGTCTCCGCCGCGCAGCCCGTCCAGGTCTCGATGCGAACGCGCGTCCCATCGTCGACCTCGTCGACGAGCTCCACCTCGGGCTCGCCGGTGCAGCCATTGTGGTCGCGCCAGAGCGCGACCGTGTCGTCGAAGCTGGCGATCACGCCCCGGTCCCCGTCCATCATGGGCCCGCCCGTAAACGGGACCAGCGGGTCCTCGTCGCCGGCCACGAGCGCGATGGGCAGGGGTGCTGCGGGTGCGCACTCGGCGAGCAGGGTCTCGGCCATCGTCGCGATCACGGGGACGACCGCAGCCAGACGCGCCGAGAGAGGGGAACAGGCGAGGCGCTCGGTCATGAAGCCGCCGTTGGAGATACCAACCACGTAGATGCGGCTCGGATCGATGTCCTCCGTCTCCAAGAGGTGATCGACGAGCGCCGTCAGGAAGGCCACGTCGTCGACCCCCTCGGCGTTGGCACGAAGCTTCGGTCCCTCGCGCCCGTCGTTCCAGTTGTCGAAGAGCGCCTCCGGGTAGGCGGTGACGAAGCCCTCCGCCGCGCCCAGCTCGGAGAATCCCGTGTAGCGGCGGGCCATCGCAGGCCCATCGGGGCCGCCGCCGTGAAGGACCAGGAGCAGGGGCGCCGGCGCGGCGAGATCCGGGGGAACGTCGAGGAGATACCGGCGATCTTGGCCGTCGACATGGAGGACCTCCATGGGTGGCCCACACCAGCACCCCGCTGCAAGGAGAAGGAGGCCGCAGGCAAGCGGCCACTGCGGCGCATGCGGATGGCCGAGTGCCCCCATTACCTCGAGTCTAGCACTTCGGTTCGTTTCGTCTCCTCACCTGCTTCGATCGCCACCTTTAGACGCTTTCGGACGCCCGAAGCCTCGTTCTCCAGGACCACCTCGTGCTCTCCGGCGGGGAGGGGATGGCGGAAGATCGGTGTCGTCAGGCCGGTCCGCTTGCCATCGATACGGACCCTCGCCCACGGGCGCGTCAGTAGCGTGAGGAAGCCGACCTCGCCGGTGGCGGGCGCGGCGCGGCCCGGGCGCGGCGGCGCCTGAAGGCGCGCAAAGGCCTTCGCCTCGCGCTCGGCCCGCGCCGAATCGCCCCGCTTCTTGTAAATGGCGTGGAGCGAAGCGTGGATCTCGGGGTCGAAGGGATTGATGCGATTGGCCCGGAGGAACGCCGCCTCCGCCGCATCGTCGCGTCCGGTGAGCAGGTAGAGGCGGCCGAGGTGCACGTGCGTGGTCACGAAGCCGGGGTTCGGGCCGAGTGCCTCTTTGAGAACCTCCTCTGCGCGATCCCAACGCTTCAGCGCCATGTAGGTGAGCGCGAGCTTGTTGGAGAGCAGCGGGGCACGCGGCCCGACCGCCGCATACGCCTTCTCGTACTCCACCGCGGCCGCCAGGTGGCGCCCCCGCATGCGCAGGAGTTCGCCGAGGTGGGCGTGACGCTTGGCCTGTGGGTGCTCGAGTGCGCTGCTCGCATCCTGCTCGTCCTCGGCGCTCTCGGCGACCTTCCCCTTCACGTCCGTCTTGAAGGTGAGCTTTTCGGCCTGCGCTGCGGCGAGCATGCGCATGGGGCGCCGCTTCAGCCAAGCGCGCCACCCCTTCTGGAAGGCGGTAAACGACTCACCGAGCACCTCGGCGAAGGCCTGCGGCACGTCCTCGCCATCGCGCAAAAGTTCGAGGATCCGACGGATGGCTGGGTAGCCCCCGCGCTCGGTGATCAGATATTCGACCGCGGTGAAGACCTCGGCGAAGGCCAGCGCCGTGTGCTCCTGACTGGGCAGGAGCGCCATCGAAGGATGCATCTCTTCGAAGGTGATGAAGCGTCGCTTGCCGTGGATGGCCTGCCCCAGGAGCTTCTCCGCATAGGGGGAGAGGGCCTGCCCCGCCTTGCCCCGCCAGCGCGTCTCCTCGTACTTGGCGAGCCCCTCGTGCAGCCAGATGGGCACCGTGTTGTGGCTCTTCACGCTCACGACGTAGTGCACGTACTCGTGGGCCAGCGTGTCCAGCCACTCGTAGCCACGAAGCAGCGCCTTGGGCGTGGTGAACATCAGCTTGTTGTGCTTGCAGATCGCGATGGTGCCGCTGGTCTTGATCGCATCCACCGGAAGACCGCTGGCGTGGGAGAGATCCTCGGCGCTCGAGTAGGCCTCTACGACGATTCGATGCGCAGGGTGGAGGCCGAAATCGTCACCGATCCGCTGCCACGCCTGCTCGAGCGCTTCGAGGCCGTAGGGAAAGAGCACCTCATTCGGACCCGGCGGGACCCGCAGCTCGAAGTGTTCGCTCTGCTCGGAGACGTAGTCCCGGGTGATGCGTAGCGTGTCCCGCGCATAGCGGAGAAAGGGATCGTCCCGGCCCGCATCGGGGCTCGCTGCGGTCGCGCGCGTGAGCAGATCCACCGCCCCTTGGTAGTCCTGCCGGTAGAACTTCGCCTTGCCCGCCAGATACTGCACCGGGGGAAGCGTAGGATGCTCGTTGTAGAGGGCCTCGGCGATGGCGATGGCCTCTTCGTACTGCCAGTCGGCGAAGAGTTGCTCGGCCCGCTTGATCTCGGCCTCGATGCGGTCGACTTCACTCGCGTTCGCGGGGGTCGCGCCAGCGAGCAGCGCCAGGACACACGGGACGAGGACGCGCAGGTGCACCCATCTCGGCGGCCGGCACACCCGGCTCATTTCACCAGCTCCTCGTAGTAGCGCTTCACCTCACGCTCATAGCGCTTCGGTGCGCCGTCCTTCATCGCCTCCATCAGCTCCTTTCGGAACGCTTCGGGCGGCTCGTAGGCTTCCTCGTCGGGGATCTTCACCGGCTGGTGACTCATCCCCAGCCGTCCCGAGCTGCCTCCCGGCCGGCGACCGGCGAGCGGCATCGGGATGCCTCCATGACCACCTCCGCCTCGCTGCATCGCCTCCTCCATCTGCTTCTGCAGCTCCCCAAGCCGGTCGGCGGCTGCCTTCTGCTGCCCGCCCGCGCGGCGCGCATCGCTTTGCTGAAGCTGCTGCTGCGCCTCGGCCATGTGACGCCCGGCCTGTTGCAGCATCCCTTCCATCGAGGGCGAGAAGACCGGCGCCTGTCGCCCGATCTCCTCCATCTGCTTCTGCAGCTTCGCGGCGCGCTGCCGCAGCGCCTCCTGCTTGCGCGCCATCTGCTCCATGCGGCGACGGTCCTGGCGATCGAAGACCTCGCTGGGGTCGGGGAAGAGCTGCTCGAGGGCCTTGAGGATCTCCTCCGCCCGCGCCCGCGCCCCTTCCGTGTGTCCCCTCGCCTCTTCGAGCTTACCCAGGCGCTCCTGCATGAGCGTCCGAAGGCGTCGCATCTCGATGACCTCTCTTTGCAGAAGCCCCTCGAGATTCTGCGTGCTGCGCAGCCCCGCCTCGACGCTCCGGCGTGCCTCCTCGAAGTCGCGAGCTTCGAGGAGCATTGCCGTGTCCTTCATTCGCTGCACTGCCTGCTCGAGCATCTCGCGATTGAAGCTTCCGAAGCCATCGTCGAGAGCCTCATCGGGCACCTTCGACAGCTCGGCCTCGGCCTCCTTGGCCTTCTTGGCCAGGCGTTGGGCCAGCTCGTCGAGACGCCCCTTCACCCGCTCCTCGAGCGCCCGCTGGTACTTCTCCTTCAGGTCCTGAGAAGCCTCGAGTAGCCGCTCCTGATCGCGCTTCAGCCGCTGCAGCGCATCACTGAACTCCATGATCTGGCGGCCGAGCTCGGCGTACTCCTCACCACCGAAGCTCTGATCCTGCTCCCGGAGGTTCTCGAGCATCTGATCGAGCTGCCCCGCCATCTCGGAGAGCTTCTTCAGTGCGCCGTCGAGATCACCCTCATTGAGGAGTCGCTGCACCTCGTCGAGGGTGGACAGCATGTCCTGGGACTCGTTCATCTCCCGCAGGGCATCGGTGTTGAGGAACTCGTCGTTGATGGACTTGGCCAGCTCCTGCATCTTCTGCATCAGTTCGAAGATGCGCTCCTTGATGCGTGCGATCTCCTCACTGATGGCTGCGCGCGTCTCCTCGCTGGGATTCTTCTTCAGCTCGTCGATGAGCTCTGCGAGGCGCCGGCGTTGGTCCCGAAGCTCCTCGGCCATGGCGACCAGGTCCTGCACCTTCTGCTTGTCGAGGAGGTCCTCGAGATAGAGCACGTCCTTCTCCAGCTCCTCGACGAGCCGACGCTGGGCGCGCTCTACGAGACGGGCGACCCGGCCATCCGCCTCGTCACTCAGCCGAAGCCGGCTTCTGAAGAA
>CAYYHA010000119.1:2040-11754 GCA_964471535.1 uncultured Myxococcia bacterium | reverse complement strand
GGCCATTGGCAGCACACCCTACCCCTACGCGGTCCGGCCCGCGCCATTTCATCGGTGGGACCAGGCCCGCGCCCTCTCCCGTCCACCCCTCGCGGCCATCCCGCGGGCCGAGGCAGGGCCACGGCTCCGGCGCGGCGCGCGCCAGAGACCTAGAGGCTGCGGGTGGCCACGCGCTGGGCGTAGGCGGCCGCCGGGAGATCGACGAAACCGCCCTCGGGCGCAGGCCGGCTCTTCCACCGCCGGTGCAGCCACATCCAGTGGTCGGGGTGGCGGCGGATCCACGCCTCGAGGAGATCCGAGAGGCGCTGCAGGTTGTGGCGCTCCCGCGCCTCCCGGCTCCCGCCCACCGCCTCGTACTCGAAGGGGCGCAGCACCAGGCGGTGCCGTCCCGCGCCCTGGCGCACGAGGAAGGCGGTCACGATGGCGGCTCCGGTGGCCTCGGCGAGGGTGGCCGGCGCCCGGATGGTGGCGGCGGGCACGCCGAAGAAGCGCACGAAGGTCCCCGCCGGCGGGCGGATGTTCTGGTCGAAGGCGAGGCCCAGCACCTCGCCTCGTTTCAGGACCCGAAGGATGCGCCGCGCCGAGCCCCGATCCGGCAGGTCGTGGAGCCCCGCCCGCGCGCGTGCCTCCTTCCACCAGCGGTTGATGCGCCGCTGGGACATGCGGCGGCTGACGACGTGGAGCGGCACGCCGAGGATGGCGGTGGCGGTGGCGAGGAGTTCCCAGTTGCCGAAGTGCCCGGTGACGACGATGACCCCCCGGCCCCGGGCACGGGCCGCCTCGAGGTGCTCCCAACCGTCGAGCTCGATGCGCGCTCGCACCTCTTCGGGGGTCATGCGCGGCGAGCGAAGCAGCTCCACCGCGAGCATCCCCAGGCCCAGCCACATTCGGCGGGCCACCGCCTGCCGTTCGGCGGCAGCCATCTCGGGGAAGGCCAGGCGGAGGTTGCCATCGACGATGCGCCGGCGGATGCCCAGCCGGTAAGCCAGCCACCCGAGGGCGCGTCCCCAGGCGAGGACCCAGGGCAGCGGGAGCGCGTGGAGGATCCAGGAGAGGAGGCGCACCATCACCTCACCCCTTCCGCTCCAGCGCGTTCCGGCGAGCCGGCCTCCCCTTTCCCTGCGGGACGCCGCCTTCCCACGAGGCGATCGAGGGCCGCCTCCACGGCGGCGCCGCCCGCCACGATCTCCGTCTCCACCCCGAGCACCGCCAGCCTCGCCCGAGCGGAAGCGGGCAGGCGCACCGCGTCCTTCTCCGTGGTGACGAGGAGCGCCCCCGCCTGTGCGGCCTCGGCCAGCGCCGCCTCGATCTCCGCCGGGCGGTACCGGTGATGATCCGGATAGGCGAGGGTCCCCGCCACCTCTGCCCCGATCCGTCGGAGGCTGGCGACGAAGGAGGCGGGGTGGGCGATGCCGCAGAGGGCGAGGACCCGGCGGCCCGCGAGGGCCTCCAGCGGGGCGGACTCGCCCCGGAGGAGGAGCCGCGCCGGGCGGTAGCGGCTTAAGACCACCGCGCAGGGTCGCCCGTCCAGGAGCGAGTCCACCCAGGCCTCGAGCGCCTCCTCCGACTCGGCCTCGTCGACCTTCGAGATCCACAGGAGGTGCGCTCGGTCGAGCGCCTCGGGTCCTTCGCGTAGGGGCCCGCGGGGCAGGAGCGCCCCGTTGCCGAGGCGCCGCGCCGCGTCCACCACCACCACCTCCAGGTCCCGGGCGAGGGCGAGGTGCTGCAGTCCGTCGTCGAGGATCGCCACCTCGGTGCCCAGCTCCTGTGCCGCCCGCTCGGCGAGGACGCGGCGGCGCGGCCCGACCAGCACGGCCACCCCCGGGAGGCGCTCGGCGAGGAGCCGGGGCTCGTCCCCAACTCGGTCCGCCTCAGCGCAAAGGGTCCTCCCATCGGAGACGAGCCGGGGGCCGCGCCCCTGCCCCCTGTAGCCCCGCGCCAGGATGGCGACCTTCAGCCCACGCGCCCCCAGCCGCCGCGCCAGCTCCGCCACGACCGGCGTCTTCCCGGCGCCCCCCACCGTGAGGTTGCCGACGCTCACCACGGGAAACGGCGCCCGGTGCTGGCGCATCAGGCCCGCCGCGTAGGCCCGGCGCCGCAGCGCCGAGGCGGCACCGAAGGCCCACGACGCGGGCGCCAGCGCACCGCGGAGGAGGCGCTGGCCGAGACGGGGGTTCGGTGCGTACCACAGCTCGACCAGGCGCGAGCCCCGCACCCCACTCATGCTGCGGCCTCCAGGAGGGGGAGCGCCGCGGCGAGGACCTCATCCGGCGCCAGCGCACGGAGACACCGGTGGTGGCCTCGGGGACAGCGCGCCCCGCCGTGGTTGGTGCAGGGCGCGCACGCGATCTCGGTCCGCACCACCTGCGCGCCGAAGGGCGCCCACCGGCTCTCGGCGGTGGGCCCGAAGACGGCGACCACCGGCGTGTCCACCGCTGCGGCCAGGTGCGCTGGCCCCGTGTCGTTGGAGACGAGGAGGCGGGCCCGCTCGAGGAGGGCGGCGACGACGGGAAGGTCGAGATCCCGCGTGTCCACTACGGGCCGCGCCACCGCGGCCGCGAAGGCATCGAGGAGCGGGCCGTCCTGTGGCCCCCCCACGGCGAGCAGCGGCGCGCCGGTGCGGTCGCACAAGGTGCGCGCCACCTCGGCGAAATGGGAGACAGGCCAGCGCTTCGTCGCGTGCCGGGCCCCCGGCGCGACCGCGATGGCACCCGCCTCGGGACACCGCACCCGCGCCGCCGCCCGCGCCGCCTCTTCGAGGTGCACCGTGGGGCGAAGCGCGCCGGCCGGCGGCGGCCGAACACCCAGGGGCGCCAGCACCTCGAGGTAGGCGCGCGTGGCGTGGGGGTGCGTTCGCGGCGGGTCGTAGCCAACGAGGGCGAGCAGCGCCTGCCCCGTGCTGCGCCGCTGGTAGACGAGGCGCCGTGCGGGGCGCAGGCGATGCCCTAGGAGGCGCGTTCGGACCTTGTTCTGGAGGTCGATGTAGAGGTCCACCGGACCCGGCCGGAGAACCCGAGCGGCGAGGCGACGGATGCCGCCGCGGCTTCGGTCGCGGTGGAGGTCCCAGGGCACCACCGCATCCAGGAAGGGCAGCCCTTCGAAGAGAGCCGCAAAGGGCGCGCTGGTCACGAAGGTGAGGTGCGCCTCGGGTTGGGCCTCCTTCAGCGCCGCCAGGGCGGGTGTGCACAGGAGCACGTCCCCCAGCGCACTGGTGCGGGCCACCACCAAGCGCTTCATGCTGCCTCCGCCTCTCCGAGCGCACCGAGGAGCCGCAGCATGTGATCGACGTTCCGCCGCGAGGCGCCACGGATGCCGTGGACGGTGCGCTGCGCGAGCTCCCCCAACTCGGCGATCTTCTCGGGACGCGAGAGAAGTTCGTGTGCGACGCGGTAGAAGTGGGCTGCGTCGTTGACCTGGATGCCGCCACGCCCCACCAGCACCTGCACCGCGTCGTGGAAGTTCGCCATGTTGGGGCCAAAGAGCACCGGCTTGCCCTGAGCCGCGGGCTCCAGGATGTTCTGGCCGCCGCGATCGGTGAAGGAGCCGCCGACGAAGACGAGGGTGCCGAGGCGATAGGCGGCGACGAGTTCCCCGATCGAATCGAGCACGACGATCGCGGGCCGGCCGGCGGCGTCGCGGCGGGGACCCGCACCCGCCGCGCTGCGCAGGCGCACGGCGAAGCCTCGCTCCTCGGCGAGGCCGCGGAGCTTGGAACAGCGCTCGAGATAGCGGGGCGCGATCACGAGCTGCAGGTCGGGGTGGTCGGCGAGCAGGCGCTCCCACACGTCGATCACCAGGAGGTCCTCGCCCTCGTGGGTACTCCCCGCGATGAGCACCGGCGCTGCATCGAGGTCGAGAATCCCCGCCAGGTCCGGTCGGTCGTTTCCCGCCTCGAGCAAGAGGGCGTCGAACTTCGTGTTTCCGGTGACCCACACGCGGTCGAGGGGGGCACCGAGCCCGAGCACCCGCTCGGCCTCCTCGTCCTCGCGCATCAGGAGGAGATCGAAGGAGGCGAGCGGGCGGCCCGAGACGGCGAAGAGCCACCGATACCGCCCCAGATTGTTCTCGCTGAAGCGTCCGTTGGTCAGGACGATCCGGGCGCCCTGCCGCCGCGCCGCGCGGATCAGGTGCGGCCACAGCTCGGTGTACTCGAGTACCAACAGGTCGGGGTCGATCGCCTGCACGGCGCGCCGGGTCGCACCGGGCAGATCCCAGGGGAGGTAGCTCACCTCGTCGACTCCCGAGAGGCGTCGGGCCATGAGGGCCCCCGAGTTGGTCAGGGTGGTGACGACCACGGTGCAGCCGGGGAGCCGACGCTTGAACTCACAGATCATGGGGGAGAGCGCCGAGAGGTCTCCGGCGGAGGCGCCGTGGAGCCAGATGCGCGGCCGCCCGGGCCCCTTCGGCCGATGGGCCAGGAAGTCCGATGGATACACCCCGAGGCGCCGCGCCCAGCCCTCCCGCGTCTTCGGGTGGAGGAGCAGGACTGGGCTCGCGAGCGCGAAGAAGAGATACGAAGCGATGGTGTAGATCCAGTGCAGCGGCGGGCTCCTCGACGCGAGCTGTTTACTCCCCGCCCCGGGCGCCTTCAACCGCCTCCTGGCCCCGGGTGGAGCGGCGCAGATGCACGCGATCTGGAGCCTGGGCGGGTGGCCCGGCCTGGCTGCCAGCACCCTGCCGGGCGCCATTCACGACCGCCGCGCATCGGGGACAGGAGGCGGGGCCGAGGGCGGCGGGGTCGCGGCGGATTCCCAGGCGGGCGTCCGCCTGCCGGCAGGCGGCGTGGAGGGCCTCGGCCAGCTGCCGCCGGGCTGCGGCTTCGGCCGCCTTCCCCCCCGCCCGTGGCACCGGCTGCGGCGGACCGAAGACGATGGCGACCCGGGCGAAGGGCAAGGGGAGGAGGAAGCGATCCCAGGCGCGGCGGAAGACGAGGCGGGGCCGGGCGCTTCCCCCCACGGGGACCACGGGGCGTCCGGTGAGGCGCGCCAGCGTCACCACGCCCCCGTGCACGGTGTGGACCGGTCCGTGGCCCCCGTCGACGGCGAAGGCCACGGGGGTGCCCCGGCGGGCGACGCGCAGGAGGGCGACGAGGCCCCCCGAGCCGCCGCGGCCGGTGCTCCCCCGCCGGACCACCAGGCCCAGGCGCTGCATGACCCCGGCCTGCAGGGCCCCGTCGCGGGATCGGGAGACGAGCACGCCGAGGCCTTGGGCCCCCCGCCAGGCGAGGAGGGGGAACTGCCGCCCATGGAAGAAGGCGAAGATCGGCGCCGGCCCCGCCGCCGCGAGCGCCCCCTCGCCCTCCACCGTCACGCGGAGCGTGCGGAGCCAGAGACGGGCGAGACTGGCGAGGAGTGGGGCGAGGAGGCGGCGCACCCTGCACTTCTAGCCACCGGACGGGCGGCGGCGCAATCGCCGCGCCCTCCGACAGACGCCCCTGGCACACAGGTGGGGGGCCACGGCGCCTCGGCAGGCCAGCGACGCGCCGGACCCGGGCGCAGGGCCCTAGGCGCCAAAGGCCTCGGCGACCAGCTCGGGATGGGTGCGCCGGAGCGTCTCGCCGAGCCGCGCCTTCGCCCGCGCTTCGAGCTGGCGAATGCGCTCGCGGCTGATGCCGAGGTCGTCGCCCAGCTCCTGCAGCGTCTTCTGCTCGTCGGTGAGGAAGCGCCGGCGAAGGATGTAACGCTCCCGCTCGGTCAGCGAGTCGAAGGCGGCATCCAAGGCCTCGCGCAGCGCCTCGCGCTCCGCCTCCTCGAGAACCTCGTCGGCGAAGGCCTCGCTCTCCTCGTCCTCGAGGGTGTCCTCGAGGGTGCGGTCACCGTCGGTACTGGCCAGCGGCATCGCGGTGGAGATGTCCCGCCCGTAGATGCGCTGCTCGATCTTCTCCACCTCCTCCTCGGTGGTCTCGAGGCGTTCGGCGAGGAGGCGGCGGTAGGCCGCGCCCTCGCCCTCCACCTCGTTGACCACCTCCCGCCGGGCGCTGGGCAAGCGGAAGAAGAGGCGCCGCTCGGTGTGGCTTCCACCCATCTTCACCAGGCTCCACTGCTTGAGGATGTAAGCGCGGATGAAGGAGCGAATCCAGTGCGTCGCGTAGGTGACCAGTCGAAAGCCCCGGTCGGGGTCGAACTTCTCCACGGCGCGCATCAGGCCCAGGTTGCCCTCTTGGATGAGATCGAGGACGCGCAGCCCGTAGCCTCGGTACTGCAGCGCGACCTTCACCACGTAGCGCAGGTTCGCCGTCACCAGCGCGTCGAAGGCGGCACGATCCCCCTCCTCGCGCCACCGGCGGGCCAGCCGCTGCTCCTCCTCGGCGGTGAGGAGATCGTAGCGCTGGATGCCCTCGATGTACCGCAAGTACTCGGGATCGTTGAGAATTGAGTCTCGCTTTGCCACGTCGATGTCTCCCTGTGGCCCCGATGGGGCCCGCCCCCCCCAGCATCGGCCTCAACAAGGACCGATTGAGTCTTATTTCAAGGGCCAAATTAGAACGGAAACGGTACGCTTTTCAATGCGAAAGTTTCAGTAATCCCGAAACCAGGACTGTCAAACCGTAGCCTCACCCGAGGCAGGGGGCGGCGATCGGGCGCCGGCACAGGTGCGGCTTCCGGCCCCTTCGCTTCGCCCGTCCTCGCCCCTCTTACGCGCCGGGCTCGGCCTTCCATTCGTCCAGCGAGGCCCCGAGGTCACTCGGTGCCACCCCGGAGAGGCGCTGCAGCGCATGGAGGCGGCTGTAGAGGCCACCCAGGCGCAGGAGCTCGCCGTGGGTTCCCGCCTCCACCACCCGGCCGCCCTCGACGACCAGGATGCGGTCGGCCCGCTGCACGGTGGCCAGCCGGTGGGCGATGACCAACGTGGTCCGCCCCGCCATCAGCTCGGTGAGCGCCGCCTGCACCGCCGCCTCGCTCTCGGCATCGAGCTGGCTGGTCGCCTCGTCGAGGATGAGGAGGGGCGCGTCCTTGAGAATCGCCCGCGCGATGGAGAGACGCTGGCGCTGTCCCCCGGAGAGGGTGACCCCGCGCTCCCCCAGCCGGGTGTGCAGCCCGTCGGGCAGGGCTTCGACGAAGGCGCGCGCCTGCGCCCGCTCGAGCGCCGCCCACACCGCCTCGTCCGGCGCCTCGGGCCGGCCGTAGGCCACATTGGCGCGCACCGTGTCGTTGAAGACGATGGTGTCCTGGCTGACCACCGCCAGCAGCTGGCGGAGCGAGGCCACCCGGATGCGCCGCAGATCGATGCCATCGAGGGTCACCCGCCCCTCGGTGGGGTCATGGAAGCGCAAGAGCAGCGAGGCGAGGGTGCTCTTGCCGCCCCCCGACGGGCCGACGAGCGCCACCACCTCACCGCGGGCGATCTCGAAGGAGACCCGGTCGAGGACCTTCGGGCCCTCGGGTCCCTGGTAGGAGAAGGAGACCTCTTCGAAGCGCACGCCGTGCTCGAAGCGGGGTGCGGCGACGGCGTCGGGAGCGTCGTGGATCTCCGGGTGCTGGTCGAGGATCTCGAAGATGCGTTCGGCGCTCGCCGCCCCGGTGACGACGAACTGCCCCAGTCGCCCGAGGCTCTTCACCGGCTGGTACATGAGCATGATGGTCGCGAAGAAGGAGAGGAACTTCGCCGCGTCCAGCGTGCCTCGGGCAATGGCATCCCCCGCCAGCCACAGCGTCAACGCCACGCCCGTCACCGCCATCACCTCCATGGTCGGCGTGCTCAAGCCCCGGACCAGGAAGGAACGCCGCATCACCCGCACGAAGTCGTCGTTGAGGCGATCGAAGCGCTCGCGTTCGGCGGCCTCCTGTCCATAGGCCTGCACGATGCGGATGCCGCCGATGGCCTCGTGGATGCGCTCGGTGATCTGGCCCATCACCTCGTTGCTGTGGCCCGTCACCCGCCGCAGGCGCCGCGCGAAGCGGACGATGGGAAAGAGGGTGAGCGGGATGACGCCGAAGGCGAGGATCGAGAGACGCCAGTCCAGATAGAAGGCCACGCCCACCAGCACGATCACCTGCAGCGCGTCGCGCAGGATGGAGGTCACCGCATAGGTCACCGCCGTTTCCACCTTCGCGATGTCGTTGGTGAAGCGGGAGATGAGATCCCCCGAATGGTGACGCGTGAACCATCCCGGGGAGAGGGCGAGCAGATGGGCGAAGAGGTGGCGGCGCAGATCGACGACCACCTTCTGACCGGTCATGCCCATCAGGTAGAACTGCCCGAAGTAGCTGGCGCCTTTCAGCAGGCCAGTGAGCAGGATGACCGCCGGGAGCACCCAGAGCACCGCCTCGCGGTCGAGCTGGCTCAAGTCGACACTCGGGAGGAGCCGGGCCACCGCGTCGACCCCCTTCTGACCACCGGTGACCAGAAACTCGAGCACGGGCCCCACGAGGTAGGCGTAGACGCCGGTGGTCAGGGCGAGGACCACCATGCATCCAATCGCCGCGAAGAAGCCCGGAAGGTGCGGCCTAAGATAGCCGAGCAGGCGCAGATAGGTTCGGATCATGGCCCCGCTTCCCCGGAGGGCAGGCCGGCAGCGAGATGGGTGCCGTCCGGTGCCACATCGATGCAGGAGAGGGGAATCTCGGTGCTGAGGATCCGCCGCAGCCCGCGTCCTTCCAGCGTCCCCACCAGAAGGTGGCGCCAGGTGCCTTCCTCACGTCCCGTCTCGGGGTCGAAGTTGCTCGAGAAGAAGAGGCGCCCCGCCGCCACACGCGGGGTGTGCACGACCCGGCCAGGCATCGGCCGGTGGGTGGCGCCGGTCTCGGGGTCGATCTCCACCAGCGTGTGCCCCGCACTGACGCGAATGCGATCTTCACTCCAGTCAGGGTCGGTCTGGGGCAGGTCCTCCCAATCGTCCTCTTGGATCTTAAGTGTCCTCCGGCCTCCGGTCTCGAGATCGTAGATCCGCGTCCAGGCATCGCGGCCGGGTGGACTCGCGGTCACGACGAGGCGTGTTCCGTCGGGAGAGAAGTCCACGCCGGTGAGCCCCTCCACCTTCTGGAGGAGAAAGCGCGCCTCGCCTCCCTCGAGGGGCACCACACCGATGCCGTAGGCCAAATCGGGGCCCTGGTAGAGGAAGGCCACCTGCCGCCCGTCGGGCGAGACCCGCGGCCGGTGCTCCTGCCCCGGCAGCGTGGTGATCCGCTGGGCCGCCCCGCCCTCCCGGGGCACCCGCCACAGGTCCCACGTCCCCGCCTGGGGAGACGCGAAGACGATCTGCCGCCCGTCGGGCGTGTAGGCGGGACAGCGCTCCTCCCCCGCTCCGTCGAAGACGAGCCTCCGGCGCCCGCTGTCGACCGCGACCTCGTAGAGTGCGACGTCCTCGGTCGCCTCCGCGAGGGTGGAGAAGAACTCGGTGGTGGTTGCCCAGACGAAGAAGGCGAGAATCTGCCCCAGCGTCGTGAGCAGACCAAGTGCCACCGCCGCCGCGATCCAGCCCTCGCCGGAGAGCTCCGGATGCCGCAGCAGGGTGCGGTGAGCGAGGTAGGCGAGCAGGAGGGCGAGCAGGCCAGCACCAGGGACGCAGAGCAAGAGGCCCACCACGACGGCCGCGATAGCCAGGCCGCTCGGGCGCGCACGCCGCCCTTCGGCGGCATTCGATCCGAGCCGGTCGCGGCGGGAGGGCTTCGAGGACATGGTGCCGCTGATTTAGTCCGTTCCCGACGGGGCGGCCAGCGGCACGGGACGCGCCGGTGGCCCGCAGGAAAGCGGCCACACCGAGAGTGCCCAGCC
>CAYYHA010000119.1:0-2030 GCA_964471535.1 uncultured Myxococcia bacterium | reverse complement strand
CGCCCGCGTCGCCGATCCCGAGACCCGACATCCCCGCGGCAGAGGCGCGCCGCTTCGCTGCACGAGGCGCAGGGGGCCGGTAAGCGGCGGGCCGCCATCGAAGAAGTCCCGGCGGCCGTCGGGCACCGCCCGGATCGGGCGACAGGCAGGGGCATAGAAGGCGAGCTCGGAGACCAGTGCATAGTGGCGCGCGGCCAGGGGCTCCTCGGGGCACCCCCGCTGCAGCTCGGCACCGAGCACCGCCCATCCCCGCAAGCGGGCCGTCGGATCGGGCAGCGGTGGGGGCAGCCCCCCGATCGCCACCAGGTGGGCGGCGAGCACCAACGCTCCGCTGCTGAACGCAGCCCACCTAGGCACGGGGACGCGCTGGGTGCTCGCTGCCACGAGCACCGGCAGCCACGCCGGCGCCGCCCAGTTGGCCTCGGCCCGCACCCAGGCGGCAGCGAGGAAGAAGACGAGGGCGGTCGGCCAGAAGAGCCAGGCCAGGCCCCCCCGCAGCGCCCGGCCGCACTTCGCGAGAACCCAAGCGACCCCAGGCGTCAAGAGTGCGATTTGCCCCGCGACGAAGGCGGGCAGATGACGGAAGGGCTCCGGCCTGCCGAGCCGCGCCGCCTGGAAGGCGAGATCCCCACCGCCCTTCCCCAGCACCGCCGCCCACCAGGGTGCGCTCACGACGAGCGTCAGCCCCAGCACCGCAGCGGCTGCCGCGGGCCTCCGCCACAGGGCGCCGATGACCGAGAGGAGGAGCAGCCACCCGCTGTGCTTGGCGAGGCAAGCCAGACCGCAGGCAAGACCGAGCAGCACCACCTGCGCCGGCCGGCCCTCGGAGAGGACGCCGAGGAGCCCCCACAGCGCCACGCCCCAGGCGAGGATGAGCGGAGTGTCCGGCGTGGTCACCACCCCGAGCGCGTGCAGGAACAGGGTGCCCGAGGCGAGGTAGACAGCCCGCGTCCCCGCCGCCACCGCATCCGCCGCGCCGCCGCCGGCTATCCGCGTCCACCGCTCCGCTGCGGCTGCGAGGAGGAGGGGCAGCACCGCAGCGGTCACGAGCGCCGGCAGGCGCACGACGAAGGTGCTCTCACCGAAGGCCCCGCGTAGCGCTGCGAGGAGCCAGGCGACGAGCGGCGGATGATCGGGATACACGAGGTGCAGGTCCCTCGCCCAGGCGGCGTAGTAGGCTTCGTCGGGCGAGAGGTCGGTGGCTGCTGCCACCACCGCATGCAGAAGCACACCGGCACCCACCAGCCACAGGCGCGAGCGCCTCATTGCGTTCCGCGGAGCTTCCACACCAGGAACACGGCCTCGAGCACGATCCGGCGGCTCATCTTCGACTGGCCCACGCGGCGGTCCTCGAAGACGATGGGCAACTCGCGGATGCGCAGGCCGCGGCGGTGGGCGCGCAGGGTGAGTTCGATCTGGAAGGCGTAGCCCTCGCTCCGCACGGTGGAAAGAGAGAGCGCCTCGAGCGCGGCTCGGCGAAAGACCTTGTACCCGCCGGTCAGATCCCGGTAGGGGAGGCGCAGGATGGCCCGGGCGTAGGCCGAGCCACCGCGGGAGAGGAGCCGCCGCCCGAGACCCCAGTTCACGGTGCCTCCCCCGGGCACGTAGCGTGAGCCGAGGACCACGTCCGCCTTCTGGGCGGCCGAAAGGAGCGCCGGCAGGTGCGCGGGATCGTGGGAGAAATCGGCATCCATCTGCACCACCAGGTCGTAGTTACGGGCGAGGGCCCAGTCGAAGCCAGCGAGGTAGGCCCGGCCGAGCCCCTCCTTGCCCGGACGATGGAGGACGTGGACCCGCGCGTCTCGGGCGGCCAGTCGGTCGGCGATGGCACCGGTGCCATCGGGGCTGGCGTCGTCGACGATCAGGATCTCGAGGGCGCACGGGAGGCGCGTGGCCACTTCGAAGACGGCGCCTGCGAGGGCCTCGAGGTTCTCCGCCTCGTTGTAGGTGGGGACGATGACGAGCACCCGCTTGCCCGCGAGCCATTCACTCATGGATGCCCCCATCTGTCAGGAATCTGCGGGCCTCCT
>CAYYHA010000118.1:0-11779 GCA_964471535.1 uncultured Myxococcia bacterium | reverse complement strand
GGCTCGAGCCCTGGTGCGGCGGCGGGTGCCGCACCTCTTTCGCGTCTACCCCGGGGAGGTCCACGCCTTCCACGCACTCGTCTGGCGCCGGAACGCGCGCCTGGCCTGGCGGGAGACCTTCGCCTTCCTCGAGGAGGCGCTGGGGCGAAGCGCGGTGCCCGCCGCGACCGATCCTGCCGATTCCGCCGGACCCACCGCCGGCCACGCGGGGGGTGCGAGCGGCGCCGCATCCTAGGTGCCCATTGGCAGGTCGCGTCGCCAGGTCGCACCCGTCGTGAGGTCGCACCCGCGTCGCCCGGGGGTAGGTCGCACCCCGGGGGTAGGTCGCACCCGATTACCCCCTGGGGGTAGGTCGCACCCGATGATCCCCTGGCACCCGATGATCCCCTGCCTGCCGACGATCCCTGCAGACCCCCGCCGCGGCGGACGCACGGCGGTTGCGAGGTGCGGTGGGAGTGGGTATCGAGGGCGCCATGGACATGCCGGTACACCTCCTATCGTATCCGCAGCCGGGCTGGCACATCCGCGGCGGGGCCAACTTCCGCTCTCTGACGCGGGCGCCGACGAGCCCCCGCAAGGCGATGCACGAGTGGATCGCCCTGGCCGATGCCATCGAGGCGCTGGGCGCCCCGGTGGCGGTGCTCCCACCCCCCGAGGGCGAGCTTCTGACGGGGATGATGTACGCGGCGAACTTCGGCCGCTACTTCCCCCACAGCGGCCGCTTCCTCGTCTCCAAGATGTCCGTATCCCACCGCCAGGGAGAGGCCGCGCATGTCGCCGCCTTCTTCCGGGAGACGCTGGGCCTCGAGGCGCCCCAGGCCTCGGAGATCTGGGAGGGGCAGGCGGACGTCGCCGACCTGGGCGCAGACCGCCACATCCTGACCTGGGGCGTACGCACGGCCCACGCCGCCTGCGACCTGGTGCGCGACGAGCTGGGGCCTTCGGCGCGTACCCTCGACGTAAAGCTCCGGGAGCCCTTCTTCCACGGGGACACGTGCCTGTCGGTGCTCCGCCGCGGGGACGGATCGCCGCTCCTGATGGTGTACCCCGGCGCCCTCGTCGATCACACCGAGACGGATCTGGCGCGCTTCGGCGCAATCGATCTCCTGCCCATCGACGAGCGAGACGCCCTCGCCTACGCCTGCAACGCGCTGCAGGTGGGCAAGACCCTCCTCGTCCCTACCGGGGTCAGTGACGCCCTGCTCGCCCGCCTCGAGGCGGAAGGCATCACCCCGCGCCCCATGGACTTCGGCGAGCTCTTCGGCAAGGGCGGCGGCGGCCCCCGCTGCCTCGTCAACGTCCTGCGCGGCCTGCCTTCCGAGCGCATCCCCGACCCGGTGCGCTTTGCGACCCTGCGCCCCCACCTCCTCGAACTCGCCGAGGGCTATCCAGAATCGCTCTGACGCCGGCTCGCCGAGGGCGCCTTGCTCCCGCGGCCCGCCGAGCGCTCAAGGGGGCAGCGAGACCCCCTCGATCTCCAGGAGCCGGCGCTTCGTCGCGATTCCTCCGGGCCCCGTCCAGCCGCCGATCCGTCCCCCGGCCGCAACCACACGGTGGGCCGGAATGATGAGCGCGACCGGGCAACGCTTCATCGCCCGGCCACACGCCCGTGCCGCCCCAGGATAGCCGGCGGCCCGGGCCAGCTCCCCGTAGGTGATCGTCGCCCCCGGCGGGACCTCCCGCGCCGCCGCCCAGATCTCCCGCTCGAAGGCCGTCGCCCGATCCGGCAGGTCGAGGGGAACGTCGTCGAAGTGATCGTAGGCTCCCTCGAGGTGCCCCTGAATGCGGCGCACCAGCGTCCGAACCCACGTCGGAACCAGGCGGGTGCTGCCGAGGCGCGGCAGCCGCACGCCCGTCTCGGCGGAGGCGCTCGCTCCGCCGGCCGCCGCACCGGCGAGGTGCGCGCCGGACCGCCTCGGCGCCGGTCCGGGATCGGGCAGATGCAGCTCCTTTACCCCCTTGGGGCCGTAGGCGAGGAGCACTGGCCCGAGGGCCGTATCGAAGTGCAAGGCGCCCGCCGGCACGATTCGCTGCGTCATCGAACCCAAGCGATCACAGCAGCGCGTCCACGTTCTCCGGGGGCCGCCCGAGCACCGCCTCCTTCCCGTCCTTGATCACCACCGGTCGCTCGATGAGCTTCGGATGCTCGGCCAGGGCGGCGATGAGCGCCGACCTTCGCGTCTCGTCCTGGAGCCCCAGCTCTTTGTAGAGCGGCTCCTTCGTGCGCATCAGCTGCCGGGGATCCTCGAAGCCCAGCAGATCGAGCACGCGCTGGATCTCGCGCCGGCTCGGCGGGTCCTTCAGGTACTCCCGGATCTTTGGCTCGATCCCGGCCGCCCGGAGACGCTCGAGCGTCTGCCGCGACTTGGAGCAACGCGGATTGTGCCAGATCTCGTAGCTCGCCATGCCCCGAGCTTCTAGCGAAGAGCGCCGTCACCGGGCAATGCCCGCTGCGGTGGGAGCCGCTGCAAAGCCCCCCACCGCCGGCGCGGGTGGGGCCCTCCCGCAGCACCCGGACCCGCCGCGCGGCCCCGTGGCGCCGCCTTTCCCCTCGCCGGCCAGACGCGCTACGCTCTCGTCCATGCGCCGTCCGACCGCTCTCCTCCCCGTCCTACCGCTGTTGACCCTTCTCGCCTGCCCGCCCGACGGCGGGGGCGGCGGCGAGACGCCCAAGCCCCTCTGTGAGGTCTTCGAAGGCGCCTGCGTCGACCTTACCCCGTGGATCGCGACCGACGGCAGCGGCGCTCGGGTGCGCCAGCTCGCCGAGGGCGAGGGCCTGACGGGCCAGGCAGCCCAGTCGAAAGCCGGCGACTGGCTGCTGGAGAACGACCAGGTGCGCTTCGTGGTGCAAGGCGACGACCGGCACATGGGGCCTGCGCCGTGGGGGGGCAACCTCATCGACGGCGAGGTGGTCGGCCGCGAGGGCCGCGACGCCTTCGGGGA
This sequence comes from uncultured Myxococcia bacterium, assembly GCA_964471535.1. Lineage (GTDB taxonomy): Bacteria > Myxococcota > Myxococcia > SLRQ01 > SLRQ01 > CAYYHA01. The sequence goes on along the minus strand of CAYYHA010000118.1, from coordinate 8,836 downwards.
GATGGGCCTGCTCATCAACTTCGGCCGCACGCTGCTCCCCGAGCGCTTCGAGGTCGTGCGCGACGGCAGCGACGGCGGGGCGGTGGTGCTCGCGGTGACCGGCAAGGACACCCTGAACGACTTCATCAACGTTCCCGTGCTCTTCGAGAGCCTCGCCGGATCGGCCGGGAAGCTTTGGGTGGATCCGGACCAGGAGATGGGTCTTTCCATCACCCACTTCTACATCCTCAACCCGGGCGAGAGCCGTATCCGCGTCGTCACCGCCTTCCGGAACGACTCGCAGACGGTGCAGCGCCTCATCGCCGGCGAGCTGATGGACTCGGGCGGCAACGTGGGCCTCTTCAACCCCACCCGGCCCAGTGGTTCCCGTCACGGCTACCCCTCGACCCCTCTGCCCGAACCGGCCGACGCCTACCTCGCCTACCTCGCCGACGACGTCGCCTACGCGTGGGCTCCCGTGGGATGGGTCGGGGAGGATCTCGAATCCACGCTGGCGATGACCGTCTCCGGGGTCACCGGCGCGGTCCTCGGTGCCGAGAGCCTCTTCGACTTCGCCGGGGAGCGCCCGGAGCGCCCGCCGCCGGGGGCGTATGATCTCGCACCGGGGGAGACGCGCGCGATGGTGCGCGACTTCTATGTCGGCAAGGATCACGCCGCTGTCTTCGCCGCCTGGAGCGAAGACCATGGCACCCCCCTCGGAACCGTTCAGGGCACGGTGGCGGGCGAGAGCCCACCGGGCACCCGTGTGGCCGCCATTCGCAGCGGCGAGAGCAAGCCGGAGGCGATCTTCTTCGTGGAGGAAGGACGTTTCGAGGGCCGCCTGCCCCCCGGGGAGTGGTCGCTTCGGGTGGAGGCCCCTGGCTACCCCGCCTCGGATCCCGTGACCCTCACGGTCACCGAAGACGCACCAGCGCAGGCCGACCTCACGCTGCCCGCCGCAGGCATCGTCGCAGTGGAGGTGCGCGGCCCCGGCGGCATGCCCGTCCCGGCAAAAGTCACCTTCATCTGCGTGGACACCTGTCCGAAGGATCTGCGGCGCGAGGGGGGGCTCTTCCGCAACACCGGCTTCGATCCCCTGCCCCGCAACGTGCAGGCGGTGCACTTCGTCGGGCCATCGGGATCGGCCCGCATCCCCCTGCCTCCGGCCGAGTATCAGGTGGTGGTCAGCCGAGGCGCGGAGTGGTCCACCGATCCGGCGGGGTGGCCCCAGGAAAAGCGGCAAATCCGCGTGGACCCCGGCAAGACCGTGACGGTGGACGCCGAGATCATGCCCGTCATCGATACCTCTGGTTGGATCTCTGCGGATCTTCACGTCCACGCAATCAACAGCCCCGACTCGCCGGTCCCGAACATCGAGCGGGTCCTCTCCTTCCTCGCCGAAGGCGTCGACGTCATCGTCTCCACCGACCACGACTACGTCACCGACTACGCACCGATCATCGAGTCGCTCGGGGCGTCAAAGTTCATCCGCAGCGTCGCGGGGGACGAGGTAACGAGCTTCGAGTGGGGCCACTTCAACGCCTTCCCGCTCGATGCCGACACCAACGACCTGAACGGCGGGGCCATCGATTGGGGGCAGGGCGAGGGGAAGACGATGACCCCTGCACAGCTCTTCGACGCCATCCGCGCCCACCCCGGCGCCGCGACGAAGGTCGTGCAGGTCAACCACCCACGCGGCGCCCAGGGCTACTTCACGGCGATCGGCCTCGACACGGCGACGGGGACCACCGCCGCCGATCCCCGCGTCTTCCGGATGGAGCCACCACCCGCCTCGGCGAACGACACCGGACTCTTCGATCCGTCCTTCACCGCCCTCGAGATCTACAACGGATTCAAGCTCTCGAACTTCCAGACCCGCACGAACGATTGGTTCGCGTTCCTGCAGCGTGGCCTGGTCGTGACGGCGACAGCGGTGAGCGACACCCACCGGTGGTACTCGCAGGGCGTGGGCACCCCCCACTCGTGGGTCGAGGTGGGTGACGACACACTCGCCGCCTTCGACCGCACGCACTTCGCCGAACGGATCAATGCCGGCCGCGTCATCGGCAGCAACGGCCCCTTCGTGCGTTTGCGGGCCACCGACGGGACGCAATCGGCGGGGATCGGGGAGGTCCTCTCCGTCTCGCCGGGCACCGAGGTCACGCTGGAGGTGGAGGTGCAGGTTCCCACCTGGTTCGGCATCGATCGCATCGAACTCTACGCGAACATCGATGGCACCGATGCCCGCGCCTTCGAGCAGAAGAGCGAGTTGCCGCCACCGACCGACACCATCCCCGTGGATCTTGCTGCCGAAACCCCTGTGCCGGGAGCGCACGATCCCGGGAACCCCCAGACGCCGCACAAGCGCTATGTGGTGACGCGCAGCTTCACCGTAACGCCCGAACGGGACGGCTGGTACGTGGTGATGGTGCGCGGTTCCCAGAGCGCCTTTCCCGTGATCCTCGAAGCGGACGTGGGCGCCCTGGCCTTCACCAACCCCGTTTTCATCGACACCGACGGAGATGGGATGTACCAGGCGCCGAAGCACTTCTCGAAGGCGGCACCGCGGATTGCCCCCCGACCACAGCGGCCGCCACTGACCCCGCGAAAGGTCGACGAGATCTTCGGCCGCATGGCCCATCCGGGGCACGGCAGCCCCGGCCACTAGAGGATCGAGAGCCCCGGGGACCGCCGCTTCGTGCCAAGCCCACCTCTACGGCGGCCTCGCCGCCCGGTGGTTCCAGGTCCGCGCCGTCCGAATCCGTCACGTGACCGAGGCGGTCACCCGTGCACAGGCCTGAACGAGCGCCTGCGCAGCAGCCACCGGATCCGGAGATTCACGAATCGGACGCCCCACCACGAGCTGGTCCGCGCCTGCGCGCAGTGCCGCCTCGGGTGTGGCGATACGCGCTTGGTCGCCCGCGCTCGCTCCGACCGGCCGCACGCCGGGTGTGACGATCCGCGCCCCGGCTCCCAGCGCTTGGCGCACGGTAGCGGCCTCGTGGGGCGAGCACACGATCCCGTGGGCCCCCGCGCCCGCGGCAGACCTCGCCAGGCGCAGCACGGCCGCATCGGGGGGCCCCGCGAGGCCCAGCCGCTCGAGCGCGGCCGCATCGAGGGAGGTCAGGACGGTCACCGCGAGGATCTCCGGAGGCGCCACGCCCGCTGCCTCGGCGCCCTCGGTCGCCCCCGCCACCGCGGCTTCGACCATCTCGGCCCCGCCGAGCGCGTGCACGGTGAGGAGGCGAACGCCCAGCCCGGCCACCGCCCGCGCCGCGCCGCGGACCGTGTTCGGGATGTCGTGGAGCTTCAGGTCCAGGAAGACCTCGAGCCCAAGCGTCCGTATCCGTCGCACGAGGTCCGGCCCGTGGGCAGAGAAGAGCTCGAGGCCTACCTTCACGTGCGTGACGGTGCCCGACAGCCGCTCGGCGAGTCCAAGGGCGACATCGGCGTCGGCCGTGTCGAGGGCCGGGATGATCCGATCCGCGGGCGTCACCTTCATGCCTTCCCCAGGTGGTAGAGCATCACCAGCCGCTCGAGCTTGCCCGCCGCCTCGGGCGAGAGCGTGTTTCGCGCCTGAAAGAGGGCGAAGGCCTGGAAGGCGTCCAACGCCTCCATCGCCTTGCTCTTGTACCCCTCTCCATAGGCGTGTCGAGCGTTCTCGAGCACCTTCACGGTGGTGAAGGTCCCCCCCTCGAGGGAGGCACCTTGGAAGAGCTTCCGATACTCCGGCGGCGCCTGCTCGAAGTAGCTCTGCAGCGCCGCAGGATCCGCGCCCGCCTTCGAGAGCACCTCCCAAACCTTGCGAATCGACTTGGTGTAGGCGAGGAAAGGCATCCGCTCGGCGACCTCGCTCAGGTCGATCACGCGGTCCACTCGGGTGGCCTGGCTCGGGGGACCGCCCGGATCGAGGTCGACGAAGGTCGCCGGCTCGGTGTCGACCGCCAGCGTGGGGAGGCCCGCGCGTGGGAGCTCCGGCAGGGTCCCCACCTCCGTGCTCTCCCCGAGCCCCTCAGCCGGCGGGCCCTCCTCCCTGCCGACAGGTGAGGTGGCGGTGAGGGTTCGCTCGGGCTCCTCGGCCCGCACCTCCGCCGGTGGATGCAGTGAGACCGTCGTCTCGGTACCCTGCCCCGCCTCGGTGCGCTCGGCGTGGTCGGCGCGGGCCCGGGAGGCATCGGCTTGGTGGCGCGCCACCAAGAGACCGGCCTCCACCAGCGTGGACAGCGCCTTCATGGCATCGAACTCGCCGAGCTGGCTCGCCTGCAGCACCTCGCGCGCCGTGTGCACGCCCGTGGTGAGGCGCAGCACGGCAAGCTCCTGGGCGTTCAGCGTCATGCCGGGTCCTGGCTCCCGCGCGACGTACACCGTCTCCAAGCTGATGCGCTCGCGCAGGCGCGCCAGATCGTCCACCTGCCGCAGGCCCTCCAGGATGAGCTCGGCGGTCGGCTGCTCGAGCTGCACGCGCTCGCTCGTCACCTGCGCCCCTTCGATGAAGAGGAGCCGCCCGCTTCGGAAGTGGAAGAGCGACAGGACGATGTCGCGCACCTGCCGCACCAGGCCCCGGTAGAGTTCCGCGGAGCTGACCAGGCCCCGTTCGACCAGGTACTCCCCCAGGCGCTTCCCCGGGGGCAGCGACCCTTGTATCGCCTCGAGCTTCGCGAGGTCGACGAAGCCGGCGCGCCACAAGGCCTCACCGAGACGGTCGTGCTCGAAGGTGCTCGCGGCGAAGACCACCTCGCCCTCGTCGAAGTGCAGCACCTTCCGGCCACCCGATAGATCGAAAACAGCGAGCCCGTGGCGCCGGCCCGAGTTGATGAGGTTCATGGCCTCGGCCACCCCGAGCGTGCGCAGGTCGCCAGCGAAGAAGCCCGGCGCGCGGCGGCCGGCGAGCACCGCGACGCCCTGTGCGCCCGAGGCGAGCAAGGGCTCCTTGGCCCCGAGTCCGAGCTGTTCGAGCACTTCGGGGGAGGCGGTGAGGAGATCGACCTCGCCGGCTTCCACCCGAATGATCATCTCAAGCCTCCAGGAGCGCTCTCACCGCAGCGACCACCGCCGCTGGGTCGCGATCGATCTTCTTCACCGCCGTCTCGCGACGCAACTTCAGCTCCACCACACCTTCTTTCAGCCCGCGACCGCCGATGGCGATCCGCACCGGGAGGCCGTAGAGGTCGGCGTCCTTGAACTTCACGCCCGCCCGTTCGTCGCGATCGTCGAGGAGCACCTCGATGCCCGCCTCGGACAGGGCTTCGTAGATCGCTTCCGCAGCCTGCCGGACCTCCGCATCCTGCATCTGCAGGGGCACCACCTCCACCTGGAACGGAGCGATGCTCATCGGCCAGACGATGCCGTCCTCGTCGTGGCACAGCTCCACCGCCGCAGCCATGATCCGGCCCACGCCGATTCCGTAGCTGCCCATGACGATCGGCACCTGCCGGCCTGTCTCGTCGAGGACGTAGGCACCCATCGCCTCACTGTACTTCGTCCCCAGCTTGAAGATGTGACCCACCTCCAGGGCTTCGAAGACCTCGAGCGGCGCGCCACACTCGGGACACGGCTCGCCGGCCCGCACGGTCCGGAGATCCGCCCACACCCGAACGCAAAGATCTCGGTCCACGTCGACATTCTTCAGGTGGAAACCGGTCTCGTTGGCGCCGGTGACCATCCCCCGGCGCCCCTCTAGGCGCCGGTCGGCGTAGACGGGAATCTCGGTGACGCCCACCGCGCCCAGGGAACCCGGCTCGGCGCCGAGCAGCCCCTGGATCTCCTCTGCCGTGGCGGGTCGCAGCTCGGCACAGCCGGTGGCCGCCTCGAGCTTCGCTTCCATCAGCTCGTCGTCGCCACGGAGGAGCACCAGGACCGGATCGCCGCCGGCGATGTAGACGAGCGTCTTGATCTGTCGTTCGGGCGGCGCCAGGTCGGGGAAGGCCGCAGCCAGCTCCTCGATGGTCGCAAGGCCCGGCGTGGGGAACTTTTCCGGCTCCGGAACCGAATCGGGATCGGAGACCGGTTCGGGGCGCGAGGTCGCCTTCTCGGTGTTCGCGGCGTAGCCGCAGGCCTCGCAGGCGGCGACCTGGTCCTCTCCGGCCGGCGTGCGCACCATGAACTCCACCGATTCGTTGCCCCCCATGGCCCCCGAGTGCGCCTGCACCGCATGAAACTTCAGACCGCAGCGGTCGAAGATCCGCACGTAGGCCTCCCGCTGCGCCTCGAAGGCCGCGTCCAAGCCGGCCTCATCGAGATCGAAGGAGTAGGCGTCCTTCATGATGAACTCCCGCACCCGGAGGAGCCCCCCCTTCGGGCGCGGCTCGTCACGGAACTTCGTCTGGATCTGGTACCAGACCTGCGGCAGGTCCCGGTAGGAGCGCAGCTCGCTCGCCGCGATGCGGGTGAAGATCTCCTCGTGTGTCATGCCGAGACACAGATCGCGGCCACCGCGATCCTGCAGGCGGAAGAGATTCTCGCCCATCACCTCCCAGCGGCCAGAGGCGTCCCACACCTCCCGGGGGTGCAGCGCCGGGAGCAGGAACTCCTGGGCGCCCACCGCCTCCATCTCTTCCCGGATGATCGCCTCGATCTTCCGCATCACCCGCCACCCGAGGGGAAGAAAGGAGTAGATGCCGGCGGCCAGCTGCCGGATGTACCCGGCCCGCACGAGGAGGATGTGGCTGGGGAAGACGGCGTCGCTCGGGGCTTCCTTGAGCGTCGGTGCAAAGAGGCTGGACAGCCGCATCACTTCTCCTCCTCCGGCCCACCCCCTTTCGCGGCGCGGGCCAACTCGTCGTCGATCAGCTTCTTGAAGCGTTCGAAGGGCATGGCCCCCGAGACCGGGATGCCGTTGACGAAGAACGCAGGGGTACCCGTGACGCCGGCCCGCTGCCCGGCCGCGATGTCCCGCTCCACCGCCTCGGCCATCTCCCCCGAATCCAGACAGCGCGAGAAGGCCTCGACGTCGAGGCCCTTCACCTTGGCCGCGTGCGCCTTCAGGTCCTCGACTTCGAGCGCTTGCTGATTGCCGAAGAGGATGTCGTGATAGGGCCAGAACTTGCCCTGCGCCGCCGCGCACAGCCCCGCCTCGGCCGCCTTCCGCGCATGGCTGTGGAAGCTCAAGGGGAAGTTCCGGAACACGAAGCGGACCTGCTTCGGGTAGGCGTCCACGATCTGGTGCACCGTCTCCTTGGCCCGGCCGCAGTACGGGCACTCGAAGTCGGAGAACTCGACGATGGTCACTGGCGCGTCCTTGGGACCGAGCGCCGGGCCGGTGGCCTCGACCTCCACCCGCGGGGCATCGAAGAGGATCTCCACCTTCGCCTCGGCGCGGAGGCGCTCCATCAGCGCGTCGAACTTTTTCTGCTGCCGCTGGCGCACCACCGCCTGCTCGATGCGATCGCGCACGTACTCGAGCGGCATCCCGCCGATGGCCTGCTTGTTGGCCTCGTAGAAGGCCTGGATCTCCTCCTCGGTCACCTTCTTGTCGACGGTGTCCACCTCGGATCGCACGAGCGCCTCACTGTCGGGAAGCCCCCGTTTCTTCGCCTCCGCTTCGAGGAGCTGCTCGCTCACGTAGCGTTCGAGGGCCTGGCGGCGCAGCTCGAAGCGCTTCTGGGCGAACTCCTGCTCCTGGCTCGCCAGCTCTCCGGCGATGGTGGCATCGAGTTCCCGGGCGGTCAGTTCCCGGCCGGCGAAGCGGGCGAGCACATCGCCCGGGTCGGGTTCCGAGGGGAAGAGCTTGCGCGGCGTTCCCGGTACCTCCTCGCCGACACCGGCCGCGCCGGCACCCTCGGGCGCCCCTTGTGCCGTCTGGGTGCCCGGCGCCCCCGCGCCGGTGGACACACCCGGGGCGCCCTGCTGCTTTGGCTGACGCGCCGGGTCGGGGCAGCCTGTGGCGCCCGCGAGTGCCAGGCTGCAAAGGAGGCCCAAGAGCAGGGCCAGGCGGGAGGTCGGGGACGTTCGAACCATCTGTCGCAAGAGCGTGCTCCTTCGCTGGAGGGAAAGGGTGGGCGAACCCTAACAGGTTGTGGCGCAGGTTGAATCCCGGTGGTGGCGACCCGCCGTGTTGGGGTCGGAGGGGACGCTGCTGTCCGTGCCACGCTGGGGGCCTTCAGGGAAGCGGCCGGCACCGCCGGTCGCCCGGCCAGGCCACCTCCCCCCGCCCCCTCGCCTGCGCTACCGCCGCCGGCTCGCGCACCATCAGAAGGCCGGCCGCGGACCGACCCTCGGCTCCCTCGCCCCCCGCCGAGGCAGCTACCGGCACGGCCGGGGCGCGCGCGGTGCGGTATCGGTCGAGGGCGCCGAGATCGACCGGTGAGGCTCCGACGGCCGCCTCGATGCCGGGCCCCGTCCGCAGCGTGAGCTCTGCCTGGGCGCGGCGCCGCTTGCCGCCGCGCCTACGGAGGAGCAGGTGGCCATCGTTCTCCACCACCACCGTCCCGTCCGCCGTCACGCCCGCGAAGCGCCGCCCCACTGCGGGCGGCGCGCCTGCCCCGTGCTCGCTCCACCACAGCGCCACGCCCCGAAGGCGCCGCCAGTCCAGGGAAAGGGACGCGGGCCCCAGGAGGAGCCCGCCAAAGCGGGTGGGCTCGACCACACCGGAGGGCGTGAACAGAAGCTCCACCCGCTCCGAGCGCCGGGTGCCTTGCCAGCGCAGGCGGGGCCCGGCGCCACCGAAGGCCGGCAGCAGGCCCGAGTGGGCGGGCCACCGGTCGGGGCCATGCAGCTCGAACTCGGCGCAGACGCGCACGGTCAGCGGTGGCCCCACGAGGAGCAGGTATCGGTAGCGCACGCGATCGGGAAGGTCGAGGCGCAAGAGGTCGACCACCACCACCTGCAGGGGCCGGCCATCGTCCGGTGCCGGCGCCGG
>CAYYHA010000117.1:0-11806 GCA_964471535.1 uncultured Myxococcia bacterium | reverse complement strand
AGAGGGGGGTGGGGCTCATCGTTCGTACTCCGTGGCGAGGTGCTTGAGGCGCTTGATGCGCCGGCGTCCCTCGTCGCTCGACGGGGGCGCCTCGAAGTCGGCCTGGGCGCGCAGCGTGTCGAGGTCGCGTCGCAGCGCCGCCCGATCCCTGCGGCCGGGGCTCGTTCGGAGGAGGGCGGCGAGGCGCTCTAGGAGCACCGTGCGTGCCTCGTCGGCCCGGCCCGCCTCGTACAGATGCGCTGCGTCCTCCGCCGCCTCCGCGGCGCGGGCACGGGCGGCGGCGTCGAGCACCTCGGGATCCGCAGCGGCGGCCACCTCGGCCGCGTCCTCGACCGCCCGCTGCGAGAGGAGGAGCTCGAGGGTGCGGGTCGTCTCGCGCCCCGCGAGACGGTAGCGCAGCGCGGCGCGAAGCACCGGCTCGACGCCGCGCCGCGTCGGGGCCACGCGCAGGCGAAGCACCACCCGCTGCTTCTCACCGGCGGACACGTCCTTCAGCCGCACGGTGTGCTCGTTCCCGCTGGCGGCTGCCTCCCAACCGAGGACCTCGACGATCTCCGCGGGCCCGAGGGCCTCCACCGAGAGTCGAAGGTCCCGGGCCACGACGCGCTGGGCCGATCGCACCTCTGCCTCGAGGGCTCGCACGAGGTCCTCTGGCCCAGCGAGGTAGCGAAAGTGGCCGCCACTCTGGTCGGCGAGGGCAAGGAGCAGGTCTTCGTTGAACTCCGCTCCGAGACCCAAGGTGGACAGGGTGATTCCCTCGCGGGCCCAGCGGGCCCCGAGGCGGCGCAGGGCGCGCGGCGAGGTGAGCCCTTCGTTGGCCTCGCCGTCGGAGAGGAGCACGATGCGCCGGTGGCCGGCGCCCGCAGGTGCCCTGGCCAGGATCCGCGCCGCCGCCTCGAGGGCCTCGCTGATGTTGGTGCCGCCGAAGTCCTCGATCGCCTCTACGGCCTGGTCGAGGCGCGCCTTGCCGTCGGCGGTGGCTGCCACCCGCTCGGCGAGCACGTCCACGCTCGACCCGTAGGCGACGAGGGTGACGTGGTCCTCCGGGCCCAGACGGGCGATGGCGCGTCGCGCCGCCCGCTTGGCGGCGGCGAGCTTCGTCCCGGCCATCGAGCCCGAGCGGTCGAGCACGAGGGCGACGTCGAGGGGGCCGGAGGTGGGCTGCCGGGCCGGCAGGTGGCCCGAGACCTCGAGCAGGGCGTAGACCTCGGAGCGTGCGCCCACCTCGACCGACCGGTGCCCGAGCGCGCCCCGAAGGACCACGGCCCGCCCCACCTTGGCCCGCGCCGTGGCGGGGCCCACGGGGGCCGGTGGCTTCGTGGGGGCGACCGGTTCGGGATCGCGGTCGGGGGCCTCTGGCGCCGAGGCCGGCGGCGGCGGTGCCGGGGTGGGGCGGGCGGCGTTCGGCGGCCGGGGCGCCGCCGGCCGCCCCAGCCAGAGGGCGCCGAGGGAGAGGGCGAGGGCGGTCCCGTAGGCGAGCGCAGTCTTGAGCATCGTTGCCTCCTTCACGACCCGGTGGGGTGGTCGCCGTCGTACCTGCCTTCCCTACGGGCGAGCGCGGGGAAGGATCTTCGGCAGGCGACGGCCCGGGCCGCGAGGAGGGAACGCAGCTACTCGGGAGAAGGTTCAGCGCAGAACTGAGCGAACTCGATGTTCCCGAAGACCTGCCGGAACTTCTCCTCCCCCAGCTCGTTGCGCAGCTCTTCGATGAAGGCCTGGTCGAGCACCAGCTCCCGGCAGCGCAGGGTCTTGCTCTGGCCGCCGCTGCACACGTCGTCCCCGGTGCAGCGCTTCGAGCAGTACGCCTGCTCCACCCCCGCACTCTTCACACAGGTGAAGTCGTCGCAGCCCGGCACCCCGGTGGCCACATAGTCCTTGGTGGGGTCGAGGGAATCGGTGGGGATGGGCTCATTCACCACGCCGCCCATGCCATCGGCCACCGGGCGTGTGAGGGTGCAGGGCGCGCCGAGGTCGTTGGGGGCGCAGCCTGCCTCGCCGAGGGCGGCCGCGAGAAAGGCGAGCGACAGCCATGCGGGGAGCCGGCTCCGGCCGTGCCGAGCGAGGGAGCGCATCACGGTGTCGCCTTAGCATGGAGCGCTGCGCCGTCACAAGCGAGGCGCCCCGGGGCGCGGCGGCGGCGGCGGAGGTTTGCCCGCCTCTGGGGCTGTGGTGTAACGTGCGGCGGACTCGCTCGGGGTCGGGCCGGAAAAGCAGCGGCGGCACGCACTCCGCAGCGGGAGTCTCGGGCGCCGTTGGGTACAGACGCGCATAGGTGGGGACGGGGGCGGCACGGGGACGCGGCGGGGAACCGCACGGCGAGCGAAAGGCGAGCGAAGACAGGATGGCAGGCCAAGAGAGCATGGCGAGCCCATCGAGCAGGGCAGGCCCATCGACCCTGGCCGAACCGGCCGGCGCCGGTGGGGGCGGGCGCCGGTGCCGCACCGGAGATCGGGCCGGCGCCGCCGGCCCCGTGGCGCGAGCGGCGTGCGCCGGGGCACCGCGACGAGGACGGCTGTGGGCGCTCTGGCTCGTTGCCGCTCTGCTCCTCGTCCCTGCGGCAGCCCTCGCACAGGGCGATCCGGCGACGTCGAACGACACCGAGGGCTCGGCGGACGCCCCCGCCGTGCCCTCCGGCATCCCGGGCGACCGGATCGTCACCGTCGGCGACCGCGTGAAGTCGGTGCAGAAGAAGCTCATCCTCAAGGCGGGGCGCCTCGAGGTGGCGCCGGCCTTCTCCGTGTCCCTCAACGATGCCTTCTTCCAGAAGTTGGGACTCGGCGTCGCCGCGACCTACTGGCCGGCGGACAACCTGGGGCTCTTCGTGGACGCCTACTATCTGACCACGCTGGAGACGCAGAACACGCGCAGCGCCAAGAAGGCGCTGGTGGCCACCCTGATCGAAAGCCGGCTGCGCTTCCTGGCGGCCGCGGGCTTCCAGTGGTCGCCCATCTACGGAAAGATCGCGTGGTTCGGCCAGGACATCATCCACTTCGACATGTTCTTCAGCGCGGGTTTCGGTGTGGTGGGCACCACCACGGGCGAGCACATCGCCACCACCTTCGGCCTCGGCCAGCGCTTCCTGGTGAACCGGTTTCTGGCGCTCTTCTTCAAGGTGGAGGATCGCCTCTACCCGGAGACCTACGTGCTGCGGGGGGGGCCCGTGTCGAGCATCAGCAACGTCCTGACCCTCTCCATGGGGGCTTCGATCTACTTCCCCACCGACTTCGAGTACACCGAATGAGGCGCCTACAAGCTCTCTTGGTCGTTGGGGCCTTCCTCTTCAGTGGTCTGGCCGGCGCTCCAGCGCGGGCGGCCGAGCCGCGCACGGGCAAGCGCGGCGACGAGCTCGAGGCGCGCATCCCGGCGGTCTCGGGTCGCCTGATGACCAAGGCAGGGCGCCACGAACTCGCCGCCGTCCTCGATCTCACCCTGGCCGACGCATTTCGGCAGAAGCTCCTCGGTGGGCTGACCTACACCTATCACCTCTCGGAGGTCTGGGGCCTGACGCTGCGGGGCGGTGTGACGCTCTTGAGCCTGCCCTCTGGCTCGGTCGCCGTCTGCCCCACGCCTGCCGAGTGCGGCCCACCGGATGACGCGGCCCTCGACGAGCTGCCTGGAAACGTGGGCTTCCTCGGGGGGCTCCTTGGCGAGTTCGCACCCATCTATGGGAAGCTCAACATCATCGCGGAGAACGTTCTCCACTTCGACTTCTATGCGACGGCAGGCGTCGGGGCGGTGGGCTACACACTGGTGCCGCGGGCGGGCGGAGACCGGAGCGGCCTCTCGCCGGCGCTGCTCCTCGGCGTCGGGCAGCGGTTCTTCTTCGCCGGCTGGCTGGCGGTGAAGGTGGAAGTGCTCGACTTCCTCTACCCGCAGACCACCGCCGCCGGCGACGGACAGATCTCCAACCAGCTCGCGCTGACCGTCGGGTTCTCCTTCTTCTTTTCCACCGGATCCAGCTCGGGAGGTACGAAGTGAAGCGCGGCCTGTGCCTCCTCCTCCTCGTCGGTCTGTGGATGGGCGGCCCGCTCGTGTGGCCCCGCGCCGCTCGGGCACAGATGACCTTCGAGGGGCTCGATCTCTCCGACGACGGGGAGGACGAAGGCAAGGACGATACGGGGAAGGATGCGACGGGCGACGACGTGGAGATCCAGATCGGGGGTTCCGAGGTCTCGGGCGGGGACGAGACGATGAGCTTCGAAGGGATGGGGCTCGACCTCTCGGACGAGGAGAAGTCCGCTGCCCAGCGGGCGCTCGACGCCGCCGTGGCCCTCTACGACGGGGAGAACTACGACGCTGCCGCGGTGGCCTTCTACAAGATCCTTCAGGACCCGAAGGCAGCTGAGCACCACCAGCAGGCCGAGTACCTACTCGCCAAGAGCCTGTACAAGATGGGGCTCTACCACTCGGCGTTGGCCTACTTCAAACGGATCTTGAGTGCCGGTGAGGCGCACAAGTACTTCTCGGTTTCGTTGGAGTGGCTCTTCTTCATCTCCCGCAAGATGGTCAACGAGAGCGTGGTCCTCGAGGACATCGCCGCCTACGCCGACAAGGAGTTTCCCGAGAAGTACCGCGACGAGTTCCTCTATCTGCTCGCGAAATACCACTTCACACGGGGCCGGGCGCTGATGGAGGCGGGGGAGTCCGATGAGGCGGAGCAGAGCTTCGCCGAGGCCGACCGTCTGCTCGGTGGCATCTCCGATCAGACGAAGTTCTATCCCAAGGCGCTCTTCCTGCAGGGACTCATCCTCTATCAGCGGGGCGACGCGAACGGTGCGCTGGCGAAGTTCAAGGAGGTCGTGAAGCTCACGAGCCCGCGCACCGGGCGGCTGAAGAACACCGATCTGCGCGATCTGGCGTACATGCAGCTGGCGCGGCTCCACTACGAGCACAAGCAGAACGTCTTCGCCGCCGGCTACTACAACAAGATCCCACGGGACAGCGAGCAGTGGCTGCAGAGCCTCTTCGAGTCGAGCTGGGCCTACTTCCGCCTGGGCGACTACGAGCGGGCCCTCGGCAACATGGTCACCCTGCACTCCCCCTTCTTCGCCGACGAGTACTTCCCCGAGTCGCTGATCCTGAAGGCGGTCATCTACTACGAGAACTGCCGCTATCCGGAGGCCAAGCTGATCGTGGAGGAGTTCGAACACATCTACGGGCCGGTCCACGAGGAGCTGGCGAAGCTCGCCGCCAGTGGCAAGACGCCCGTCGAGTACTACGAGCTCCTCGCCGACGTGCAGCGACGCGAGCGGGCCGGGCAGCCCACCAGCGGGGTGCTCGCACGCATCCTCAAGGCGGCACTCACCGACAAGGAGTTCAAGGCGATGAACGACTCCATCCAGGAGGTGGAGCGGGAGATGGACTCCATCGCCGAGCAGGACCAGGTCTTCAAGTTCTCACCCCTGGCCAAGGAGCTCCTCGAGCACCTCAAAAGTGAACGCCAGGAGCTGATACAGAAGGCGGGGCTGATGGCGAGCGCCAAGCTGTATGCCGAGAAGGAGTCGCTCAAGGACCTGCTGTCGCAGGGCCTGCGCATTCGCTTCGAGACGCAGAGCCGCGAGAAGGAGTTCCTGGAGAAGCAGCTGCAGGCAGGCGGGAAGCTCGACGTCGTGCAGGCGTACGGCTACTCGGTCGCGGTGAGCGACGAGGAGCTGTACTGGCCCTATGAGGGCGAGTACTGGCGGGACGAGCTTGGGACCTATCAATACACCTTGACCAAGGGCTGCAAGGAGCGCCTCGCCGCCGGTGCTGGCGCAGGGAAGTGACCATGCGCATGGGATCCAGGTCCTTCCGAGTTTCTCCACTTCTCGCCCTGCTGCCGGTCCTGCTCCTCGGCGCCGCCACGCCGGCGGCAGCCGCGTCCGAGCACGCCCGCCGCTGGGAGAAGGGCGCCGACCTGGGACAGAAGGAGGAGGAGCGCCTCGACAGCAGTCTGAAAGCGGACCTCTCCCGGCCCAAGAAGAAGGAGGAAGCACGCCGCCCGGCACTCCGCTTCGAACAGTTCCGGCGCCGCATCGAACTGCAGGTGGCAGAGAAGCGCCGCGAGCAGATCCGGACCTTGAGCCAGATCATCGAGCTCGGCCCCAGTGACGAGGAGGCGCCGGGTCTCCTCTTCCGTGCCGCCGAACTCTACTGGGAGGAAGCGCAATACTATTTCTTCCTCGCCAACGAGAAGGACGACGACATCATCGCCGCGAAGGAGCGGGGGGATCAGCGCGCGGTGGCCCGGCTCGAAAGCGAGAAGCAACAGCTCCTCGAGGAGAGCGAGCGCTGGCGAAGCCGGGCCATCGACAGCTACCGGCAGATCGTCAAGCGCTACTCCGACTTCGAGCGCCTCGACGAGGTGCTCTATTCGCTGGGCTCGAACCTCTGGGAACAGGGGAAGATCAAGCAGGCCCTCAAGGTCTACAAGGTTCTGATCCGCCGCTACCCCGAGAGTGAGTACGTTCCCGATGCCTACCTGGCCTTCGGTGAGGCCTACTTCGACCAGGGGAACGTCCGGTCGGCGCTGAAGGCCTACCAGCGCGCCAGCAGCTTCACCGAGAGCAAGGTCTATGGCTACGCGATGTACAAGCAGGGCTGGTGCTACTACAACCTGGGGGACTACGAGCGGGCGATGGACACGTGGAAGGCGGTGATCTTCTACGGCGACATCGCCAGCGGGGTCTCGGGAGAGAACAAGCTCGCTCTGGTGCGTGAGGCGCGCCGGGACTACGTGCTCGCCTATTCGCACATCGGCGACCCCAAGACCGCGAAGGAGGACTTCCAGACGGTCGGGGGCGAAGAGTGGGAGAAGATGTTCTCCGGCCTCGGCAGCCTCTACTACGACGGCGGCAAGGACAAGGAGGCCATCGTCGTCTACCGCACCCTGCTCAAGGACAAGCCGATCAGCCCCGAGGCACCCGGGTGGCAGGCGCGGATCGTGGATGCCGCGCGCCGGATCGGGAACAAGCGGTACACGGTGAAGCAGGCTCGGCTCCTGGTGCGGGTCTTCCGGGAGGTGGAGAAGGCGGGTGTCGTCAAGACCAAGAAGGAGAAAGAGGCGCTCGAGGAGGCCCGGGACTTCGCCGAGCGCACCCTGCGAACCCTTGCGGTGGAGTGGCACTCGGAGGCGAAGAAGACGCGTGACGACGCGACCTTCTACTACGCCTACGAGATGTACTCCGACTACGTCACCCTCTTCCCCGACACGAAGTACGCCTACGACATGCACTTCTACTTCGGGGAGCTGCTCTTCTACTTGGAGAAGTACCAGGAGGCGGCGGAGCAGTACGAGAAGGCCTTTGCCATCGACGAAGCGCGTCTGTCTCGCGGGGAGAAGCCGGGCAAGTTCTTCAAGCAGGCAGCGGTGAACGCCATCTTCGCGTGGGAGGAGGTGGCCCGCGCCTTCGAGGAGAAGGAAGCGCGGCCCGACGTGCCCGCGACCACGCCCCTCGAGATTCCGCCGCCGAAGCAGGCGCTCCTCGAAGCAGGCGAACGCTACCTGAAGTACTTCCCCAAAGGCGAGAAGGTGGTCGAGGTCACCTACAAGATCGCGAACATCTTCTATCGCTACAACCGCTTCGACGAAGCGGTTCGGCGCTTCGCCTTCGTGGCACTCGAGCACCCGGAGCACGAGCTGGCCGAGTATGCGGCGAATCTGATCCTCGACTCGTACAACCTTCTTGGGCAGCCCGAGAAGGTGAACGAGTGGGCTCGGCGCCTCCACGCCAACCGGAAGCTCGCAAAGGGGAAGTTCAAGCAGGATCTCGAACAGGTCATCGAGGACTCGGCGCTCACGATGATCGAGGCGAAGGCGAAGCGAGGCGATCACGCAGCTGCGGCCCGTGCCTACGAGGGCTTCGTCAAGGAGTTCCCCCGGTCGAAGAAGGCGGACGAGGCCCTCTTCAATGCGTCGGCCGAGTGGGCGAAGGCGAAGCGGGTCGACCGAGCGCTTTCCATCCGAAGTCGTCTCATCGAGCGCTATCCCGACAGCGACCTCGTCCCCGAGGCGCTCTATTCGCTCGCCGCGGGCTACGAGGCCCTGGCCGAGTTTCTCGAGGCGGCCCGGTACTATGAGATGTATGCGGCGCGCTGGGAGAAGGAACGCGCCGGCTCGCAGCCCCGCGGCAAGAAGCGCCGGCGCCGCCGTGCTGCCCGTCCCGCCACGGCCTCCTTCCGCTACGACGAGGCCAAGGCGCAGGAGGCGCTCTTCAATGCGGGGGTGCTCCGCGAAGGCCTGGGGCAGTACGAAAAGGCGCGGGCGGACCGCTTGAAGTATGTCTCCCTGTGGCCGGCGGCCAAGGACGCGAAGGCGGTCTTCCTCTCGGTGGCCAAGCTCTACGAGGCCGAAAAGAAATGGCTCGATGCGGTCGCACACCTCGACGCGTATCTGCGCGACTACGCGGGGAAGGACGTCGACGACCACCTCCTGGTGCGCCTGCGGCAGGCGAAGCTGCTCGAGCGGGCGGGGCGCCGCGGACGGGCAGCTGCCGAGAAGAAGTACCAGGAGATCCTGGCCTTCTACGAAGGCCTGGGGCGGCGCAAGAAGCGGGTCAAGGCAGGACTCCTCGCCGTCGCAACGGCAGAGCTGAAGCGTCTCGACGGCGTGATGAAGCAGTACCAGTCCGTCCGCCTCGAGTACCCATGGGCGGGACGGGGCAATCCCAAGCAGCTCATCGCTCGCTTGAAGGCAGCGGGGGAGGTGCTCGAGCGTGCCCAGGCCGAGGGTCGGCAGGAGTTCACGCCCGCGGAGGTGAAGGTCCTGCTCGCCGCCAAGAAGGCGAAGGCGCTCTTCGAGAAGGGCGTCGCCGCGTCGGATGCGCGCTTCAAGCGGAGCCTCGAAGCGAAGAGCAAGGCGATGCGTGAGGTCGCGGCCAAGTACACGAAGGTGGTCAAGTACAAGCAGGGTGAGCCGGCCCTCTGTGCCCTCGAGAAACTGGGGAACCTGTACCTGCGATTCGTCGACGACGTGCGCGAGGGTCCGCTGCCGCCCTACCTCACCGAGGAGGAGCAGCGGCAACAGTTCCGCGACCTGCTCGCGCAGCAGGCGCTGCCGGTGGAGGAGCAGGCGGTCGAGGCCTACAGCGCGGCCGTGGCCAAGAGCCGCGAGCTGATGATCTACAACGGCTGCGCGAAGCGTGCCCTCGCGGCGTTGAAGCGGCTGCGGCCCGAGGCGTGGCCCGAGGTGGTGGAGCTCCGGGTGGAGCCGGACTCGGCGCAGGAGCTCACCCCGCCCAAGGGCCATTTCCTCCTCACCGAACTGGTGGCGCCGGAACCCGCGGGGACGGGGGTCGAGGTGCCCGCCGCCCGGGTGGATCGGCGAAGCACCGCGCGGTCGCCGGCGGGCAGCGCGCAGGCCGGCGGATCCTCGAAGGTTTTGGCAGCCGACGGTCCTTCTAGGAGCGCGACGGGCTCGGGCGGCGACGCCGACGAGCCCGACGACTCGGAGCTCTTGCCATGATCTCTGTGCGGCATCGTTGGCGCGAGGCGCACGGGGCCGGGCGCCGGCCGCCGTCCGGAGCGGTGCGGGCCTCCGTCCCACTGGTGCTCGTGCTGCTCGCCGGGGGCTGCTTCGCCTCCGCCCGGCGCGCGGCGCAGGGCGGCGCCGTCGCCTCCGAGGCCCCCACCACGGCCGACGCGACGCCGGGACCGACCGGGGCAGAGCGGCGGGCCTTCGAAGATGCGGTGGAGGCCTACCGCCAGCAGCAGGCCGCGGGGGTGCTGGACCTCGCGGCGCTGGAGACGGCCTGGCGCCGGGTAACCGAACGTGCCCCGGACCTGGCCGAAGGGTGGTTCAACCTGGGGGCGATCCTCGAACGCCAGGGCAAACTCGACGAGGCCGAGGCGGCGTACCGGCAGGCGCTCGCGAAGAATGCACGCCTGAAGGTGGCGGCCCTCAACCTGGCCGTCCTCGTGGAGCGCCGGGGAGACGTTGGGCAGGCGACGAAGATGTACCAGGCGATCCTGAAGGCCTGGCCCGACGACGCCGAGGCGCGGGTGCACCTGGCGAGGATTCACCTGCGGCGCGGGGACGCCCGGCGCGCCGAGGCGCTGGCCCGCGAGGCCCTCGCCCGTCAGGCGGGGCACCTCGGCGCCTACAAGGTGCTCCTCGAGGTGGCGGCCAAAGAGGGCAACCGGCCGCTGGCGCGCCTCTTTGCGGCGAAGGCGCAGCACGTCGCACCGGGGGACCCCGAGCTCTTCCTGGATCTGGCCCGCCTCGACCTGGCGGAGAAGGAGACGGAGAAGGCCATCGCCAACCTGCTCGCCGCCGTCGAGAAAGATCCCGACTACCTCCCCGCCCATCGCCTCCTCGCGCGCATTGCCTTCGAGAACGAGGATTGGGTGACCGCCTCCCGTCACCTCGAGCAGGTGGTCGCCCGCGATCCCGAGGACCTCGCCGCATGGCTGGACCTCGGGATTGCCCGACGCGCCCTCGGCCAGGCCGAGGAGGCCGAAGCCGCCTATGCGCGGGTGCTCGAGCTGGATCCCGACCATCCCGAGGCGCTTTTCGACCGGGCGGTGCTCCGCTACCGCCTCGAGGGGCGGAGCCGGGAAGCGCTCGAGGACCTGCGCCGCTTCCTCGCCCAGCGCCGTGTCGCCGCCGATCACCCCGCGCGGGCCCTTGCAAAGGAGATCGAGGCGGTGCTGAAGGCCGAGGAGGAGGCGCGCCGAATGGAGGCGGAGGCGCGCCGGAAGGAGGAGGCGGCCAAGCAGGCACAGCTCGAGGCGGAGATCCAGGCGGCGAAGTCCGAGGGCGGTGTGACCTCCGGTGCCGCCAGCGACGCCGAGGGGGCCGAGGCGGGCAGGCCCCCTCCCGAGGAGGGCGGCGACGGCGCGAGCGAGTCCGGGGCACCGGAGGAGCCGAAGGACCCGTGAGAGCGCTTTGGGAGCGGGTGGGAAGCCCGGAGCAGGGAAAAAAAGCCCCGGCTCTGCTATCGTTTCGGGGATCGCTGGGAAGGAGGAATCGATGCGCTCCCTGTTGTGGATGAGTCTCGCCCTCGGTGTGGGCCTCTGTGCCACGGTGCCGCACCACGCCGATGCGCAGCAGGTGCAGTACAAGAAGAAGACGGAGTACGACTTCGAGGAGGACACCATCTCGGGCGATCTCACGACTCCGGACGGAGAATACGTGCAGTCGCGCCGTCGCGTCCGGCACGCCAACCTGATTCGCATCCGCGAGGACTTTCGCAAGGAAATCCTACAGTCCGTAGGGGAGCTTTGACCCACGCTCGAGCGGGAACCTGGCGGCAGGGACGGTGTCGGAAGGGCAGGCAGCCGCCGCATCTCACAGGGGACCGTCGCTGCCGCGGGACGCCCGCTCTCCACGCTTGACGCACCTCGAGAACACCCATGCCCACCCCCCTCTCCATGGAGATCTACCGGGGCGACGAGCTCCTCGAGACCCGGGAGTTCAGCCGCGACATCATCAAGATCGGGCGGCTCGCCTCTGCGCACCTGCGCCTCGATGACGAGAAGGTCTCGCGCATCCACTCCGTCGTCGAGGTGGGCGCCAACGGAGAGGTCTCGATCATCGACATGGGCTCCGCCGAGGGCACGCTGGTCAACGGCGAGCGCATCAACAAGGGGAGCCTGAAGGATGGCGACGAGATCCGCGTGGGGGATACGCGGATCATCGTCCACGTGCAGGCCGGCGCCGCCTCGAGCAACGAGACGACGCAGGAGATCAAGGCGATTCCACCGGCGCCGGGGACCGGGGGTCCAGAGGCGGCCGGGCAGGGGGAAGCGGCGCCGCCGGGGGATCCCAGCGAGGCCTGGCATGCCGCGTCTCCGGGCGAGGGGCTGGCGTCCACCCCGCCCCCACCCC
>CAYYHA010000116.1:0-11870 GCA_964471535.1 uncultured Myxococcia bacterium | reverse complement strand
GTCTGGGCCTCGATGCGGGCGTCGAGGTCGGGTGTCCACCGGAGCACCGGTGAGCGCGCAGCGCGCGTCTCGTCGAGGCGCTCTCGGATGGTCCGGGTCGGTGCGGCCTTCAGGCGCTCCGGTGCGCTCTGCGCCTCCTCGGCCACGGTTCGCATCGCGGCGACGAAGGCGTCCAGGTTCTCCTTCGGCTCCGTCTCCGTGGGCTCGATCATCAGGGCACCGTGGACCACCAGCGGGAAGTAGACCGTCGGTGGGTGGAAGCCGAGGTCGATGAGGCGCTTGGCCACGTCGAAGGTGCTCACACCCGTCTCGCGGAAGCTCCGGTCACTGAAGACGACCTCGTGCAGGACCTCCCCCGGAAAGCCTGGGACATAGCCGCCGTTCTCCGGCTGTTCGAGGAGCGCCCTCAAGTAGTTGGCGTTGAGCACCGCCAGTTCGCTCGCGCGCTTCAGGCCGTCGGCCCCCATCTCGCGGATGAACGCATAGGCGCGCACGAGGACGCCGAAGTTGCCGTAGAAGGGCTTGACCCGTCCGATGGAGAGCGGACGGTCGTAGTCGAGGAAGTAGCGGTCGCCGTCACGCGCGACGACCGGGGTCGGAAGATGCGGGACCATCTTTTCGCAGACCCCGACCGGACCTGCCCCCGGGCCTCCACCCCCGTGAGGCGTGGTGAAGGTCTTGTGGAGATTGAAGTGCATCACATCGATGCCCATCTCCCCGGGCCGCGCCTGTCCGAGCAGCGCGTTCATGTTGGCCCCGTCGCAGTAGAGCAGCCCGCCCTTCGCGTGGACGATCTCGGCGATCTCGGCGATGTGCCGCTCGAAGATCCCCAGGGTGTTCGGGTTGGTGATCATCAGACCCGCCACGCGTTCGTCCATGGCCTCGGCGACCGCGGCCGGCTCCACGAAGCCCTGCTCGTTGCCGCGGATCTCCACCGTCCGGTAGCCGGCGAGGGTGCTCGTGGCCGGGTTGGTTCCGTGGGCGCTGGCGGGGACGAGGATGATCTCCCGAGGGCGGCCGTGGTGGTGCTCGTGCCAGGCACGGATCATCTTGACCCCGGTGAGTTCCCCCTGCGCCCCGGCCGCGGGCTGCAGGGTGACCTCGGCGAAGCCACCGATCTCGGCGAGGGCGCGGGCAAGGTGCCACATCAGCGCGAGCGGGCCTTGGATCCTCGCCTCGGGGAGGTAGGGGTGTGCGCCGGCGAGCCCGGGAAGCCGTGCCACCGCCTCGTTCACCCTCGGGTTGTACTTCATCGTGCACGAGCCCAGAGGGAAGGGGCCCGAGTCGATGCCGTAGTTCCACTGGGAGAGCCGGGTGAAGTGCCGAACCACCTCGGGCTCCGAGAGGGCGGGGAGTCCCTCGTCCTCCTGCCCCGGCCCCCGCAGGTAGGGGCTCGGGATCTCGGTGGCGGGATCCACCTCCGGAACCCGCGGTGGGGGCAGGCTCGCACCGCTGCGCCCGTGGGCGCCGCGCTCGAAGAGCAGCGGCTCCTCGAGGAGGAGGCCGCTGGTGCCGGGGGGGGTGTCGGGATGGGGACGGCGGACGGTCACGGCAACCCTCCCACGGCAGCTGCGAGACGTTCGATCTCCTCGGGCTCGTGCACCTCGGTCACGCACAGGTGGAGGCCCCGGCAGAGGCGTCCCTCGGGGAAGAATCGGTCCAAGGGCAGACCGCCCTCGAGCCCGGCCTCCTCGATGCGGCGGACCGCCGCGTGCGGGTCCTCCACCTCGGCCACGAACTCGTTGAAGGTGGGGCCGGTGAAGGCGAGGCGCACCCCGCGCTCGGCGAGCTTCTCCCGGGCGTACCGGGCGCGCAGGTAGTTGAGCCTCGCCAACTCGCGGATCCCGTGGCGGCCGAGCAGGGCGAGGTGCACCGTGGCCGCGGTCGCCGCGAGCCCCTGGTTGGTGCAGATGTTGGACGTCGCCTTGGCGCGGCGGATGTGTTGCTCGCGGGTGGAGAGGGTGAGCACGAAGCCGCGCCGACCTTGGCGGTCGACCGTGGCGCCGCAGAGCCGGCCGGGCAGCTGGCGGAGCGCCGAAGCCTTGGAGGCGAAGAAGCCCACCTGCGGCCCGCCCAGGCTCATGGCGTTCCCGAAGCTGCCCAGCTCCCCCACTGCGATGTCGACCCCGAGCCGTCCCGGAGGGGCCAGGAGTCCCAGCGCCACCGCCTCGGTGGTTACGCTCACCGCGAGCGTCCCCTTGGCGTGGGCGAGCTCGGCGATGCGGTCGATGGGCTCCACCACCCCGAAGAAGTTGGGGTAGCCCGCCACGACGCAGGCGGTGTCGTCGGTGAGCGCCTCCTCGAGCGCCGAGAGGTCGGTGGCACCGTCCTCGCCGAAGGGCACGGGGATCACCTCGGCCTCCCCATGCGCGAGGTAGGTCGCGAGCACCTCGCGGTACTCGGGATGGATCGCCTCGCTGACCAGGATCCGCCGGGCTCGGCGCTTCAGCCGCAGCGCCATCAGGGCCGCTTCGGCGAGGGCGTGGGCGCCGTCGTACATGGAGGCGTTCGCCACCTCGAGGCCCGCGAGGGCGCAGACCATCGTCTGGTACTCGAAGATGATCTGCAGCGTGCCCTGGGAGCACTCCGGCTGGTAGGGGGTGTAGGCGGTGAGGAGTTCACCGCGCAGCAGGATCTGCGAGACCACCGCAGGCACGTGATGCGGGTAGCAGCCGGCACCGAGGAACGGACGACCCCCGGTGTCCGCAGAGAGGGAGGTGATGTGCTCGGTCAGCGCCCGCTCGTCGAGGGCCGGCGGCAGCTTCAGCGGCTCGCGCAGGCGAAGCTCGGCGGGGATCGAGTGGAAGAGATCGTCGATCGATTCCTTCCCGATCGCCGCCAGCATCTCGGCGATCTCCGCCTCGGTGTGTGGCAGGTAGCGCATTCGGTTCGTGCCCTGTGCGCTAACCCTCGCGCTCCACCAGCTCCTCGTAGCTCTCGGCGTCGAGGAGCTCGTCGAGCTCGGAGGGGTCGCTGGGCGCGATCTTGATCATCCAACCCTTTCCGTAGGGATCCTGGTTCACGCGCTCCGGTTCATCCTCGAGGCGGTGGTTCACTTTCTCCACCGTGCCAGAGATGGGCGCGAAGAGCTCACTGACGGCCTTCGTCGACTCCACGGTGCCGAAGGGCTCCCCCTTCATCACCTCGTCGCCTTCGCTGGGCAGCTCCACGTAGACGACGTCGCCGAGCTGTTCCTGAGCGTAGTCAGTGATGCCCACTACGGCGAGGTCGTCGGAGAGCTTCACCCACTCGTGTTCGTCGGTGTACCGAAGATGGTCAGGAATGTGGGCCATGACGTTCGGGCTCCTTGCTTGGGTGCGGTCCGTCTCACTCGGGTCCGCTGGGGTGCGGTCCGCTTCGGGTCAGGTTCGTTTGTAGAAGGGGAGGGGCACGACGCGGGCGGGAACGGCGCGCCCGCGGATGTCGATCGCCAGCGTGCTGCCTGGCTCCGACAGTGCAAGCGGCACGTATGCCATGCCGATGGGTTTCTTCAAGGTCGGTGACAGGGTGCCGCTCGTGACCTCGCCCACCACCTCGCCGGAGGGGTCGAGCACGGACATCTTGGGACGGGGGACGCCGCGCCCCTCGAGCTCGAAGCCCACCAGGCGCCGGGTCAGACCCGCCTCCTTCTGGGCGAGCAGCGCTGCCTTGCCCACGAAATCGTCCTTGTCGAACTTCACGATCCACTCCAGCCCTGCCTCCAGCGGGGTGTGCGACGCATCGATGTCGTTTCCGTACAGGGCCAGTCCTGCCTCCAGGCGGAGCGTGTCCCGGGCGCCGAGACCGCAGGGGACGGCCCCGCCCGCGATCACCGCATCCCACAGGGCGGGCGCCTCCTCCGCCGCACAGAAGAGTTCGAAGCCGTCCTCGCCCGTGTAGCCGGTGCGCGCCACCAGGCACTCGACCCCGGCGACGGTCGCCCGGACGAAGCGGAAGCGCCGGACCGCCCCGAGGTCCTCCGTAGAGAGCCCATCGACGAGGCCCCGCGCCTCGGGTCCCTGTACCGCCAGCTGCGCCCACTGGTCGCCTTCGTCGTCGGCCTGCACCCCGCCGCGGAGATGGCATGCGACGTGTCGCGCGTCCTTCTCGCGGTTGGCCGCGTTGACGCAGATGAGGATCTCTTCGGCCGAGATCTTGTAGGCGACCACGTCGTCGACGAAGCCGCCGCCCTCTTCGAGGAGCCCCGCGTAGACCGCCTTGCCGTCGGGCAGCGCGGCCACCTTGTTGCAAAGGAGGTAGTCGGCCGCCTGTGCGGCATCCGGCCCTCGGAGGACGATCTCGCCCATGTGCGAGACGTCGAAGACACCCACATGGGTGCGCACCGCTCGGTGCTCGGCGAGCACCCCTTCGTAGTGCACAGGCATCTCGAAGCCTGCAAACTCGGTCATCTTCGCCCCAGCGGCGAGGTGGCGGTCGTAGAGGGGGGTTCGTTTCACGTCGGTCCTCCTCGCGAGGCGACCTGCGCCCGGGCCGCCTCGAGGGTGTTGGCGAGGAGCGTGGCGATGGTCATGGGACCCACGCCGCCGGGCACGGGGGTGATGTAAGCGGCACGCGCCCGTGCCGCCTCGAAGTCGACGTCGCCCACCAAGGTGCCGTCCTCCACTCGGTTGATCCCCACGTCGATGACCACCGCGCCCTCCTTCACCCAGCTTCCCTCGACAAGCTTTGGCCGGCCCACGGCGGCGACCAGCAGATCGGCCTCCCGGCACAGCGCTGGGAGATCACGGGTCCGCGAATGCGCGACGGTCACGGTCGCATGTCGCTCGAGGAGGAGGAGGGCCATGGGCTTGCCGACGATCGTCGAGCGCCCAATAACCACGGCCCGCTTGCCCGCACAGGCGTACCCAATCTCGTCGAGCATGTAGGTGATCCCCAGCGGCGTGCAGGGCCGCAGCCCCGGTCGCCCCGAGACGAGCCGGCCCAGGTTCACGGGGTGGAAGCCGTCGACATCCTTGGCTGGAGAGACGGCGTCGAGGATCGCGTGGGTGTCGAGCTGCTCGGGCAAGGGGAGCTGCACGAGGATCCCGTGGACCTCGGGCTTTGCGTTGAGCTGCTCGATCAGGGAGAGGAGATCTTCGTTCTGGCAGGTGCCAGGCAAGTGGTGGTGGTAGCTCCGGATGCCGGTGCGCTCGCAGGCGCGGCGCTTGTTGCGCACGTAGACGGCGCTCGCCGGATCGTCACCCACCAGCACGGTGGCGAGGCCCGGCGGCCTGCCCGTCTCGGCCACGAAGGCGCGCACCTCTTCCGCCACCTGTGCGCGAAGCCTCTTCGCCAGCGCCTTTCCGTCGATGAGCCGGCCACGATCCGCCATGGGGCCGCCATGCATACCGGAGTCGCCGCTGCGTGACCACCCGATGCGCCCCGCGCCGGGCCCCGGAGCCCCAGGGCGAACACCGCTCCCGGCCGGGGACGTGCCCCCGCCCTCGACACCGGCCGCGGCCGGCGCTAGACGGCGGGCATGTATTGCCCCAAGTGTCGTGGTGAGTATCGGCCGGGCATCACCCACTGCCGCCCCTGCGGGGAGGTCCCCCTCGTGGAGGCGCTCGAGCCCGAGGCGCCGGTGGGCGTGGAAGCGGTGGAGGCGGCGGTGCAGGCGGGCACGGCGGTGGCGGTGGCGACGGGGGACCGGGTCAATGCCGGCCGCATGCGCGCGCTGCTCGCCGACCGCCGGGTGCCGGCGGTGATCCTGGGTGACCCCGACTCCTGTGCCCAGGGGGCGGCGTGCGCCAAGTGGCTGGTACTGGTCCATCCCGACGACGTGGAGGCGGCGGCGAGCGCTCTGGCGGAGGAGTTCCAGCACATGATCGCGACCGAGGTCGGCGAGGTGCCGGACGATGCGGTGGCCGATCTCGATGCGGGCGGGCCCATCACCTGTCCCGCCTGCCAGCACGAGTTCACGCCGCAGGCGGGCGCTGTGGTGGAGTGCCCCGACTGTGGCCTCTTCCTCGGTGCCCCCGAGGTGCCATCGTGAGCCGGCGTCCCTTCCCCTGCGAGCTGGTCGATTTGCACATCCACGTGGGGGCCTCGGTGGGGCCCCACATCTTGTGGTCGATGGCGCACAGCCAGGGCTACAAGCTGCCGGTGCGCGACTACTGGGAGTTCTTGGACCTGGTCACCGCGAGCCCCGACCGGGTCCACTCCTTGGAGTCGTACCTGCGGATCCTCCACGAGGTCACCGAGAAGATCCAATCGAGCCCGAGCGCCGTGGAGCGCAGCGTCTACGAGATCATCGGGAAGGAGTACCGCGGATCGAACGTCACGCAGATCGAGCTTCGCTTCAATCCCATGAAGCGCAATCAAGGGGGCGAGCGTGACCTCGACCACATCATCCATGCAGCGCTCCGCGGGATGGATCGGGCGTGTCTCGAGTACGGCGTGAAGGCCGGCCTGATCTTCTGTCTCGCACGCGAGTTCGACGTGGAGACCAACGCCATCATCCTGGAGAAGGCGATCAAGTATCGGCACCGCGGGGTGGTGGGGATCGATCTCGCGGGCACCGAGCAAAACGCGGTGGAGCTGAAGGAGGACGAGGTGCTCCGCTACCGGGACCTCTACGAGGAGGCGCGGCGCCATGGGCTTGGAACCACCGTCCACACCGGGGAGACGCGGGCCACGTCCGGGGAAGGGGTGGAAGCGGTGGTCGAGCACCTGCGGCCGCACCGGATCGGGCACGGCATCCGCGCCGCCTACTCCGAATCGGCGATGCAGCGTCTCGTCGAGACGGGGACGGTCCTCGAGCTGTGCCCCACCAGCAATCTCAACACCCAGGCGGTGGAGAACCTGGAGGAGTTCGGGGAGATCGTGCGCACCTTCCGGGACCGGGGCGTCGCCTACACCATCAACACGGATGGGACGTACATGCTGGGGACGGACCTGAAGCGGGAGGTCTCGATGCTCCTCGACGCCGGCATCCTCGACGAAGCCGAACTGCGGCGCTGCCTGGCGCGGGCGCGCGAGGCCTCCTTCATCGACGGGATCGACGGAAGGGAGGGGTCAGATGCGGTGTGCACTGGTGCATGAGGCCGCCTCGGCATGCGGCTCCGGGCCCACGCGTACGGTGGCGGCGTGCGTCCGATGCAGCGGGCGGGGGGATGGGTCGCCCGGCGGGAGGCAGGCCTGGAGGCGGGTGCCCGGGGCTGCCTGGATCCTCGTATCCCTACCGCTGGTCGCCTGTGCATCGACGCAGGGGGCTTCGCCGGGCGACAGCGCCCCGGAAGCGAACCCGGCGGCGGCAACGGCTGTCCCACCGGCGGTCCATGAGAGCCCCGTGCGCGGCCAGGTGGCAGGCCCCGCCCAGGCGCGCACCGACTTCGAGGCGTGGCGCCATCCGCCGGGCTACGAATGCCCCGCCGAGCCCCCGAGGCTGTCCACCTCGCTGAAGGATCTTCGGCCGCTCCCACCGCTACTCCGCGAGACGGCGCCCGAGGGTCCCGTCGAGGCCTGGACCCGCGAGGCGATCGCGGAGGCCCTCGATTGCGAGCCGCCCAAGCTGGCCTCGCGAATCTCCGTGTCGGAGGGGCCCGGCTCGGTGCAGCTCGACTGCACCAACGCCTCCGGCCAGTACGCGGGCTGGGTCCTGCGCCTCGATGGGCGCGGGCGGGTCGTCGACGCGCGGCTCTACCAAGAGGGCACAGGCCCCCACTACCGCCTCTCCTGGGGGGCGTCCAAAGCGCCCGAGGGGCTGGAGTTCACCGCGTACGAGGCGGGACTCGAAGAGGGCTTTCGCTTCGTACGCCGCGGAGGCGTCCTGACCCGCGTCGAGCACTATGTCCACGGGGACCTCGAGGGGTGCTTCTACCGGTTCACCGCGGACGGGGCGCTCCTCGCGCGGGGTGCGTTCAGCGGGGACCGCCCGGCCGGCACGTGGGTGCTGCACCGCAAGGCCGGACTCGAGCCCTTCGTGCGAGGGCGCTTCGAGGCGGGACGGCTGGTCGAAGTCGAGCGATATCGAGACGGCGCCTGGCAGGAAGCGGAGGTGCCGGACCACGTCGATCTCTGCGCGGCCGTGGGGCATCGGCTGCGCTCGCTGCCGGGTCTCAAGGCCCTGTCGCAGGGGGAAGTCGAGGCCTACTGCCAGCTCTCCCTTTCTCGTGCGGCCATTCAATGTCTGCTCGAGCCCCTCGAGGGGCCGGGCGCCCTCGGGCGCTGCGGTGACCCGTTCGAGGATGGCCCGCTCTTCGTGCTCGAGGACCGAGGTCCGAGGCGCTAAAGGCTCTGCTAGCATGGGCGCGATGGGTGGGCGTCTCGGGAACGGGGGGATTGCGGTGGGGGCTGCCGTCCTGACGCTCTTGCTCCTGCCCGGGCGCGCGCTGGCGGCGCGGCGAGGTGCCGCAGAGGGGGAGGCGGTGCGCCTCGAGGTGCTCGGGGAGGAGGCTGCGCCCGCGGCCACCGAGGCGCCGCTTCCGCCGGCGACGGTGCCAGAGGAGGATCGGCCGCGGGCACGCGCCTTCGTGAAGGGGGAGCTCACCCGGGTCGGTGCGACGAAGCTCCTCGCCAAGGACACGCGCCTGGGGGTGCGCGCCGGCTACGAGTACCTCGACCGCACCCACTACCTGCTCCTGGTGCCCGAGTTCGACTACCGCCACGAGGCGTTCTTCCTGGGGGTGGGCGTGCCCCTCCACCTGGAGATCTTCGGGCCCGACGGGTTCGCCAACGCCGGTCGCATTCGGCCTCAGGACTACGACACGCCCAGCGACTTCGCGAAGATCGTGCGTCACCTGCAGTACGGGGGAAAGGAGCAGCGCCTCTTCCTGCGGATGAGCCAGCTCGACGCGGCGACCATCGGGCACGGGACCCTCGTGCGGCGCTACTTCGCCAACCTGGACATCGACACCAGCCGCGTCGGCTTCGAGTTCGATGCCTACAACGACTTCGCCGGATTCGAGGCGCACCTGAACGACGTCGTCGCCCCCTTCGTCCTCGCAGCGGGGGGCCCGGCGGCAGAGGGGCTCGGGGCGGTCACCGGCGTCCTGGTCTTCGTCAAGCCACTCGCGCTCTTCAGCGACGCCCTCTTCGCTCGGAGCCTCTCCCTGGGGGCTTCCTATGCGGCGGAGTGGAACGCCCCGCTGCGTCTGGCCCCCCCCGACGCCATCGGACGCATCGTCACCGACGCCTTCGGTCGCCCCGTCTACGAAGGAGGCCTGGTGGACCTAGCGGGGGTCGATGCCGAGTTCAAGGTGGTCAAGACCGAGAGCGTCGACATCAAGCCCTTCGTGGACTTCTCGGTGCTCCGTGCGCCTTTCCAAGCGGGGCAGGGAGGATGGGGCGCGACCGTGGGGGCGCTCGGCCGCTTCAACGTGGTGGGCTCTGCCGACCCCGATGCCACGGTCCACGCCCTGCGCGCGATTTTGGAGCTGCGCTACTTCGCCGGCAACTACCTGCCCGGCTACTTCGACACCTTCTACGAGGTGCAAAAGTACGCCTACCGCCAGGATGCGGGGGGCACCTGGAGGACCAAGTACCAGGCGATCACGGCGGGCGACCCAGCGCTGCGGCATCTCGGCGTCTACGCGGAGTTCACCTGGGCCCCCCAGGACCGCTTCGGAGTGTCGGCCGCCGTCGAGCTGTCCACCGCCGCGCAGGCGAACAACCTCTACCTCCACTTCGAGGTGCCCACCTTTCGCTACCTGCAGTTCTTCTTCACCGTACACAAGCGCGGGGTGACCCTCGCCAACCTGGGGAGCCTCGAGGGGACCCTGCTCGTCGCGGCGGGCCGGCTGCAGGTCCTGCCCATCCTGTGGCTGAACGGGCGGTTGCACAACCTCTTCGTCTTCGACGAGACCCAGAAGATCTTCACCACCGAGCTGGGGGTGGGCCTCGACGTGGAGCTGGGCTGGGAGTTCTGAACACGGCCAGTGGCTCCCCTGGGTGGCCGGTCGTGGCGGTCCGGCGGGGCCGCGACGTCGGCAGGGGCGGAGCCAGTGCCGCGTCCCTAGGTTTCCTCCGCCGGCGTCGCCTCTCCCCCGAGACCCGCCGTCCCCGGCCGGGCCTGCGACACGAAGTCGGCCAGCTCGGGGTCGAACTCGCCCGCTGCCCAGGCCGGCCCGGCCCGGTCCTCGAGGAGGTGGAGGGCGCGGTCCACCAGCGCCTCGGCGAGGGGGCCGGGCGCGCCGGTGCGCTCGCCGAGGAAGTCGAGGAGGAGCGTTCGGAAGCCCGGCCGGGCGGTGCCCTCGGCGGTGAGCGCCGCGCCAAGCCCCTCCTCGAGCGTGGCCGCATCGAGAGGGATCTCCAGACCGGTGCGGCCAGCGGCCCGGGCCAGCCCGGCGGTGAGGAGGCGAACCGACAGTGGGGCAGGCTCGAGCGCTTCGTCCCCCTCGTAGAGGAGGCCCGCGTCCCGGGCGAGCTCGAGGAAGGCGTCCGCGCGGCTCAGGGCCTCCGAAGCGGCGGCGAGATCCTCCGGGGTCGCAAACGGTCGGCGTCCCGCCTCCACCTCCGGAAGCGGTGCCCGCTCCGCCGCCTCGCTGGCCTCGGGCGCCTCGGGCCAGCCGGCCTCCCGCGCGGCATCGAGGGCCAGCGGGTACATGGGCCGGGGCAGGAGCAGTGCCTCGAGCACCTGCCGCTCCGGTGCATCGAGGGCGGCGGCGAGATCCTCGGCGGGCAGCGCCAGGGACCGCGCCATGCGGTCGAGGCGCCAGCGCAGCTCGAGGGTGAGGGAGAAGCCCACCCGGAAGACGTGCTTCAGCGCTCGGGTCGCCAGGATGCGGGCGCCCGCCTCCTCGTCGCCCCCGGCCATCCGGTACAGGCCCAGGTTCAGATAGGCGCGCATGCGGGCGATCGCCTCGCGGACCGCCTCGAGATCCCCCGGGTCGATCTGGTCGGCCACGAGGACGCTGTTGGTCAGGTAGACGAGGGCGCGGTCCAGGGTGGTCCGGGTCTGCACCCCCACCACCTTCCCGGCGCAGCGGTCCAGGAAAGAAGCGCCGCGGAACTCGGAGAGGAAGAAACCGGGTACCGGGTCCACCGGGCGGGGCTGCGGCGGCGCCGGCGCATCGGGATCCACGTGGGCGTAGAGGGAGAGGGCCACCTCGCGGGGGGGGAAGCCCAGGTCCTCGAGCCGGCCGGTGCGAAAGCGGAGCGCATGCTCCTCGAGGTCGCTCTTGAGCTCCCAGCGCACCACGGCGAGGAAGCGCTCGGCGGCAAAGGGGTTGGCCGCGTAGAGGTCCTGCAGGAGCCGCCGCAGCTCCGCGCCCTCCACGCTGTTTTGATCGCCCAGGAAGGCGATGCGAAAGGCCCCCCCGTCGGTGGTGTGCCACTCGAGGTCCTCGTCGCCGGGGCGAACGTCGTCGGGGCGCGGCTTTTCCTCCTGCTCCCGGAGATCCACGATGCGCAGCCCATCCTGGAAGCAGCGCTCCATCACCTCGAGGTCCAGCGCCGCCGCCTTGGCCCGCGCCGCCTCCTCGTCTCCGGCCCGGGCGACGGCCAGCCAGCGCAGGACCCGTGCGGTGTCGAGCACCGGCCCCTCGGGCTCGGGGCGCCAGCAGTCGAGGTCCACGAAGCTCTGGAACTGCTCGGGGGAGGCCAGTGCCACGAGTGGGGCGGCGTCCTCGAGCCCGACGTCCTTGATCAGGAAGTACAGGTCCTCCGCGGGGAGGGCCCGCACGAGCTGCGCGGCGTGGGGTTTCTCCAAGATGAGGTCCATGCGGCGGCGCGCCAGCGCCGGGGCGAGGCGACGGCCGAGGACCTCGGCGGCCGGGCCGAGGGGCACCACACCCGGTGTCTCGGCGGGAGCCGGCCCGGACGGGGCAGCCGATGCGGGATCCTTTGCGCGGTGCTCGTCTGCCATGCCCATCCACCAGGGCCCTTTTGGGGCCCCAAGACGGGAGCGGGCGGGCCCTCGGGCCTGCCCGCTGCCGAAGGCCCCAACGGGTGGG
>CAYYHA010000115.1:0-12026 GCA_964471535.1 uncultured Myxococcia bacterium | reverse complement strand
GGAGAGGGGGAAGCGGGCAAGCCCCTCGGCGCGCAGGCGCGGGGCCTCTTCCGCCTCGTAGCGCTCGAAGGCCGCGCGGGAGTCGAAGAGGTAGTGCACCTCGCAGGTCGGCGGCGTGCCGTCGAGGCGCACCACCTCGGCGCGCCGAGCCCCCGCCTCGAGCACCGCGTCGAGGTGTTCGTCGGCGAGCCAGGCGAGCCACGCCGCCTGCGTCGCGGCATCCTCGAAGGTGCAGCGCACGGTGTAGAGGACGGCGCTCATTCGGCGTCTCCCGGCGGAGGCGTGGGCTCGGCGGCGGGCGCCGCCTCGTCTTCGGCCGCCCCGCCCTCCGCGCTCTCCTCCACCCGCGTCTCCTCCCCCGGCTCGCCCCCGGCGACGAAGGTGCCCGAGGCGCCGCCTCGCTTCTCGAGGAGGCGCACCTGAAGGCGCATCCCCCGATCCACCGCCTTCAGCATGTCGTAGAGGGTGAGCGCCGCCACCGACGCGGCGGTGAGTGCCTCCATCTCCACGCCGGTGCGGGCGGTGGTGCGAACCCTCGCGAGAATGCGGACCCTGCCCTCTTCGATGTGGGGTGATACCTCGACGGAAGTGATGGGCAGGGGGTGGCAGAGGGGGATGAGGCGGCTGGTCTCCTTGGCCGCCGAGATTCCGGCGATGCGGACCGCCGCGAGGACGTCCCCCTTCGGCGTGCGTCCCTCGCGGAGTCGCCGGACCGTCTCCGGTCGCATGGAGACGCAGGCCTCGGCGAGGGCCTCCCGCGCTGTCTCCGCCTTGCCGGAGACGTCGACCATGCGCGCCTGGCCCCGCGCATCGAGATGGCTTAGCCCGTCGTCCCGCCGCCCGTCGCTCACGGCCTCGGTGTTCCTCTCCCTGGCGCCCTACACCACCACCGCGTGGGCGAGGAAGCGCTCGGCGTCGATGGCCGCCATGCAGCCGGTGCCGGCGGCGGTCACCGCCTGCCGGTACACGTGGTCGGCGGCATCGCCCGCCGCGAAGACTCCCGGCACGCTGGTGCGCGTCGTCCCCGGCTCCACCTGGATGTAGCCGTTCTCGTCGAGGTCGAGCTGCCCCTGGAAGATTTCGGTGTTGGGCTTGTGGCCGATGGCGATGAAGACGCCCTTGGTCTCGAGCTCGAGGGTCTCGCCGGTCTTCGTGTCCTCGAGCGTCACACTGGTCACGCCGTCCTTGCGGCTGCCGTGGATCTCCTTGACCACCTTGTTCCACTGAAAGTCGATCTTCGGGTTCTCGAAGGCGCGCTGCTGCATGATCTTGCTCGCGCGCAGCGCATCGCGCCGGTGCACCACGGTGACGCGGCTTGCAAACTTGGTGAGGAAGAGCGCCTCCTCCATCGCCGTATCGCCCCCGCCCACCACGATGATCGGCACGTCCTTGAAGAAGAAGCCGTCGCATGTGGCGCAGGCGCTGACGCCGTAGCCCATCAGCTCCTTCTCGCTGGGCAGGCCGAGGAGCTTCGCCGAGGCGCCGGTGGCGATGATCACCGCCTCGGAGCGCACCTCCTCCTTGCCGTCGAGGACGAGCTTGAAGGGCCGCCCGCTTCCGAAGTCCACCTCCGTCACCGTGGCGGCGCGGACCTCGGTCCCGAAGCGCTCCGCCTGCTTGCGGAAGAGCTCCATCAGCTCCGGGCCTTGGATGCCCTCGGGAAAGCCGGGGTAGTTCTCCACGTCGGTGGTGATGGTCAGCTGCCCCCCGGGCTGGATCCCCTCGAGGAGCAGCGGCTGTAGGTCGGCGCGCGCCGCGTAGATCGCGGCGGTCCAGCCGGCCGGTCCCGAGCCGATGATGGTCACCTTCCTCACGTCTGCCTCACTCATCCTCGCGTCCTCGCTGCGTCTTTGGGGTGTCGTGGTCCAGAGGGGCTCTTTGGGCCACACGGGCTCCTTCGCTCCGAGGCGGAAAGGAGTCACGGCGCCGGCGCGGTGATATAAGCCAGAGGGGACGGTCTGGCGAGGCCGGGCGGCCTCTGCTCCCAGAGGCGCCTTCGCCCTCGGCAGTCGCCGCCCGCCGCGAAACGACGATGAAACGCCCCCTCACCGGGACCACCCTGCCCAGGTGCCACGGTCGACCCGCCGGCGCCAAGGCCCACCTCGGCGAGCCGATCCAACGAGTGCGATGACGACCGACGAACTGAAGGAAATCGACCTCTTCTCCAGCCTGAACTCCGCGCACCTCGCGCAGCTCGCCTCGGTCGTCGAGACGCGCGAGGTGCCCGCGGGCACGGTGCTCTTCCGCGAGGGCGAGGCAGGCGACGAGCTGTTCATGATCCGAAAGGGGAAGGTGCGCATCTCCAAGCACGTGGAAGGGGTGGGAGAGGAGGCGCTCGCCATCCTGGAGAAAGGCGACTACTTCGGCGAGATGGCGCTGCTCGGCGATCATCCGCGCACGGCCGATGCCATCTGCAACACCGCCTGCGTCCTCGGTGTGATCCGCCGTGAGCCCTTCGAACAGCTCCTCTTCCTCAACAAGGAGCTGGCCTACGAGCTCTTGTGGACCTTCGTGCGGACGCTCTCGGAACGGCTCGCGCAGACCAACGACAAGATCAAGGCCTTCTTTGCCATGAGCGCCCGCTTCTAGGTGGGCGGTCGCTCACAAGGGCGGCGGCCGCTCACGCCCCGGCGAAGCGGAGCAGCGCGAGGAGCTGATCGAAGTCGACGGGCTTGCGCAGGAAGAACGCCGCGCCCTGCCGCAGCAGCCGATCCTCGAGGCCCGGCTCCTCCACCGCCGAGACGACGATGACCGGGATGTCGCGACCCCCCGGAAGCGCCTTCATCGTGCGCAGGAGCTGCTCGCCGGTCACCATCGGCATGTTGTAGTCGGTGACCACCATGTCGAAGTCCTCCCGGGAGAGGGCGTCGATGGCCTGCAGCGCATCGCCCACGGAGACGACCGTGAGGCCCTCGCGCTCGAGGAAGTCGGTGAGGAGCTTCAGCGTGGCGGCGTCGTCGTCGACGAGGAGCACCCGCAGCCCCACCCGCTGGGGCGAGGGGGCCTGATCCTCCCTGCCTCCCCGTTCGAACGACTCCACGCCCCGAGCTTAGGCGAGGGCGAGGCGCTCGGAAAGTGGGGTGCGTGGGGGCTTTGGCGCAGTCCGAAGCTCGGACCGGCGTCCGGATGTGGGCGGCCGACGCCGGCGGACCGGCACCCCATCCCCTCGAAATCCCGTGCCCCGTGGCGTGGTGTTCCCCTTGCACCCGCCGGCGGCATGCCGCCGACCCTCGAACCGGTCTCCTTCGACCCTCGGCCCCGCGAGCGCCTCGCTGCAGAGGGGGCCGCACCGCTCTCCGACCGCGACCTCCTCGCCCTCGTCCTCGGGCCCGGCGGCGGCCCGCCCGCCCGGGCGCTTCTCGAGGCCTTCGATGACCTCCACGGCATCGCCCGCGCCGGCCTCCGCGACCTGGAGCGGGTCCGGGGGGTGGGGCGCGCCCGCGCCTCCGCCCTGTGTGCCGCCTTCGAGCTGGGCCGCCGCCACACCGAGCGCATGCGGGCGCGGGGCCCGCGCCTCCGCAGCGCCCAAGACGTCCACGACCGGCTGGCTCCGCGGCTGCGCCACCATGCGAAGGAGGTCTTCCTGGTGCTCCTCCTCGATACGCGTCACCGCGTCCTCGCCCAGCGGAAGATCGCCGAGGGGGGATTGACGGCCTGCGCGATCCATCCCCGTGAGGTCTTCGAGCCGGCCATCCGCGAGGGAGCTGCCTCCATCCTCTTCGTCCACAACCACCCCAGCGGCGACCCCACCCCCAGCGCCGAGGACCTCGCGCTGACCCGGCGCCTCGTGCTCGTGGGCGAGGCTCTGGGGATCCCCGCCCTCGACCACGTCATCCTCGGCGATGGCACCTTCGTCTCCCTCGCCGAGGCGGGGCTGCTGGGGCGGGATCGGTGAGGGGAGGGACGGGGTGAGGGAGCTGCGCCGCCTCTTCCCCGCCGCGATCGCTGTGGTAGCGTCCTGCTCGATGGTCGACGGTGTGGTGGATCGCATCGAGGGCGAGGTCGCGATCGTCCTCACCGACGAGGGCCAGGAGGTGGCCATCCCTGCGGGCACCCTCCGGGAGGGCGACGTCCTGGTGGGCGGCCGGGTCGACCCCGAGGCGACGCGGCGACGTCGCGAGGCGGTGAAGGCGCTCATCGACGCGCGCGACGAGCCCCCCGAGGACATCGAGCTGTGACCGGCCCCCGGGGGCTTTCCACCTGTCGGGCGGAGGCCGCCCCGGGCGAGGCGCTCGAGGAGGTGCTCCTCGACCGCTTCGGCTTCGAAGCCTTCCGACCGGGGCAGCGGCGCATCGTCGAGGCGGTGCTCGAGGGCCGGGAAGTGCTCGCGGTGATGCCCACCGGCGCGGGCAAGAGCCTTTGCTACCAGCTCCCAGCGCTCCTCGTCGAAGGAGTGACCGTCGTCGTCAGTCCTCTCATCGC
Source organism: uncultured Myxococcia bacterium (assembly GCA_964471535.1). Taxonomy (GTDB): domain Bacteria; phylum Myxococcota; class Myxococcia; order SLRQ01; family SLRQ01; genus CAYYHA01. The sequence continues at coordinate 7,604 of CAYYHA010000115.1, read as the reverse complement.
CCTGATGAACGACCAGGTGCGGGCGCTCGAGGCGCGGGGCATCGAGGCGGCCGCACTGCACAGCGCGCTGTCTGCGGAGGCTCAGCGCGACCACCTGCGGCGCCTCGAGGCGGGGCGATTGCGCCTCCTCTACGTCGCCCCGGAGCGCTTCCGGAACGCGAGCTTCCTCGAGCGCCTGCAGCGCCTGCGGGTGGGGCTCTTCGCAGTGGACGAGGCCCACTGCATCAGCCAGTGGGGGCACGACTTCCGCCCCGAGTACGCACGCCTCGGCGAGGTGCGGGAGCGCCTCGCCCCGCCCCGTACCCTCGCGCTCACCGCCACCGCGACCGAAGAGGTGCGCGAGGACATCGTGGCACAGCTGCGCCTCGGAACGCCCACGCTCGAGGTCCACGGCTTCGATCGCCCGAACCTCCACTTCGCCGCCGAGGCGATGGGCTCGCGCCGCGCCAAGCTCGCGCGTGTCGTCGAGGAGATCGAGGCCCTCGCCGCCGAAGATCCCGAGGGGAGCGCCATCGTCTACTGCGCCACCCGCAAGGCGGTGGAGCGCGTCGCCCGCGCCCTCGTCGAGCGGGGCCTCCCGGCACTCGCCTACCACGCCGGCCTCGACCCCGAGCAGCGGCGCCGCGTGGCGGCCACGTGGTCGGCAGAGCCGGGCTACACGGTGGTCGCCACCAATGCCTTCGGCATGGGGGTGGACAAGGCGACGGTGCGGCGGGTCCTCCACCACGATCTGCCGCGCACCCTCGAGGCGTACTACCAGGAGGCGGGCCGCGCCGGGCGCGACGGCCGTCCCGCTCAGGCACGCCTCCTTTGGAGCCAGGCCGACGTGGCGCTGCACCACCGGCTCATCGATGCCGGCGCGCCCGAGGAAGCGGTCATCGAGCGGGTGTGGACACGACTTACGTCACGTGGGGGCACACGCCTCGTTGGGCCGCTCTCCGTGCTCGCCGAGCGGGCGGGCGTGAGCGTTCTGGAGGCCGACGCCGCCCTGCGCCTCCTCGCCGGCGCCCGCCACCTTCGGACCGAGCCGGTCGGTGCGGGGCAGATTCGGGTGCGTCTGCTCACCCCGGAGCTGCCGGCGACGGCGCTCGAGATCGACCACGCGCGCCTCGCTCGGCACCGGGCGCTCGAGCGGGCACGGCTGACCCGAATGGTCGACTATGCCGCGGGCGCGGCGTGCCGGCGCCGCACCTTGCTTGCCTACTTCGGCGATCCCGACGCCCCACCGGAGGGGGAGCCCTGCAAGGAGATCCACGCCGACGGGAGCACCCGCCCGGGCTGCGATCGCTGCGAGGCGGCGCAGGCGCTCGCCTCGGGCCGGCGACGGGGCGACGTCGCGCGCGCCGAGGCACAGCTTTTCGCCATCCTCTCCCTGCTGCGCGACTTCGACGGGCGCTACGGCCGAAAGAAGCTGCTCCTGGCTCTCTCCGGATCGCGGGCGCGGGAGCTTCTTTCCACGGGGCTCTGTGACCACTCCCACTTCGGGGCCCTGCGGGATCTCGGGCAGGCGCGGATCCGCGCGCTGCTCTCCCGGCTCGTCGACAGCGGCCTCATCGAGGTGCTCGGGGACGCCTACCCGGTGCTCGGCCTCGCGGCGCAGGGGCGGGCGGTCCTCGAGGGGCGCCGGCCCGTGCCCCCCGCCGTCCTCCTCGAGGCGCTCGGCCCCGGGCCGGGCGGCACGGCGGGGTCCCGACCCGATCTGTCAGAGCCGGACGCGCCGGGGGAGGTGGACCCGGAACTCGTCGAGGCGCTGCGCCGCCTTCGCACCGAACTCGCCCGCGCCCGGGGCGTGCCTCCCTACGTGATCTTCCACGACCGGACCCTCCGAGCCATCGCCCGGGCGCGGCCGCGGACCGAGCAGCAGCTCCTCGCCATCGAGGGCATCGGCCCGGCGAAGCTCGCCCGCTACGGGGCTCGGATCCTCGCGCTCCTCACCACAGCCGGCGCCGGCTGAAGCGGGGTGCCCCCGCTTGGTGCCTGCGACGGACCACCGGGCCTTCACGCGGGGTCGGGCGCGCTGGCCGCCCCCCCGGGCCGCGTTCTACAGACTCCGCAGGAGGCGGCGGGCCTCACGGGCATGGGCGCCCCGCGGCTCCGCCTCCAGGTAGGCGCGAAGGTGCGCCTTCGCCACGTCGGGGTCGTCCTCCGCCCAGGCGAGGCCCAGGTAGAACTTCACCGAGGCCCGATCCGGCGCGAGCTCCGCCGCCTTCTCGAGGTGCGTACGGGCCATCGCCGGCTTGCCGCTCTCGATGAGGATCGCAGCGAGCAGCTCCCGCGCCTCGGCGCTGTCGAAGGCCTTCACTGCGTCCCAGGCGGCGTTCTGAGCCCTGCGCAGGGAGCTCTCGCCCTCCGCGCGCAGTGCCCGGGCGAGGCCGAGGAGCGCCTGGGCCCGCTCAGGTGCCCGCCGGGCCTTCTTCAGCGCCGCGGCCGCCTTGCGGAAGGTGGCTGCCGCCTCCTTCTCGCCGAGGAGAAGCTGCGCCTCGCCCAGGCCCAGGAGGGCCTCGCCGCGGCGGCGGTCGAGCTCGAGGGCCTGCTCGAAGGACTTCTTGGCGCTGCGCGCACCGCCGCGGCCGCGCAGGAGGTAGGCGCGGCCGAGGTCGGTGAGCACCGCGGGGTCGTCCGGCAGGAGGCGCCGGGCTCGCAGGAGGGCGCGACTCGCCTGGGCGGCCTTCCCGCGGGCGAGCTGCACCCGGCCCACGATGTGGTGGTTCCGGCCGTCGCGGGGATCCGCCCGCCGTGCCGCCTCGGCGTGGTCGAGGGCCGCTTCGAGATCGCCCTGCCCGAGCTTCGCCTCGGCGAGGCCCCGGTGGGCCCGCGCATCCTTGGGCGCGTGGCGAAGCGCCGCTTCGAAGGCTGCGGCCGCCGGCTCCCACTCGCCGAGGCGCAGGTGGATCTCACCGAGGAGCGTCTGCCCCTCCCGGAAGGAGGGATTGACCTCGACGGCCCGAGCCACGTGCTCCATGGCCTTGTCGGTCCACCCCTTCTCCAGCTCCGCTCGGGCGAGATCGTAGAGGGCGCGAAAGTGCTCCGGGTGCCGGGTGACGACCTTCCGAAGCTGTCGCACTGCCGCGGTGTGCGCCCCCGTCTCGAGGAGCCAGCGGCCGAGCGCCCAGCCCACGAGAGGGTCTGCGGGCAGCGCCTTCGCCGCGCGGTCGAGCACCGCCCGCGCCTTCTGCTCCGAGCCACCGCCCAGCTCGGCGAGCGCCAGGTACACCGCTGCGGGAAGCGGCATCTTCCCCTCGGCGTTGCGGGTGGCATCGAGGGCCTTTCGGGCCTGGGCGAGCCGTCCGGCAAAGTACGCGGCGATCCCCCGTAGCCGGGCGATCTCGGGGCTCTGCTCCGCCCCGGCCAGGCGCTCGAGGGCCTCCTCGTAGCGGCTCCCGTCGATGAGGATCTCCGCCTCGAGGCGCTCGAGGGCTTCGTCGCCGGGGTGGGCCTTCAGGGCGGACTCCACCACCGCAAGGGCGCGGTCGAGATCGAAGCGCTGGTGGTACAGCCGCGCCAGCGCGAGGGCGAGGTCCGGGCGCGCCGGGAAGGTGCGCCGAGCCGCCACCAGCCGAGCGATCGCCGCCTCCGGCTTGCCGAGCGCCGCCAGGAGCCGCGCGCCGACCAGGGCCAGCCGCGCCCGCTCCTCCGGCGCCAGCGGCGTCTTGTCGTCCTTCTCCAGGACGTCGACGATGCCCAGCGCCCCCTCCAGGTCGCGGCCCAGCTCGAGCTTCGCCTCGGCGGCGCCGAGCTGCGCCCGCACGTGACCGGGGAAGTTCTGCCGGGCGTTGTCGAAGTAGGTCAGTGCTTCGGCGTAGCGGCCCTTGCGCGCCAGCTGCTCGCCGAGTTCCACCACGGTGCGCACGTGGCCCGGCGCGAGCTGGAGGGCCTTCTCGAAGTGCTTCGTCGCCTCCTTCGGATGCCCCGTGGCGAGGGCGTGGCGGCCGGCGAGGTAGTGGAGGGTGGCCGAGTCGGGGCGTGCCTTCAGCGCCGCGAGCACCTCCTCACCGACCTTCTCCCGCTCGGCGCCGGTGGCGAGGTGGTAGCGGGCGTCGAGGGCGAGGTCGGGATGCGAGGTCACCACCTTCGGATCGGCGAGGATCTCGAGCGCCGCCTTCTTCCGCTCGGGCTTCGCATCGAAGCGGGCGTAGAGGATGGCCTGCGCCTCGGCGGTGAGCGCCCGGGCGAGGGTGTTCTCCGGGTCGAGGTCGAGGACCTCGGCAAGGGTCTCGAGCGCCTGCGTGTAGCCAGCGTAGGAGTCGCGGGCGATGCCGTTCTGGGCCGCCTTCAGGCCGTTTTGGATGCGCGTCTCGCGGCTCGCACGCAGGGCGAAGACGGTCGCCACAGCCGCGACGAGCAGTGCGAGAGCGGCGAAGCCGCCGATGAGCACCCACCGTCCGTGCCGCTGAAGGAAGCCCGCGGGCGGGCCTTCGCCCGGCATGATCTTCGCGCGCAGCTCCGCCTCGTACTCGAGGGCCAGCCGCTGCGCGGTCGCATCACCAGGCGGCTCGACCATCACCTTGGGCAGCGCCTGCTCCTCGGCGGGTGCCGCCTCCTCCTCGGGGGGCAGCTCCAGACCGAGCACCCGGGTGGCCTGCCGCGGCGCCTCGGACGCCCTATGCGGCATGCCCCGCGGAGGCAGGGGCGGCGGCGCCGGTGGCGGCGGGGAGAAGAGGGTGGGGTCGTTGAGGCCCGGCCCGCCGGGGACGATGCGCGGCGACCTCGCCCCTTCGTCCGAAGCGGGCTCCCCCGCCTCGTCCCAGGGTGCGTCGGGCAGCTCCCCGGATTCGGCCTCCTCGGCGAGCTGCTCGAAGGTGCGGGTCATCCCGGGCAGCACCTCGTCGTCCACGGGCGCTCCGCCTCCGACCTGGGCGAAGGGATCGTCGGGGACGGGATCGCCGGCGCTCTCGGCCTCCCGCCCGCCCGCCGTCGGGGGCGGCAAGGGCGTCTCCACCGTCTCGTCGAAGGGGTCGGTGCCGGGGTCGGTGGCCGCCGTGTCCGCGGCGTGCGGCGCCAGTTCCGGGAGGTCGGCGCCGTCGAGGGCCGCGCTCGGGTGCTCCGGCGCCGGCGCCACCGCCCGCGGGCGGTCGGGCGTGGTGGAGACGTCGGCGGTGCCGAGGGCGGCCACCGAGACCTCGGTGGGCATCTCGCTCCCGTCGGGTTCCGGCGTGGAGGAGGCGGCGGCGATGCGGTCGAAGGCCGACTCGAAGACGGCCGCCTCGTCCTCGCTCCCTGCCGCCTCGCCGCGGCGGTAGGCCTCGGTGGCGATGGTGGGATCGGTGGCGACCTTTGCCGGCGTCGCCTCGGCGCCATCCTCGGCCACCGCCGCTTCGGCCCGCTCGAGCCACTGGCGCACCCGGCGATCGCCGGGCTGCAGGCTCACGGCCCGCCTCAAGATGGGGAGCGCCGAGCGGTAGAGCTGGTGGCTTAGCAGGACCTCGCCGATGAGGTTGTAGGCGTAGGGGTTGTCGGGGTCGATCTCGATGGCGGCGTCGAAGTGGTCCATCGCCTCGTCGGGGCGCCCGAGGGCGATGAGGGCGCGGCCCCAGAGCACCTGCCCGACGATGCTGTCGGGGTGGTGGTCGCAGCCGCGGGCTACCACCTCGACCGCCTCCTCGTACTCGCCCGCGTCGATGAGGGCCTTGGCGAGCTCGACGAAGACCATCGATCCGGGATCGGCCTTCAGGATGAGCCGATACTTGTCCGCCATCGATTTCGCCATGCCCGGCCCACGCTAACACGCTGGTTTTCGCCGCTCCAAGGTGCAGGCCCCGGCTGCGGGCTCAAGGGCCGAGGGCGGCTCACGCGCATGGCCGCATGCCAAGCCGCCGCTCGGGCCACACGAGCTGCGGCGCGCCGGCCCAAGCTGCGGGGTGGCCTCGTCAGGGGGGTGTGCTACGTGGTATGGGCTCTTGCCTCGGGCGCGGGCCGGTCACCCTGCCGCGGCGGCCAGAGGCGCGAGCAGTGGGTATGGGCAGCGGGTATGGGACGCCGGGGCGGTCCCGAGGACACGGAGAGCACAGCGAGGCACGAGGGCATGGCCGGAAGCGTGAACAAGGCGATCATCATTGGAAACCTGGGAAGGGACCCGGAGGTCCGCTACACCTCGGGGGGGCAGGCGGTGTGCAACTTCACCGTCGCCACCAACGAGCAGTGGAAGGACAAATCGGGTCAGAGGCAGGAGCGCACCGAGTGGCACCGGGTGGTGGTCTGGGGCCGACAGGGCGAGCTGTGCGGGCAGTACCTGGCGAAGGGCCGCACCGTCTACGTGGAAGGGCGCCTGCAGACCCGGGAGTGGACGGATCGGGACGGCAACAAGCGCTACACCACCGAGATCGTCGCCCAGAACGTGCAGTTCCTCGACACACGCGGGGGCGGAGGGCCCGCGGAGGTCGCCGGCGGGCCCGACGACTTCGGACCGCCTCCGCCAGGGTTCGATGAGGGCGGAGCGGACGACGACATCCCCTTCTAGGCACGGCGGGGCACGCCGGCGGCGTGCGGACGGGCCGCAGGATCCGCACCTGGGCCCCCGGGAGCCGTGTGAGAGGCGGCAAGGCAACGCGGTGTCCTGGCAGGCGGGTCGCCGGGGGGCCGGATGAAGGCGGGTCCGCTCATCGATGCGCTGCGGGCACAGGGCTTGAGCGACGAGGACCTGGCCCTGGGCCTCGAGCTGCACCGCACCGCCGGCGGGACCCTCGACACGGCGCTCCTCGAGGCAGGCCTGCCCGAGGCGGTGGTCTCCCGTGCCCTGGGAGAGGCGGCAGGGATGCCCGTGGTGTCGCCAAGCCGTCTCACCTGGGCGGATCCCGAGGCGCTCGCCATGCTCCCCCGCGACCTCGTGGCCCGCTACGGCGCCGTGCCCTTCGCGGCGGGCCACGACGCGGTCGCGGTGGCGACGATGGGCCCGTTGGCAGAGCAGGATCGCCGGGCGCTCGAGGCGTTCATCGGTCGGCCCCTTCGCTTCCACGTCGCCTCCGAGCTGCGCCTTCGCAGTGCCATGGCGCGCCACTATGGCCTGCCCCTCTCGGAGCGCCTCGGACGGCTCCTCGAGCGCCTCGGCGGGGCGCCGTCGGGGGAGGAGGGCCCGCAGCGGGAAGTGGCGGCGGCGCGGGAGCGACTTTTCGCCGCCCGGGAGCGCGACGAGGCCATCGACCTGCTGCTTCGCTTCGGCCGCAGCCGCTTCGAGTACGTGGGCGTCTTCGCGCTGCGGGAGGGGCACCTGACCGGGCACGACGCCCTCGGCCGCGATCGGGCCACCGATCGCGCCGCCATCCGGCGCATCCGGATCTCCACCGCCTGGCAGAGCCTCTTCCGGCGGGTCCTCGAGACCGGCGCGCACATGCTGGGCCCGGTGCCCGACACCGAGCTCGACGCGCTCATCGTCTCGGACCTCGGGCGGCAGCGGCCCACCTCGGTGCTGGTGATCCCCGTCTACGTGCGGGAGCGGCCGGCGCTCATCGTCTACGCGGACAACGGCCGGCAAAAGATCGAGGCCGAGGCGGCGAGCGACCTCCTCGTGCTCGCCTCGGCGCTGCCGCGGGTGCTCGAGCGGATCATCCTCGAGCGCAAGGCGCGGCAGCGGCGCCCTGGAGCCTCCCGCCCCGAGAGCCCCGCGGGGG
>CAYYHA010000114.1:0-12054 GCA_964471535.1 uncultured Myxococcia bacterium | reverse complement strand
GCCTCCACCAGAGCGGGGAGCGTGCCCCCTTCGAGGTAGCGCGGTACCACCCAGACGGCATCGGCGCCCGCCAGGCGCGATGCATAGACCTCGTCCACCGTGACGAGCGGCTCCCGGTGGAGCAGCGGCAGGCTCTCACAGGCCTCGGCGATGCGCCGCAGGTCGGAGAGGTCGGTCCCCCACCTCGCTCCCGTCGAAACGGAGACCGCATCCACCTCCGCGTCGTCGAGCCGGCGGGCGAGTGCGAGGAGGTCGCGATCGGCGCCGGCATCGAGCCGGCCCCAGGGATCGCGCCGCCGGAGGTCCGCCACCACCGACAGGTGCTGCCGACCGGTGACCACGTAGTGCTCGAAGGAGCGCGTGCTCGGGCGCACCTCGGCGAGCGGTGGCTCCACCGCCGGGCCGGTGCGGCGTTTCTCGGAAATCCAGGTCTCGATCCACTCCATGGCCTCGTCGCTCCCTCGGCCGCTCGAACGCGCTGCGGCGCGCCTTCCCGGCCCGCCCCCGGGCAGCGCCTTACGCTGCCAGATCCAACGCCAAGAGGTGGGCCCGAGCAGCGGCGAGCACCCGCCGCTGCCCGCTGTGGAAGAGACGCGCGCGCGCCTCCTCGTAGGGCAGCCACTGGTACCAGCGCCCTTCGGCGTCGAGCACGTGCTCCCGCCCGTCCGGTTCGGTCTTCATGGAGGCGGGGTCGGCCACCAGCCCGAGGAAGTAGACCACCCGCTTGACGATCCGCGTGCCCTCCCGGTGGAAGACGTAGCTGTCGAGGGCCCGAAAGCCGTCGACGAGGCGCACCTCGGGCATCCCCGTTTCCTCGCGAAACTCGCGCAGCGCCGTCTCCACCTCCCGCTCCCCCGCCTCGACCGATCCCTTTGGAAACTCCCAGGTCGCCCGGGGGTTCCTCACAAGCCCGCTGTTGAGCAGGAGGAAGCGCAAGGTTCCCTCGCCATCGCGGTGCACGGGGACGACCCCGCAGGACTTCTGGTAGAGCACGCGTCCCATCGTCGGCGGCCCCACCGTATCACAAGGTCGGCGCCCGCCCCCGGTCCCGCTGCGCACCGGACGGCGCCGCGCGCGTTCGCGCCGCAGCGCGCCGTCTCCGTTCGGATCTCCCCCTCGGCTGCCCCCAGCGAACTCTCCATCCCGTCGCCCCGACCCCACGCTCGCCCGCCTGACCCGTCAGGGCCCGAGGCCCGCAGTCAGGCCCCAAGCCCTGCACCGGTCGGCCGGACTCTCGCTCGCGCGCAGGTCACGGTGCCGGCACCCACCGGCCCGGTATCGGCGGCGCTCACCCCGACGCGCGCTCCCGGTGGCGCCGCCGGTAGTCCTCTCCGTCGACGAAGATGAACTCGCACATGTCGCACAGGCGGCTGTAGATGCGCACCCCCACCCGCTCCTCGAGGGTCTCCTGCGTCATCTGATCGATGAAACGGCGGTCCCGGGTGCTCACGTATCCGGTCACCCCCGCCACCTTCGCCTGCAAGGTGGTGTCCCGATCGGTGGTGTAGTTGGTGGCGAAGAGGGTGCTCTTCCCCGCGTTGTAGCGGCGGCTTATCACCTCGTCGAGCACGTACATCTCCCAGTCGGTCCCGCGCCCCTTCCCCAGCTCGTCCACCGCCAGGACCTCGACCTCGCACAGCGGTCCGATGATCTCCTGTTCGCTGCGCCCCTGCGAATACCCGTCCCGCAGCTCCGAGAGCAGGTGGAAGAACTCCACGTAGCGGCAGGGCACCCCGCGCTCGAGGGTGAGCTCGCGCACCGCAGCGACGAGGAGGTGGCTCTTGCCCACACCGGGCTTGCCCATGAGCAGGAAGCCGCGGCCCGACGCGTCGCCCTCGGCGCCACCGAACTCGGAAAGGAAACGACGCACCCGTTGGACCGCCTCTGCCTGCGAGGGATGGTTGGGTGCGAAGACGCCCTGCCCCGAGGCGGGAGCCCGGCTGGGGTCGAGGGTGCGATCGGCGAGGATACGGGGGATGCGCGCCGCGTTGAAGAGTTCGCATCGATGCGCCAGCGTCCGGCACGCGCATTGTCGTACGAAGTCGACTCCATCGCGCGTGACCACCACACGCCCCTGCCCGCCACAGGCCTCACACGCCTCCGGGGGCGTGACCGGTGAGGCGTGGGCGAAGGGCCCCCGCGCCCGCTCGATGCGGACCCGTCCATCGGCGGTAAGTACCGCACCCGCCGCCGCACTCACGGCGCGGCCTCCGGCACAGGTGGCCTCGTCGACGCGCTCACGCTCGTACCTCCCAGGCGGGTGGCGTCGTCCATCGTCTCATCGCGCCCCCTCCTCGCCTCCCGCCGCATCGGCCGGCCGCCGCGCGCCCACCGCCTTCTCCCGTGCCGCACGGAAGGCGTCCTCCACGGAGCCCGCATAGTAGCCCAGCCGCTTCGGCGCCCGTGCTCCGGGATGGGCCGCTTCGTAGGCGTCGGCGGCCACCGCGATGGCTCGGCACACCACCTCGACGGGGATGCCGCGCGCCTGCCACGACTCGACGAGTGCCACCTCGGCAGGTGCGAGGAGGAGGCCGCGCCCCGTGCGCTCGGTGAAGAAGTCGGTCACGAGCTCCAGATACCCCGTGTGGGCCTCCAACCGAAGTGCCATGGGCGCATCATGCCACAGCCCCCTGACACGGCCCCCGGCCGGGACGACCGAGCCCCTCCGCACGGCATCGCAGGGCCGGACCCGCCGGACCGGACCGACCTCGAGCCCAACACCACCGTGTTCGCGGCTGCGGTGGACACTCCCCTCCCGGATGGGCCGGGACCTCGCCGAGCAGGGAATCCCCCGCTTGTGGCGCCGCGACGACTCGGGCAAGGTGCCCCGCCGTGAGGCCCCTCTCGGCGCGACAGCTCGAGGTGCTCGACACCCTCCGCGCCTTCGCGGAGCAGCACGGGCGGATGCCGTCGGTGCGGGAGCTCGCCCGCCGCCTCGAGCGCTCGGCCTCCACGGTTCAGCAGCACCTCGACGCCCTCGTCCGAAAGGGCTGGCTCCTCCGGGACGGCGGCGCCCACGGGCTTAGGCTCGCCGGTGGCACCACCGGTGCAGCGGGCGCGGTGGTGCCGCTGACCGGGCTCTTGACCCACGGCGAAGCCATTCGCCCGCCGCCTCCTTCACGGCAGCGCATCCCGGTCCCCGCTCCCCTCGCGGACCCGACCGCGTTCGCCCTGTGCATCCGAGGCGACGCCTTCGCCGCCGCCCACCTCCTCGACGGCGATCTCCTCGTGGTGCACCCCCTCGGCACCGGCGGCCGAGGCCTGGACCGAGACGCGGCGGGGCCGGTCGTGGTGGTCGACCCGGAGGGGCGGGCGACCTTCGGCCCCATGCGCCGCAAACCGGCTCCCGGCGCAGTGCATCCCCCCGTTCCTGGAGCCAGCCCGTGGCCCCTCGACCGCGTCCACGTGCAGGGCCGCATCGCCGCGCTCCTGCGCCACTTCGATCCGTGAGGCGGCGGAACGCCGGTCGGCCGAGGCGCATCGAGCGCCGCACCATCGCGGGGCGCTGCGGCGGACGAAGCGTCCGCCTCCGATCTCAAGGGGGCCCGCCTTCCTGCGGCGCCTCCCCTTGCACCCAGGCCTGCACCCAGTCCGCGAAGCGCTGCGCCCGTACCACGGTGGCCATCTGCTCGGCGAGCAACGCCTCGACGAGCGGCCGCAGCGCCCCCTCGATGTCGGTGCCCTCCGCGAGGCCACGGACGCTTTCCCCGTCGTACGCCGCGGCGAGCGCTTCCAAGTGTCCCTCGAGTGCGCCATCGAGGCCCTCCCACGCCGCCAAGGCCCGCAGGCTGCGCACGAGGTCGCCGGCTACGGCGCCCGTATCGACCCCCTCGAGCACCCCCAGCAGGGCCCGCGTCGGTTGCTCGGCCAGGCTGCGCACCACGTCCCGTCGCCAGCGGCCCATCATCTCTGCGTGCGCCGGGTCGCTGAGGAAATCGACCACGAGGTGCACGGCGCGGCCAAGTGCGCCGTCCACGAAGTCCCGCGCACGCGCCTCGAGGATCTGCTGCATCGATCCCCCTGCCCCCGCCCCACTCCCGGGCGTCCCACCTCCCACCATGCCGCCGACGATGCCGCGCGCCCGGCCCGCGAGGCCGGAGAGCATCCGCCCACCGGGCAAGAGGTCCAGCACGCGGGTGACGAAGCCGTCGAGCGCGTCGAGGAGGACGGTTCGAATCAGCCGACGCACCGCCTCGTGGTCGAGCACCCGATGGAGGAGCGCCGGGTCGAGGGGATAGGGCCGGGCGGCCGCCTCCGCCCAGGCCTCGATGAGCGCCGGGGGAAGGTACTCGGCGGGCGGCGCCTCCGGTGCGCGGGCGAGGATCTGTTCCTTTGCCTCGGCGAGGCGCCGGGCCAGCACCGCCTCGAGCCCCGGGTCGCGCGCCGCGGCCCGCAGCGCGTCGGCGGCCCGGCGGGCGCTGGGCCCAGGAGCGATTGCCTCGCCCACCGGGACTTCGAGCAACGACTCCACCACCACAGCGGCAAGCCTCTGCAGCCACCTCGGTTCCTCGCGAAGACGGCGAACGAGGGGCGCAGCGTCCTGCGAAGCGGCCATGGGAGGGTCATACCACGCTTGTTTCGACGGGGCCTCTCGTGCCATCGTTTCTTGCCGTGGGGAGCGAGGCACAGGGTCGACGCAAGTCCTGGTCGGTACGCACCTACACGGCCGAAGACTTCGGTCCTCTCACCCTTCTCGCCGAGGAGATCCATCGGCTGGACGCGGGTGCGCCGCTGCTCGACGCGGCGCGCTGGCGTTACGTCTGCTCCGACCCGCACGCCGATCCCGAGTCCTACTTTCGCGTGGCCGAAGCGCGCGACGGAGACCTGGTCGGCTTCGGGTACCGCTTCGATCCGCCGCGCCCCGACGGGGGTCGCTTCCGGGCCGTGCAGGTCGTGGTGCACCCAAAGTGGCGGCGCAAGGGGGTGGGCACCGAGCTCTTCCATGCGACGGCGGGCGACCCGCCCGAGGACCCCGATTGGTACCTCACGTCGGTCGCGGACGACCGCTGTGCCGCGGCCTGGCCCTTTGCCCGCAGCCTCGGTTTCAAGAAGGATCGCGTGATGCTCTTGATGGAGCGGGAGCTTCCAGGGACGCGCCTGCCGGAAAGCGACAGCGACGCGCGCATCGAGCGCTTCCTCGGCCCCACGGCGTGGGCCGATTGGGCACGCCTCTACAACCGCTGCTTCGAGGGACGGCGCGGCTTCGCCCCGGTGGACGCCGACACCCTCGAGGACAACAAGCCCGATGGCTTCCGGCCGGAGCACGTGCGCTTCGCCCGCGTGAAGGGAGAGCGGGTGGGCTACCTCTTCCTGCGAGAGACCAGCCACGGCGGCTTCATCGAGGAGATCGCCGTGCTCCCCGAGGTCGCCGGCGCGGGCATCGGGACGGCGCTGCTGATCTCGGCGCTCGAGTACTTGCGTGACCGCGGGCACCTGAAGGTGCAGCTGACGGTGGAAGAGAGCAACACCGCAGCGCTGAAGATGTACGCGCGCCTCGGCTTCGACGAGGTGTGCCGGCGCATCCACGTGATCAAGACGCCGCGGCGGCGCCGACGCTAGCGGGAGGGGGCGTCGATGTCGCAGGGCCCTGACCTCGACCGGACAGTCGTCTCGCGGGCTTGGCTTGACGGGTTGCCCTGGCCTCTCTAGCGTTTTCTGTTGCTGGGTCGCGGGCGGTTCAGGTAGCGGAAAAGAAGCTACGAAGGCGACCGCGTGCGGCCTTGCGCGAGACATCGAAGGCCAGCGGAAGACGGATCATCGGGGAGGGTTCGACGATGAGCGTACTGCTACGCCGCGTCCGATGGCACCAGGCCTGGACCTCGGTCCCACTGTTCACAGCAGCTCTTGCGCTCGCTGCCTGCGGGCCAGGGCACGAGGAGAAGCCGCCGGAGCCGATCCGCGTGGCAATCACACCGGAGCAGGTCACCCTGAAAGTAGGTGAGAGTGCGGTCCTGACCGCCCGCGTCGAGGGCACGGAGGAGACCGGCGTCACCTGGGAGGCGGATGCTGGGCAATTCGAGCCGACCGACGGTGGGGTGCGCTACTTCGCCCCCTTCGAGCCGGGGGTGTACGAGGTCTGGGCCACTTCAGTCGCCGACCCTGAGGCGAGTGCGAGCACCGAGGTGACCGTGGTCGACCCGAGCCTCCAAGCCCGTCGGATCCGCTTCGTCGGCGATCAGAGCTTCGTTTTCACCGCGCCGGGTCAGACGCGGCGCGTGGAGGTAGAGGTCCTCGACGTCTGGGGCGAACCGATCGACGACGCCCGTGTCTCGTTCGAAGTCACCGATCCCGCCTTTGCCGAGGTGATCCCCGAGGGGCCGCGCGCAGCGATAGTGAAGGTAAAGCAGGACGCGGTAGGCTCTACGACTCTACGCGTCCTAGCCGACGACGGAGCCGAGGGGCGGGCGACGCTCCTGTTCGCGAAGGTGGCCCCCGAGACGGTCCTCCTCGACAGCCAGCGTGTCCTCGACACGACCCGTGATCCCGCTACGGACGCACTCATCGAGGTTGTCCTCGAACGGAGCACTGAGACCGAGGCACTGCAGCCTGGGGACCTCATCCTCACGGGTGACGCAGCGGGCGTGATGGCCCGGGTCCGCACCGTCTCGGTCGAGACCGACACCGTCGTGGCAGAGGTGGAGGACGTACCCTTCACGGACGTCTTCGAGGCGCTCGAGGTCGATGTGGAGACCGCTACCCTCTCCTGGGAGCCCCATCTCGCGCCGGATGCCCCCCTCTCCTTGGAGGGAAGCGCCGAGGCCACGCGCACCCCGCTCTCGCTCTCGGACATTCACTGCCGCACCGAGAGCGGAGGCAGCACCGGCGTGGAGGTCAGCGGCCCTCACGTGCGCACGGTGCTCGGCCTCCGGCTGCGCACGCGGCTTTCCATCTCCGATTGGACCGTGCGCCACTTCTCTCTCGCCCTCGAGGGGCGCGCCGGCGTGCGCGGTGAGAGCGGGCGCCTCACCTTCAGCTCGGAGGCAGCGGCGCGGGTGCTCTGCACGGCCGAGCTTCCGAGCGTGGAGCTCCCCGCGCTGCCGGTTTCCGTGCTCTCCTTCGTCTTCAAGCTCACGCCGGAGGCGGGTGCCCAGGGCCACGCCCGTTTCGAGGGGCCCTCGTTCCGAATTCGAGGCCCGGAGGGGCACGCCATCGCCACTGCAACGGCAGGCATCGCCTACGAGAAGGGGTGGCAGGTACTCGGTGAGGCGGACCTCGACCGGGGCTTCTCGCCCTTCGCCGCCGACGTCGATTGGAACTACGCCTTCCATGCGGGCGCGGGACCCTATGCGAAGGTCGATGCACGCATGGACGTACTCCTGGGCCGAGGCGTGCTCTCCTTCAGCCTGGTGGAGGCTGCCTTCGCCGACGTCGAAGCCTCTGGCGGAATCGACCTGTCCATCGAACGTCCCCTCGACCCAAGCGATCGGGGCTACCGCGGCCCCCGCTGGTCCCTGGGCTACCAAGCTGCCGGCCACCTAAAGGCGGAACTCACCGGTGGAGCGCTGGCGAAGATCGCACAGAAGCTGGGGCTCGACGTCCCGACGCTCTCCACCGAACTCTTCCAGATCGAAGGAACCCTTGCCTCCAGTCCGGTCCCGTCCCTGACAACTCGGGGCACGCGTTTCGACCTGGGCATCCCAGAGCAGCGGCGCATCCAGATTGCGATCGGTGCCGAGACCCAGGAGACGGGCACCGCCCAGGTGTACCGGGGCTCGCAGGGTCAAGGTGAACTCACGCTCCTCGACGAAGCGCCCTTCACGGGCGGAGCGGCCGTGCTCTGGACACCCACCAAGGGGGAGGTCGGCCGCTGGGATCTCTTCGGCCGCCTGGCCGCAGGTACGCTCGGGAGCATCAAGCCCTACGGAAACGACCAGCCGGCCGCCGTAGAGATCGTCTCCCCCTTCCTCGCTCCGCCCGAATCGGTAGCGATGACCGGCATCGTCGGGGAGACGGCCACCGGCACCGCGACGATCCAGAACACGCCGGCCGATCCGACGCTGGGGTCGGATCTCGTTGGAACCATCTCGGGGAGCGGTTCGCTGGCCGTGGCGCCCTCGAGCTTCCGTATTCCACCGGGCGAGGCTGCGGCCTTTGCCCTCTCCTACCCCTGCGACAGCGAGGGGGAGTTCGATGCGACCCTGACGGTAGCCAGCAACGACCCCGAGGCGGGCACCGTGTCGATCCCCACCACGATCCACTGTGGCGAGAACCAGCCCCCCACCATCGACCTGGGCCCCTCCGGGCCGCTGTCCGGCACAGCCCCGCTCCTCGTCACGATCGCCTGGGGCATCACCGACCCTGAGAACCAACCGGTGCACTGCAGCTTGGACTACGGCGACGGGAGTCCCGTGGAAGCCATCGCGGACTGTCTCGCCGAGACGAGCCGCACCCACGAATACGGCGACGGCGGGCACTACGTGGTCACCTTGAGCGCCACCGACGACCACGGAGCGACGGCGACGGCACAGCTCACCATCGAGGTCAACGGGAAGCCGCAGATCACCACCTTCGTCGCCGACCCGGTCATCGGCGATCCCCCGCTCAACGTGAGCTACACCTTCCAGGCCACCGATCCCGATGGCGATGCACTGAGCTGTACCCTGGACTTCGGCGCAGGCGGCGGGCCGATGAACGTCCCCTGCGACGGACAGGCGAGCTTCGAGTACGCCCAAGAGGGCACCTACCAGGCGCTGTTCACCGCGGACGACGGCCGTGGAGGTATCACCACGGCGACCGTATCGGTCCAAGTAGGCGTCGGCCCTTGCGACCTGATGCCGACGCCCTTTGGCACGGATGCCAACGGATACGCCTGGCTCGACTTCTACTATGACCCGGCCACTGGGACCTGTCATGCCGCCTCCAACGTCCTCGGTTGGATTACGTTCGACGCGGACTCGCTCGATACCAACCCGCGCTTCTACGTGATCGACGGCGGCATCTCCTCGCGCGGTGAGGTCTTCATGGCCCAGGCGCCCCAGCCGAACGCCGGCTGGACACCGAACTACTTCCAGAACAAAAACCTCGCCTACCTCTTGCCGAACACGCCCACCCTCATCGTCCTCGAGATCCGGGATGCAAACGGCAACGTGCTGGACACCTACCAAGGCACCTTCGAGATCCTGTTCGGGGGCGTGGGGAGCGTGCCACAGCTCCAGGTGACGGGATTCGATCGCGTCACCGGCCCGTGATCGGGGGCCACGTGCGCCATGGACAGCCCCACCGTCTAGCGCAGCACGATGTCCTCTGCCGATCCGGGGACCAGCTTGTGGTTCCCGAAGCTGTAGTACAGCGGCCCGGTCAGGGACTGGAAGGAGGTCCCCAGGGTCCGGATGCCCAGGGGCGCGTAGTCGTAGAGGAAGTCGTCCACGCGAAGACCCGTATCGGGCACCCCGGCCGTTCCGCCCACCTCGAACTCACCGTAGTCGGGCGGCATCGCCGTGCCGTCGTCGTCGGGGTTCTCATGGGTGACGCTCACGTTCTGCACCTGGATGAGCACGCTCTCGAGGGCTTCGGCGCGCGTTCCGCCGGTCCGCACCTCGTCCGGCGTCACCACCACCGGGGCGGGCACGGGATCGCCGCTACGGACGACGGTCACGGTCGCGTTCGAGACCTCGCTCAGGTCGAAGTACTCCAGGTAGGTCCCTTCGACATCCACCACGTCTCCAGGTGAGACGGTCGGGGCGCTCTGGGTGAAGACGTACACGCCGCTGTACTCGGGTGCCGGCGCGGCCGCGTCCTGGGCGAAAAAGCCCCGCGCACCGACCCGTGTCACCGTGAGCTGCGAGAGCCGCACCTGGCTGCCCTCCGGCGGGTGCGCTGGGTCGGCCGGGTTCCGCAGCGCCTGCACGCGAACGGGACAGGCCGCCGGGCCCGGGTTGGAATCGTTGGGGCACGCGTCGCAGGCATCCCCCTTGCCGTCGTGGTCGCTGTCGGTCTGGTCGGGGTCGTAGTCGTAGGGGCAGACGTCGTCGAAGTTGGGGACGCCGTCCCCATCCACGTCGTTCGGGTCCGGCGGGGTGCACGTCTCTCCGGGCGTGGTCGGACAGAGGTCGCACGCATCCCCGATCCCGTCTCCGTCGTGATCGGCCTGCGAGGCGCCGTCGAGGGGCCGCACCGGGTCGAAGACATCGGGGCAGAGATCCTCGGCGTCCGGAACCCCGTCGCCGTCGCGATCGGTGGGCGTGGGGCCCTCGAACTCGCCCGGCCGCAGCGGCTCACAGGAGGGCTCGTCCGGGGGCGCGCCTCCGCAGAAGAAGAGGCCATAGGCGTCGGTCCCCACTGCGGCAGTGAGCTGCGAGAGGGTCAGGCCGGCGTCGCGCTCGAGACACAGCCGGCGCGTTCGGCCACAGACATCGGCGGTCTCGCACTGCCCGATCTCGCCGGGCGGCACCAGCCCCTCCACGAGGGGCGCATCGCCATAGAGCGGCTGTCCGCCCCGGAGCACCAGCACCACGTCTTCTATCTCGGCCTCGATCACGGCGCGGTGGGGGCCGCGCCCGTGGCTCTCGAAGACCGCGACATCGGCGAAATAGCCAGGAAGCAGCCCGCCGATCTGATCCTCGGCCCCCATGGCCACCGCCGCATTCCAGGTGGCCATCATCCACAGGTCGTAGTCGGAGAAGAAGCCACCGAAGTGGATGCGGTTGAGCGAATCGGCGCACCTCAGCTCCCGCAGCATGTTCATGGAGCCGCTGGTCGACCAATCGGTGCCCAGGGCAATGAGCACTCCGAGGTTGCGGAGCGCCACCACCTGGGCCGTGACGCCATAGAGGTCGATGTTGGAGCGCGGCGACCAGATGAGCTTCGCGCCGTCGGCCGCCACCGTCGCCATGTCCACGGCGGTCAGGCCGATGCCGTGCACGATGGACGTGTTGCTCTCCACGAGGTCTGCGCCGTCGGGCGTGGAGAGACAGTGGAACTCATTGTTGGCTTCTACATCGATGCCTTCGGCGATGTGCGGGCAGTAGATCGGATTCGAGAGGCGAGACTCGGGATCGATGTGGGGGTAGTCACAGCCGCTGGCCCGCAGCGTCCCACCCGAATCCCCCAGGGGAAAGGTGCGGTAGTCCACGTCCACGCCCACGAGCCCCTCGGTGTCGGAGGAATCGAGATTGCGCAAGAGGCCCGAGGCGTTGGTCTGGGAGGTGCTGCCGTTGATGCTGGTGGCGCCTCCGAGGAGCATGCGCAGCTCTCCCCAGAGCACGCCCTCGCGCGAGCTGTCGCTGCCGGTGGGCGAGAGGCGCGTGTGGCCGCGCAGGCCACGCCGCCAATCGTGCCGGTGCTCGAAGCGCTCGGTCCCATGGGGGACGGGACGTCCGACGGAAAAGGTCGTGTGATCGTGGGTGTTGATGAGCCCGGGCGAGACGACCGCGTCGGCACATTCGAGCACGGTAGCCTGCGCATACTCGGGGGCGTCCTGGCAGCCGCAGCCGGTGCAGAGGATGCGTCCGGTGGCGACCTCGTAGAGGAGGGTGCCGTCGGTCCACACGGTACTCGGGCCCAGGATTCGTCCCCGCAGGGCCACCGCGCTGCCCGCACCGGTCTGCGTCACCTCGCAGCGAGCGGTGCCGCCCACCGGCTCACCGCACGTCACGGTCTCGACCGCGCCCGTGCTCCCGCCGTCCCCGCCCCCGTCGGCGCCCGCATCCGGCCCGGCGTCCTGCCCTCCATCGAGGCCAGCATCGGTCCCGGCATCGGCGCCTCCGCCGTCGGTGAAGCTCCCGCCGTCGCGGACACCCCCGTCGTCGCTGTCGCGAGCTTCGCAGCCGCGACACCCGGCATGGAGGAGGACGAGACAGAGGGCGGCCCCCAGGAGGAAGCCGGACGGAGACGGGCGGACAGGGCACTGTGGTCGGTGCATGGCGGGCGCACCCTAGCATCCGCTGCGCGTGTTGACACCGGTCGGGTCGCTGCGTACTAAGTCGCCGCGAGCCAGTGGCACCTCGCCTGCGAGGCCCGTCACGGCGGATGAATAGCGATGCCGCGGGGTGGAGCAGCCAGGTAGCTCGTCGGGCTCATAACCCGAAGGTCGGAGGTTCAAATCCTCCCCCCGCA
>CAYYHA010000113.1:0-12068 GCA_964471535.1 uncultured Myxococcia bacterium | reverse complement strand
CGTCCTGCAGGTCCCGCGCCGTCGCCGCCACCACCCGCACGTCGACCGTCTCGGTACGGCTGTCGCCCACGCGCCGAATCTCGTCCTCCTGGAGGAAGCGGAGGAGCTTCACCTGCATGCGTGAGGGCAGCTCGCCGATTTCGTCGAGGAAGAGCGTGCCGCCCTGGGCCTCCCGGATCAAGCCGGGACGCGCCCGGTCCGCACCGGTGAACGCCCCCTTCACGTGGCCAAAGAGCTCCGACTCCATGAGGGTCTCGGGGATGGCGCCACAGTTGACGGGCACGAAGGGCCCCGCCGCCCGCGGCGAGAGCTCATGGATGGCCCGCGCGACCAGCTCCTTGCCCGTCCCACTCTCCCCGTGCAGGAGCACCGTGGTCTTGTAGGCGGCCACGCGCCGCACCTTTTCGAGCACGGCCCGCATCCGCGGGGAGTCTCCGACGATGCCTTCGAGGCCCCCACCCGTCCGCTCGCGCAGCTCCCGCTTCAGCCGCTCGTTCTCCCGCCTCAGCTCCTCCCGCTCCTCTGCCTTTCGGAGTACGAGGACCACCTCGTCGGGCCGGAAGGGCTTGGAGATGTAGTCGTAGGCGCCCTGCTTCATCGCTTCGATGGCGCTCTCGTGGGAGCCGTAGGCGCTCATGACGATCACCGTCAGCTCGGGGTGCATCTTCCGCACATGGGCGAGCAGTTCTAGGCCCCCCAGCCCCGGCATGCGCACGTCGGTGATGAGGAAGTCGTACTCACGCCGCTCGAGTTCGGCGAGCGCCGCCTCCCCATCCTCGACCGCGCGGACGCCGTAGCCGTGCTCTTCGAGGATCACGGTGAGCACGTGCCGCAGGCTCTCCTCGTCCTCGACGACCAGGACCGAACGGCTCACCCCTCGCCCCCTCCTCGCTCGACGACGTCACGAACCAGATACAGCGGGCGTGCGCTCACCGCCTCGTAGGTGCGGCCCAGGTACTCCCCGAGGAGGCCGAGGAAGAAGAGGTTGACGCCGCCGGTCGTCACCACGAGCCACGGGAGGCGCTCCGCCGCGAGGAGGAGCCCGCCGCTCCCCACCAGCGTGGCCCCGGCGCCGAGCAGGAGGCCAAGGCGCAGCGGGGCGAAGCCGAGAACGGTCAGGCCGTCGAGGGCGAGGGAGACCATCTTTCGCAGGGAATACTTCGTCCGGCCGGCGACGCGCGCGTCGCGATCGTAGGCGACACCGGTGTGCCGGAATCCCGCCGTCGCGAGCATCCCGCGGAGGAAGGGCCGCGGCCGCCGCTGCCCCCGCATCGCCTCCACCACCCGGCGGTCCATCAGCGCGAAGTCGCCCGTGTCCCAGCCCGCCGTCTCCCCGCCGAGCGCAGCCATCAGCCGGTAGAAGAGCCGCGCGCTGCTGCGCTTGAACCAGGCGTCCTCACGCCGGCTCCGGCGCACGCCGAAGACGACCTCGAAGCCCTGCTCCCAGCGCTCGAGCATGGTTTCGAGCAGCTCTGGGGGGTCCTGCAGATCCGCGTCCATGACCACCACCGCAGCGCCCTGCGCATGGGAGAGGCCGGCCCAGATGGCCGCCTGCTGCCCGAAGTTGCGCACGAGGTCGACGATGCGCACCCGGATGCCGTGGGTAGGCAGCGCCTGCAGCACCTTCAGGCTGTCGTCGGTGCTGCCGTCGTTGACGAAGACCACCTCGGCGCTGCGTCCAGTCCCCGCGAGGGCCTCGAGCACCCGGTGGAGCCGCGCCCAGAGGGCCGGGAGGGCGGCCGCTTCGTCATGGACGGGTACCACCACCGAGAGCGTGAGATCGGCGGCCTCTGGCCGCCGTGCTGCCGAGTGAAGGACGTCGGCCATGGCTGGGGCGCAGCGTAACGTCCGGGCCGGGGCGGCGACAAGCCAAGCCCGCCGCGGCGAGGCGGCGCCGGGCTTGGCGGCTGGCGGCCCCGGAACGCCCGCCGCACCGGGGGCACGGGCCGCCGTAGCGGGCGCAGCCGCGCCGGCGTTAGGAGGCCGCCGAGGCAGCGGGGTACTTCGGCGCGCCGGTGAAATCCACCAACTCGACGCCCGCTGCCTCCACGGCCTCGGCCGCTTCGGGGGAGCAGAGCCACCGCTGCTCCTCCTGTCGCTGCCACACGTAGTCGTCGAGGAAGAGCAGCTCCGAGTCGATCTCCCCCGGGTGCACCATCCATTCAGTGAGCCCGTGGGGCAGCTCCGGCAGGCGGCTGGCCGCCTCGTGGAGATCCTCGAGCCCTCCACCGCGCATGGCACCGAGGAAGCAGTCGGCGGTCTTCAGTCCGTAGCGCTCGAGCCGCGCGACCTGCAGCCGGGCGAAGCCGGCGAGCCCTAGTGCTCGCGCGGCCTTCACCGACGAGGGGCGAGTACGGTCCCCGAGGGCGGCGGGGCAGCGCACCCACGCGATGCCCGCGGCCTGGGCCACCTCGGCGACGACGTCGAAGAGCACCGGGATGAGGTGCACGTGTCGGTGTCCGTCGAGGTGGGTGGGGCGGAGACCGCCCCGCTCGAGCCGTTCGATCTGGGCACCGATCTCCCGCCGCAGCTCGTCCTTCGACACCCGGCCCGAGAGCAGGCGCAGGGTCAGGGTCTTGTAGCCGAGAAACGAGCCGTCGCCGTCCACGAGGGTCGGAACCCGGTCGGCCCCGGCCACGGGACGGCCTTCGGTCAGGTTGAGGTGCAGCCCCACCCCGAGGGTAGGGCGCGCGCGGGCGATGCGCAGCGCCGCCTCGAAGCCGAGCCCGTTGGCCACGAGGGAGGCGGAGCTGACGATCCCCCGGTCATAGGCCTGGGCGATGCCTCGGCTGACGCCAGGCGTCAGCCCAAAGTCGTCCGCGTTCACGATGAGCTGTCTTGCCATGCCGGCGCCCACGGATGCACAGGCGGTGCCAGAGAGGCAAGGCGGAAGCAAGCGGGATCCTTGGCGGTTCTTCGCTGTGGTGGGCGCTGGGGCGCGAAGGAGGGCGCCCAGCGCCGGGGCCGGGTGCGAACTCGCTTACGCACCCAGCTGCGCGACCGGTGCGAAGCCGCCTCCGACGTGGTAAACGAAGCCCCACCCTACGTTCCCCAGAGAGGACGCACGTGCTCGATACCGTCTCCAGAGGATTCAAGGCGGCCCGCAACCGCCTGGCAGGCAAGACCGAGATCACCGAGGAGAACATCGCCGAGGCCGTCCGGGACATCCGGGTGGCGCTCCTGGAGGCCGACGTCGACTTCAAGGTCGCCAAGGCCTTCGTCAACCGGGTGAAGGAGAAGGCCATCGGCGAGGTGGTGCAACTGCGCACCAAGAAGAAGAAGGACCTGCGCGTCTCGCCGAGCGACCACTTCATCAAGATCTGTCACGACGAGCTCGAGGAGCTGATGGGTCCGGTGGAGGCGGGGCTCACCTTCGCCCGCGGGAAGGAGCCGACCAAGATCATGATGGTCGGCCTGCAGGGCTCGGGAAAGACGACGACCACCGCGAAGCTGGCCCGCAGGCTACAAAAGGAGGGCAAAAAGCCACTGCTGGTGGCCGCGGACGTGTACCGCCCGGCGGCGGTGGAGCAGCTCCAAACCCTGGGCCGCAGGCTCGAGGTGCCGGTCTTCCACGAGCCCGAGGTGCCGCCCCCACAGCTGTGCCGCGATGCGGTCGCAGAGGCGAAGAAGAGCGGTCGGGACGTCGTCATCTTCGACACCGCAGGACGCCTCGCCATCGACGAGGAGATGATGCAGGAGCTCGAGCAGGTAAAGGCCGGCACGTCGCCGGAGAACATCCTGCTCGTGGTCGACGCGATGATCGGCCAGGACGCGGTGCGCACGGCCGCTGAGTTCGATCGGCGCCTCGATCTCACCGGCTTCGTGATGACGAAGCTGGATGGCGACGCCCGCGGCGGCGCGGCGCTGTCCATCAAGGAGGTGACGGGCAAGCCGATCAAGTTCCTCGGCATCGGGGAGGATCTCGACAAGCTGGAGGAGTTCCGTCCCGAGGGCCTGGCCAGCCGCATCCTCGGCTTCGGCGACATCGTCGGCCTGATGCAGGACTTCGAGGAGGTCGTCGACGAGGAAACCGCGGAGAAGGATGCCGAGAAGATTCTCTCGGGCAATTTCGATCTCGACGACTTCGTCCGGCAGATCGAGACCATCCAGAAGATGGGGTCGCTCACCGATCTTCTGGAGAAGTTCCCCATCTTCGGCGAGCTTCCGGAGGGCTTCCACATCGACGACCGCGAGCTGGTGCGGGTGCGGGCGATGGTCTCGTCGATGACCCGTGCAGAGCGGGCGAACCCGGAGATTCTCGACCGCTCGCGCATCGAGCGGGTCGCACGAGGTTCGGGGACGAAGGTGGAGGACGTCTCGGGTCTCATCGCCCGCTTCCGGGGCATGCGAGACCTCTTCGCGAAGCTGGGCCCGCAGGGCGGCATGGGGCTGCTCTCCCGGCTGCCGGGAATGCGCAACCTGGCGATGCTGAAGAACCTGAAGGGACAGGGAGCGGAGCTGGCGGAGCTCTTCGGCGGGCTTGGGGGATCTGGCCCGGGGGTGCCGGGGGCACCTGCGGCCGCGCTGGCCGGAGGCGGCTCTGCTGGCGTGACGCCACCGATGATGACGCAGGCGCAGCTCGATCGTGCGCGCCTCTTCGGTTATCAGCAGCAGAACGCGCCGAGGGAGCTCTCAGCCGAGGAGCGGCGTCGCCGCAAGAACAAGCGCAAGCAAGAACGAAAGGCGCGTCAGAAGGCGCGCCGACGCAACAAGCGGAAGAAGTGACGAGGTGAAGAAGGACGGGCACAGGCGCGTCCATCCTCGCCGATGCGAAGCGTTTCTCGATCTCGGAGGCTGCGCACGATGGCTCGCAGAGTGGATCGCACGTCCCTCTTGGGGTTTCTCTGGCTGCTCGTCCTGCCTGCAACGGCGCTCGCCGACACGCCCTTCACGCCGTCAGCCTACGAGGCGCGCATCCGCGAAGCGGTGGAGCGCGGCGAGCCCGACATGGTGCTCACGGTGCGGAAGATCACCGGCGCAGTCGAGGACCTCAACCGGGGGAAGGTGAGCGTCTCCAGTGTGACGCAGGTGCTCGACGTGAAGACGGGGAAGCTGCTCTCGCAGAGCCGGTGCAACCCCTGTGAGTACAACCTCGCAGAATGGCCCAAACGCCCCCTGAACCTGTGGTTCGCCGAGGAGAGCTGGCCGGTCGGCTCGACAGTGCGCCGCTCGAAGGCGCAGATCCGCATGAAGGTGTTCTCGGACTACTTCAAGCTCGAACCCATCGACGGAACCGAGCACCAGGGGATCGTCTATGCCTTCTGGCATTTCGATGGGCGGCGGGCGACGCCCCGGCGCCCCAAGGCGACGGCCGAGCGCCCCACCCCGCCTCCGGCCGAGGAGCCGAAGAAGCCCAAGTTCGGACCGGTCGAGAAGATCGAGATCTTCCACGGCAAGACCAAGCCCGACGAGGTGACCACCGAGCCCGGCGAGGATTCGGTCGCGCTCGAGGCTGTCGCCTATGCCCGCCCCGAGGGCGGCGACCTCTTGGTGCCCATCGAGGACGCCAAGGTCTTCTGGTCGACCTCCTGCGGGACCGTCTCGCCGCCGAAGTCGCCGCGCATCACCTTCCGGCTGCGGCCGGGTGTGGACCGATGCCGGGTCTACGTTTTCGAAGCACGCACCGGGAAGAAGGACATGGTCGAGGTGCGCCGCGGTGAGAAGCCGAAGCCGCCCGTGCGTCTCGCCATCACCTTCGAAGGAGGCAGAGAGGCCGACGGCGTTGCACTGACCGGGAGTGCCCGGGAGATCGAGCTCGAAGTCTACGCCTTCAATCCGGCGGGAGAGCGCATCTTCGTCTTCGAGCCGGAGTGGGACGTGGAGAATGCGAAGGTCGAGTTTCTCGACAGCACCCGTCAGCGGCTGAAGGTCCACGTGGACGAGGGCGTGAAGGAAGCGCGCGTCCGAGTCCGCGACAAGCTGAGCGGGGCCACCGACGAGTTTTTGATCCAGGTGCGGTAGGCCGCGCCCGCCTGGCGCAGACGGGGGCGCGCCGCGCCGCTCCGGGACAGCTCGCCTTCAGCCGAGTCGAGCGGACCGCCGCGCCGACTCGCCGCGCCGCACTAGAGGACCACCAGATCCTCGTCGGAGAGTTCCTCGGCATCGGCGGCGAGCGCGGCGGCACTCCGCTCGAGGCGGTCCTCCGAGAGGCCCTGCAGGTACTCGCGCACCACCGCGTGGTCGGCGATGAGGTGGGCGAAGGCCTCGGGGCTCAGGACCACGGTCGCCGTGCGGCGCAGCGCGGTGACGGTGGCGGTCGCCGGGACGTCCCGGATGAGCGAGATCTCCCCGAGGACGTCACCCTCGCGGAGGGTGGCGAGCACCACCGGCTCACCGGAGGGATCGCGCCGGGTCACCTGAACCTCCCCCGTCAGGATCACGTGGAGCCCCGTCCCCGGCTGCCCCTCTTCCACCAGCACCTCACCGGCCCGGTAGACCTTCGAACGGAACTTTTCCAAGACCTCGAGTCGCTGCTGCGGATCGAGCGGCGCGAAGAGGGGCGAGGTGTTCACCAGATTGGAGAGGAGGCGGCGGCGGCAGAACTCCACGAGCTGTGCCGGGACCTTCGGGAAGGCCTTCGAGATCTCCTCCAGATCCCTGCGGTGGAGGATGAAGACCTCGCTGGGGCGGTCAGCGATGACCGAGGCGGTGCGCGGCGCTTCGGTGAGCAGAGCCATCTCGCCCAGCAGCGTGCCCCCGGGCACCCGCGCCAGTTCCACGGTGCTGCCGTCCTCACGCGTCTGCACCACGCGGGCACCGCCAGCGCAGATCACGTAGAGCGCATCCCCCGGCTTTCCCTGCTCGATGATCACCTCGTCCTTCAGGTATTCGACGAGGCTCATCTTCTGCACCACCTCGATGAAGGCATCCCGATCGAGATCGGCGAAGAGGGGCAGCGGTGGCCGCAGGCCCGGATCCGTCGCACCGGAGGAGTCCGGCGGCCGTGCGAGCACTTCCATCGCCTTCTCGACGAGCTCTGCCCCGGAGAGGTTGGTCAGCGCCTCCCATACGTCCACCTCGGAGCCGAGGACGGGCGTCGGCAGGGGGGGCGGGACGGGCGTGCGGCCGTGGGCCTGTCGCTCTGCCTTGGCGTGGATGCGCGCCAGTGTGTCCTTCACCCGCTTCTCCACTGGGTTGATCCGCAGCGCCTCCTTCGCCGCGGCCATGGCCGAAAGCAAATAGCCCTTGCGCAGCAAGCCTTCTGCAGCCGCGTGGTAGGCCGTGATCGCCCGCTCTTGCTCGCCTAGGGCGAGGAGACATCGCGCGGCGCGGAAACGGGCGAGGTGATCGCCGGGCTGCAGACGGACCAGCTCTGCGTAGTAGGCGAGGGCCTGTTCCCATGCCTCCTCACCAAAGGCCGTCTCACCCTTCCGGCGCAGCGCCGAGATGGCACGCTCTGTGCTCATGCACCTTCCTCGTCGCCGCTCGGCCCGCCGCCGGCGGCCTCTGGAGCGACCGCTCCCCTACTGGCCCATCTTGGCGAGCTGTCGCTGCGCCTTGTTGTGCACGTCGCTGCCCGGCGGAGTCATGGCCAGAACGAGCTTCCACTTCTGGATGGCCCCTTGCGGGTTCAGCGACTTTTGCGTGTATCCCTCGAGGTAGAGCGTCTCCGCCTTCTTCTCGAGGTCGGCGAGCCCATCGGCCACCGGCTTGTGGTTCGGATCGAAGGCAGCCGCCTTCGACCACGCCTTGTACGCGCCCACGTAGTTGTTCGCGTTGAAGGCGACACGCCCCTGCATGAAGAGCATGTTGGTCAAGGTCTTGACCACCTCGTTGTACTTTGCACCGCCGGGGCTGATCTGCTTCGCCGCGCGAGCGGCCACCTGCAGCTGCGCTGCAGCATTGGAGAAGTCACGTGCTTTCGCCAGCTGCATCCCGCGCTTGTAGGCGGGGACGAACTTCTTCAGCGCGGCGAGCGCCTTCTTGGCGCTGGAGCGCGCCTGCTTGTACTGGCTCGACTGCGCGATGGCTTCGAAGGCCTGCTTCGCGCCGTGGAAGTCCCCCGCGTCGAAGGGCTGCTGGCCCTTGCGCAGTTCCCTGCGGATCGCCGCTGCGAGCTCTCGCTGGCGCATCCTGGCCCGCTCCTTGGCGGACATCTGGGCGAAGCGCCGGAGATCGTCGATGCGCTGCTGATACCCGTCGCGAAGCTCGGTCGCCTGGTCGAGTCCGTCCTTGGCGAGCTGGAAGTCGGGTACCACCTCGAGCGCATGATGCAGGGCCGCCTCGGCCGGTTCGAGGCGCGTGAGCGCGCCCTCGACCTCGGAGGTGGTCTTGAGGGTCTCCGCCTCGGGCAGCTCCCCGAGGATGCGCTTCGCCTCGTTCACCGACGCTGTGGCTTCCGCGACATTGGCCTCCTCGACGGCATTCTGCGCCTCTTCGTAGCGGAGGCTCTGCGCATCGACCCGCGCGAACTGCTGCCGCGCCGCCTTGTAGTCGCCCGCGGCGAGGAGCTTGCGCCCCGACTCGAGCGCCTCGGTCGCCGCAACCTCCCGCTTGGCCGCCTCCAGGTACCGCTTGTAGTCGTCGTTGAGCGAGTCGGCCGCTACGGCAGCCTCAAACTGTGCGAGTGCATCGGCGTACTCACCGGCGCGGAAGTGGACCATGCCCTCGTCGAAGAGCTTCTTCGCCACGACGGCAGGGGGCGGACCCGCAGGCTTCGCTGGCTTGGCGGGGCCGAGGGCCACCTTCGCCACCACAGCGACCAGCAGCACCGCCACCACCGCCGCAGCGGCGATCACGAGCTTCTTCTTCTTCGGGTCTCCCCCGCGTCGCCGCGCCCTCCGTGCCGCCACGATCCCTGGTACCGGCGCCGCCGGTACGCCGCTCGCAGGCGCGGGCACCCCGCCCTTGCGGGTGCGGGTGACGGGAGCGAGGGTCTTGGCGATGGTTCCCTCCTCCTCGAAGCGCAGCACATGATCCCCGACCTGCACGCGGTCCCCGTGCACCAGCCGGGTCTCCTGCACGTCCTCGCCGTTGACCTGGGTGCCGTTGCCGCTGCCCAGATCGCGGAGGAGTACGCCGTTGGTATCGACGACGAGTTCGGCGTGCCGCCGTGAGACCTGGATGTCGAGGAGCATCAGATCGGCCTCGCGGTTGCGGCCGATCACCAGCTGGCCATCACGGAGCTCGACGACCTTGCCCACCTCCTTGCCGACCTCGACGATGAGCCGCCCGCGCACCGGGGCCGGCGGCGCCGACTCGAGCGGGTTGGCGGTGATCATCGTGGCATCGGCGCTGGCCGGATCGGCCACAGGCGAGGAGGTGATGACCGTGGCGTCGGCAGCCGCGGGATCTGCCCCGGCCGCAGGGGGGGGCGGTTTGATCTCATCGATGGAGGCGACGCGGGTCTTGTCGGCCGGCGGGGGAACGCCCGTCGGCGAGCCCAGGGTGATCTTCTTCCCCGGCTTCACCGAGACCGCCCGGCCCTGCTGCGCCGCCAGCTCCTCCGCGGAGATCTCTTCGATCTCGTCGAGATCGCCGGCGGCCTCCACGTCCACACCAGGATCCGTGCGATCGTCTGCCCAGTTCGAGTTCGCCATACTTCGGTGGATGTCCTCGTGGCTCGTCTCGAGCCCCCGGGGGCCCATGGGCCCCGATGGCTAGGAACGTTTCGATTTCGCCGTGCCGATTCTCGCCGTCTCGCCCAGGGGCGCCGCTCACGCCCGTCGCTTGCGCCCATGGGGTGCGCTTCGCCCGCCGGCCGTCCTTTCCTCGAGGCGTCCTGTCGAGGCGTTGGCACCCGCCCGGTCTCAAGCGACACGCCGTGATCACGGTACGGAGCACGATGCGCCGTGTCAAGCGGGCAACTGGCCGCCCAAGGCGCTCCCAAGGCCTCGCTTGACGCGCCGAGACGCGGTAATAGGTGAAGAACGCGATTCGGCCGAAGCATCGCCGGCGCTGCTTCGGCAAGCTTGCACAATGGGAGGGAACGACATGCGCCTGAAGCTTGCACTCGTGGGGCTCTTCGTCTCTGGCCTCGCCGTGGGCACGATGGGATCGAGCTGCGACGTGCCCACCGGCGGAAACGACGGCGGGAGCGGGGACGGCGGGGGCGGCGGTGCCACGTGCCGGGAGACCGGCACCTGCAACCCGAACGCCTACTCGGACAACGACCTCGGAAACTACGATTCGAGCAGCTACCCCCTGCTCTTCCTCGACACCAACGACGACGGCATCCCCGACAAGGCGCAGAACCACGACGGTCAGGTGCCGCTCATCGATGCCTGGGCAGACGACCAGCCGGTCAAGTACTGGCTGGCCACGCCGGTCAACGACATGGCCCAGCCGGGCGACATCTTCCCCGACGTGGGGACGATCCCTGTCAACAAGATCTACCGCTTCTTCGAGGGAACGGTGGAGTTGGGCACACCGGTGGTCTCGGCGCCCCCCGATGCGAACCCTTACACGCCGTTCTACCAGGAGGTGATCGTCGATCTGCCGCCCAATGCCGGCTACGTGCCCGACACGCTGAAGTCGGAGGCCACGATCCTCGCCGCGGCCGCCGACGACACGACGGGCATCCTCCTCGAGTACACCAACCGCGTCTGGGTGGTGGAGATCGTCGATCCCTCGGTGACGCTGGCGCGGCATACACAGGACCCGCCCACCCTCGATCCCTTCTGGTACGACGGCTTCACGGTTCGGGGCTACGTGCTGCCCGGTGGGAACACCGATGGCACCATCCCCATCGCGAGCAACTCCGCCGACCCGCGCTCCGTTCCACCGGAGCCCTTCCTCTCCAGCCTGCTGCAGTTCAAGGAGGAGAACGGGCCCCTGTGCGGGGGACGGAACGTGTACCAGGCGGGCCTCGGGGATCCCAACTACACGCCGGTGCCGATCCGGAGCGGCTATCTGGTGCCCGACTGCTCCACCATCCCCACCAATTACGAGGCCTGCCTGGACCAGGGCTACATGCCGAACCCCAACCTGCCGGACGCGGTCTTGGTGCTGCCGATCGCGCCGTGAGCGCGCGGGGGGCCTTCCCCGTCCCGCGGTGGGGCATGGAGGGCCCCGCCGCCGCTTCCGTCAAGCGCCCCGACGTCTCTCGCGGACGCGGGGCGTTCGTCCCGGAGGTGTTCGTAGCTGCCGTGGCTGCGCGGTCGGGCAGGTGCCGCGGGGCCACGGTGCTCCCATCGTGCGGAGGCGCGCGGGACGCACGAGGTGAGCGCGCCTAGTGAGCGCGCCTAAGCTGAGGTGCCGCAGGAGCGAGCGCGCGGCCCGTTCCTTGCCCGGCAGTGCCGGCCCGCACCGGCACCACGACACGGGGCGCGATCCTAGAAGCTGAACGGAAACTCGATGGGCGGCATCTGCGGCCCCCCATACGGGGGGAACTTGAACTTCTTGATCGTGGACTTCAGGCAGGCGCAGACGGGCGAACTCTGAAACTCCCGCGTCACGCAGCGGACCCCGGTCACGCGGCCGCTCGGAAGGATTCGCCAGGCCATCACCAGCTTCCCGTGGGCGCCGGCGCCCTTGCTCGTGCATCGCTTCAGGGCACTCTTGTTTTGGGCGACGACCTGCAGGACGTCGCCCTTGCCGAGCGACTTGGGCAGGTCCTTCTTCGCTCCGGCCGGCGGAGGGATGTAGCGGGCCGGCCTGCTGCCGGAACGCCCGCTGCCGCCCCGCGGGCGGCCGCCGTGCTTGCTCGACGAACTCGAGCCAAAGAGTTCGTCCTCTAGGTCGTCGCCATCGTCGTTGAAGAGGTCGTCGAGGTCCGACTTCTTGCGGCCACGCGCGCGTTCGGGCGCGGCGCTCGCCACACTCTTTCGATCCCGCGTGGCCCGCGGCGCACCTCGGCTCGCGCCCCCGCGTCGCTTGCTGCGGCTGTGTGCACTCGAGGTCCTGGCGGGAGCCGGCGTCTTCTTCACGGAAGCTGGCGCGGCGGCCTTCGCCTGCGTCGAAGCCGGCGCCGCCCCACCCGCGGAGGGTGGCCTCGCCGCTGGCGCCGCGCCTGCGCTCTCTTTCTGTCCTGCCCCGGCCGTGCCCGCCGCGGGCGAGGCGCGCTCCCCTTGTGAGGAGGCCCCAGCGCTCGCTTCCCTCCGCCGGCGCAGCCTCCGCCTCCGGTGGGG
>CAYYHA010000112.1:0-12098 GCA_964471535.1 uncultured Myxococcia bacterium | reverse complement strand
ACGGCGACGGCATCGCCGACGCCTGTGACCTCTGCTGGAGCGTTGCCGATCCCGAGCAGCCACCCGCCGCGGCGCCCCTGTGCGCTCTCGCGCCCCCCTTTGCGAGGGATCCCGCTTGTGGGGGGGCCTGCGCCGACACGGACTCCGACGGGGTTCCCGACGCGATCGACAACGGCCCGCTGACCCCCAACAGCGATCAGTCCGATGTGGGAGAGGTGATGGCCGCGGACACCTCACGGCACACCACCGGCAGCGGCGGCATCCGAGACTACCTTTTCGCCGGGCCCTGGCCCCACGGCTCGCCGGTGTGTGCCGCGCCGCCGCACCCGCCCCGCTGGGATCTCAGCCGCGTGGTTCCCGTGGAAGGCACCCCCTATCGGGGCGCGTTCTGGGTCAAGGGCTCCTCGGGCAGCGGCGCCTACGACTGGGGGAAGGTGCTCAACGAAGGCGCCGCTGCGATCGCGGGGCTGGACGCGGTGCATGGCATTGCCGCTGCCTGGTTCCACCTCTCAGAAAGTCAAATGATCCGTGTGAAATGGGGCGAGGACGATACCGGCCGCCTCTGGGTGGACGGCGTCGCCATCCACGAGGGCCAGCATGCGTGTCAGGCTTACGACGTGAACCGCAACCGGACGCGGCTTTGGCTGGAGGCGGGCTGGCACCTCCTGATGGTGCAGGTCTACGACGCAGTGGGCGGGTGGTGGCATGCCCTGCAGCTCCGAGATGCCGCGGACGGCCCTCTGGACGTACCCACGACGACCGAGCCTCCGATTCCGGACGGAGTCGGCGACGCCTGCGACGTCTGCCCCCGTCGCTACGATCCCTGGCAGCACGACACCGACGGGGACGGCGTCGGTGACCGCTGCCAGAACTGAGGGGATCCGCGGTGCGGATCGGGCTGGGGCCCGAGGCCCCCGTCTACTTCGGTGGGACCGGCCCGCACGGGCGCAGCGCCAGGGCAGTGGGCCTCGAAGGGTTCCACCCTAGGGTCGTACGGTCCGGCAGCGGAACGGCCGGGAGCCGGTGTTCCCCGGCCCCCGACGCGCGCCGCGGGCGTGCCGCCGTCCTCGGACCGGTCCGCCGGGACCGCCGAAGGGCGACGGCGCCTCAGCTCTCCCCGGCGGCGCGCTTCAGCTCCTCGAAGCCGGGCAGGGTCGAGAGGTCGGGCAGGACCACGATTTCGATCCGACGGTTCTGGGCCCGGCCCTCCTTCGTCGAGTTGTCGGCGGCGGGCCGGGTGTCGGCGAAGCTCGCTGCCGACAGCCGCTCGGGCTCCATGCCGGCCTCCACCATGGTCTTGAGCACGGTGATGGCGCGCGCCGCTGCGAGCTCCCAGTTGCTGGGGAATTTCGCCGTCTTGATGGGCACGTTGTCGGTGTGCCCCTCGATCTGGAATTTCTTCCCTTTCACCTCTTTGAGCAGCTGCGCCACCTCCGTGATGGCCTGCTTGCCCTCCTCCGAGAGCTTCGCCGAGCCGGAGGGGAAGAGCACGTCGGTGGCGAGCGCCACCACCATCCTGCCGTCGACGATCTTCACCCGCAGCTTCCCGGTGTCGATGAGCGGCTTGAAGCGAGCGAGCAGGCTCTGGAACTGCGCCACCCGTGCCTCGGCCGCCTTCCGGCGCTTCTCCAGCTCGGCGAGCGCGTCACGCATGTCCTGCACCGAGGCCTTGAGGCGGGAGCGGTCCTTCACCGTCTGCGCGAGCTGCTCCTGCAGCTTCGCCCGCTCCGCCTCGTGCTCGCTCTGGGCCGCAGCCATCGCCTCCTTCAGCTGGGCCACCTCCCCCTCGAGCTTCGCCACCTTCGCACGCTCGCTGGCGAGCGCCTCCTCGAGCGACTGAATCTTGGCGTCCCGCTCCTTGACCTTCTTCGTGAGCGTCAGCCGCGTCTCGTCGAGGTCGCGTTGCAGCTGCTCGTATTTGCCCGCGCTGACGCAGCCGGTGGCGAGAAGGCACGCGGCAAGGACGATCATCCCCTCGGGTCGCTTCCAGAACATCGCTTTCCCCTCCTGCGTGGTGAGTCTCCGACCGATAAGGGGCGAGGCGGCTTCCGTCAACGGAGCGTGGACGACACCTGTGAGGGGAGCGGCGGACGGGTCCGCGGTACCGGAGGCGGTGGCGCTTCGTCGAAGGCGCCTTACGCTAGGGGGCGGCATGGAAGAACGTGACAGAAAGGCGCTGCTCACCACCGCCCGCAGCGCCATCGAGGCGAGGCTGGGGCTTCGCCCCGAGGCGCGCCTCGAGGGTCCCACCGAGACGGGGCTGGGCGCCTTCGTCACCCTGCGCCGGCGCGGCGAGCTGCGCGGCTGCCGGGGGATCCTCCACAGCCCGGTTCCCCTGCGGGAGACCGTGGCCGAGGCGGCGGTGCTCTCCGCCTTCGACGATCCCAGGTTCCCCCCGGTCACCCGCGCCGAGTGGCCCGAGATCGATGTGGAGGTCTCGGTCCTCTACGGCGTGCGCGAGGTGCGCGATCCCGCCGAGATCGAGCTCGGGGTCGACGGCGTGCTGCTCGAGTACGGTGGCCGGCGGGGCTTCCTCCTCCCCCAGGTGGCCGACGAGCTCGGGCGCGATC
The DNA here is from genome assembly GCA_964471535.1 of uncultured Myxococcia bacterium. GTDB lineage: Bacteria > Myxococcota > Myxococcia > SLRQ01 > SLRQ01 > CAYYHA01. The sequence goes on along the minus strand of CAYYHA010000112.1, from coordinate 9,528 downwards.
GGCAGCGCTTCCTCGACGCCCTGGCGATGAAGGCAGGGCTGCCTCCTGGGGCCTGGAAGCTGCCGCAGGCCCGCCTCCTGGCCTTTCCGGTGGAACACTTCGGCGAGGCCGATCCGACCTGAAGCACCTGTCGGGCCGGTGGCCGGCCGCAACGGCAGGCGACCGGGGCGTCGGGCGGCCGGGGATCTCGGGGGAGGAAATCGCCGTCCCCACGGGGTGGCGACCGGCTACCGGCCAAAGCGCATCAGAAGCACCATCAGCAAGCCGAGCGCGACGATGAGGCCGATGATGCCGCCGTAGAAGAGCGCGTAGCCGAGGAAGCTCGCCTCGAGGCTTCGCTCCTCCTCCGCTGCCTCGGCATCGGCAGCGGGACGCCGCGCCGCAGCAGCCGAAGCTTCGCCCCCACCGGCCGTGCCGGATGGGGTCACGCGTTCCGTCTCCTGCGCCCCAGCCCGCTCGGGCGGGTGCGCCTTGCCTTCGTGGTCGCGGTTCACGGCGCCTCCAATGCCACCTCTCCAAAGGCGCGTCCATTCACCAGGAGCGTGTAGCGGCCTTCGGGCAGACCCGAGGGCGATGACCAGACCACCACGAAGTCTCCCTCGCCAGGGCACTCGGCCTCGCAGGCGGTGGCCTCCACCCGAAGGTCGATGCGACCCTCGCCCACCGTCCCCCGCGCCACGGCGCCCCACCAGCAGCCGGCGGGGTAGCGGCCGGCGACCACGATGTCCAGCGCGGCGCCCGCAGCCGCCGCATCCTCGAGCCCGGAGGCGGCGTAGACCTCCGTGAGCCCGTCGGCAGGGATCTCCTCGAGGCTGCAGGCGCCCGCCGGCAGCACCTGAACCGTCCTGTCCGAAGTGAGCCCGTTGAGGACGACCCGATACCGGCCCGCCGGAAGGTCGGGGAGGTCTATCGCACCCGAGACGAGGACAGGGTCGGCGGCGCAGGGGCCTCCGCACTCGTGCACCGAAAGATCGATTTCGACCTCACCCGCGTCCCCGCCGGTGCGGATCGTCGGGGGATCCACTGCCGCGCAGGCTGAGGGGAGGCGTCCGGCGTAGCTCACCGGGACGACTCCGACCGCCACCTCGGGGACTTCGATCCGCGTGACGGAGAGGGGCGTGAAGAGGCAGGCGTTCTCTCCCACCACCTCGATGGCACCGAAGTCCCGGCCGTTGACTTCGACACGCCAGCGTCCCGCTTCGGGGAGGGGGCCCACGTCGACCGCCGTCCGCACCGGGCGTGGCTCTGGCGGACAGCTTTCCGGTGTGCAGGCGCGGCTCTCGGCCCGAATGGAGACGAGGCCCGAGCCAAGCTCGAACGCGAGCGGCTGCAGCACGTGACAGGGCGAGGGCAGCGTGCCCTCGATCTCCACCTGCGCGGATCCTTGCGGCCAGGTGGGCGGGGGCAATCGGACCGCGTCGACAGCGAGCGGCTCGGTCGCGAGGCAACCGGGCTCGGTGAGGGCGGGGTCGGCGACGCTCAGGACCGCATCGAAGCGGCCGTTGACGACGATGTTCCAAACGCCCGGGTCGAGCCCCGCCAGGGTGAGACTCGCCTCGAAGAGGTGCGGTTCGGGGACACACTGCTCGAAGGCGCGCACTGCCCAGGCGGTCACCTCGATGGTGCGACCGCTTCGAGTCGTCTCGAAACGCTCGAAGCGGGTGCAGCTGTCGCTGTGGCGTCCGCGCACCCGCAGCTGCGCCTCCTCTCCGAAGGCGATCTGGTCCGGCAGGTCGATCGCGGTGACTTCGGCGACGACGAGCTGGCCGGGGGCCCCGGATCCCTTCAGCGCCTCACCGTCGAGACCGGCGGCGCAGCCGGCCACCGTAACCGTGAAGACGACAGCAAGTGGGAGGGGGTGAAGGGACATGGCACGGCTCTTGGGCAAGGTGCCGGGGCAAGGCGGCTTCCGAAGGGTACGCCCCTCGTCGTTCACTCCATCCTTCAGCATGCGCACCCTCGCGGCAAGGAGAAGCAAGCGCCGTGCCGCGCCGCGCGGCGGCCATGGGCGTGGGGTTGCACGGGCAGAGGCTTTTCGGCAACCTGTGCGCAGCCGGGGTGGCCACGGATTTTCGAGGGGAGTTCAGGACTTCGAGCCGTTTTGGTCCCATGCGTCCCAGAGGCACGATCCACAACAGACGACGCATCCGACTTGGGCGCGGGTTGCGCCGCATGCCCCTGCCCCTGCTCGCTCTTTTCTCTTCCTTGCTCTGCGGCAGCGTGGCCGCTTGCTCCAAGGGCGAGGCGCTCGACTGTCCCGAGGGAACGAAGGAAGAGGGCGCACCGCCGCCCAAGGGCTACGAGCACTTCTGTGCGCTCCCCGATGGCACTCCCCATGGTCCCTACCGCGCCTTCCACCCCAATGGGAAGCTGAAGCAACAGGGCGAGTACGACCACGGCAAGAAGACAGGGAAGTGGATCGCCTGGCACCCCAACGGAAAGACCGAGCGCATGGGCGAGTTCCAGAACGACCTCGAAACCGGGGAGTGGACGTACTGGTACGAGAGCGGGGCCATGATGGCCCAGGGCGAGTTCGTCAAGGGCGAGAAGCACGGCGACTGGGTCGTCTACTTCGACAACGGAAAGACGAAGGAAGAGGGTGAGTGGGACCATGGCAAGCTCGAGGGGGAGCGCGTGCTCTACTACCCGAACGGCCAGAAGAAGGCCGAGGAGTACTACCGCGCCGGGGCGAAGCACGGCACGCTCGTCTACTACTATCCGAACGGGCAGAAGCGGGACGAGATCCAGTTCAAGAACGGGAAGGAGCACGGCATTTGGCGGTCCTGGTATCCCGACGGGCGCGGCGCGGGGGCGACGCGGTGGGAGAACGGGGTGAAGCTCGGGCCGGTCGAAGAGTAGGCCGGCGCGACGTGATGCCCGGGCGGGCCGGGCAAGTGGTTCAGAGATCGAGCCTCATCCCCACCTGGAAGAGAGTGCGCCGGAACGGCAGCGTGCTCGCCGAGAGTTCGTTGGCGTAGAGCTGACCCTTGACGATGAGGGACAGGCGTTCGTCGAGACGTTGGGAGAGCTTGAGTGCGAGGCTGTTCTGCCGTTCGTCTTGATCGCCGACCGCATAGAAGAGGGAGAGGATGTTTCCCTCTGGATAGTAGGCAATCTGGAAGGCGGCGCTCGCGACGAGGGTGGTGGCCCGGGTGAGCTTGGCCGCGCCCGTCACTTCGAGGCGACCCCGCCAGGCGTCCATGCCGACGCTGTTGTTGAACGAGCGCGAGAGGGAGAGGGAGCCGCTCACGATGAGGGGGCCGCGGTAGCGCAGCGCAACGCCCCCGCCATAGATCTGCTCGATGCGATCCCGTTCTTCGGCGAGCACGTTTCCACCGGCGACGCGACGGTAGGTGACCGAGGCCGGATCGTAGAAGCGAAGTGAAGCCGATACATAGAGGCTGCCCACCAGTCTGCGGGAGAACGGGTGCTGCACCTGGGCCGACAGATCGGGTCCCATGTAGCTGAACTCGGGGTTCGGCTTGTAGGAGAAGGCACCGAAGCCGGCTTGGCCTCGCACGCTCCAGTCAGGGGCCACTTGAAGGTGCATTCCTCCACCGAGGTGGCCCTGGCGGTAGTCGCGGCGATTGCACCGGTAGCCGTCTCGCGGGACGCTGGGCGGCGGCGCACAGCCGAGGAGCGGATCCCCCTCTACGGCATCGATCGGATCCCCGGCCTGGTACTTGTCCTTGGCGACGAGTTCCAAGAAGAAGAGGCTCGCCGTTGCCACCCGATAGGCGAGGGAAGCGGAGAGCCGGGCGGCAAGGAGGTTCTCCGCCGCAACCTGCGCGTACAGCTTTCCGCCCGCTTCCGCGTCGAGCTGTGCGGACAGACGCGGCCACCCAAGTGCGAGCTTCCCCCGGGCGAAGGCGTAGCCGAGCACGTCGAGTTCTTCGCCGAGGCCCACCTGCATGCGCCGGGCATTCGTGTCCAAGCCGGTCTCCAGGGCGAGGGAGAGGGCATGGCGTACCCTCGGCGACACGCCCGGTGGCGGGGTGCGCCCCTCTGCCCAGACAGAGTGCGGCGAGAGAGCCATCAGGACGAGAGCCGGGGCGACCGCCCAGGGAAGACGCATCGCAGAGAGCATGGCACGGCCGCCGGGCCGGAAGAAAGGTTCGCCGGGCCTTGTGGCCGGCTGCGCCTACTCGATCGCCTCGGCCTGCGCCTCGAGGGTGCGGGCCCGCTGCTCGAGGCGTCGGATCAGCGCCTCGAGCTGGGTCTCCTGCGCCTCCAGGCTCTCCAGCGACTCCTCCTCGCCCAACGGTGGCAGTGCTGCCACGCCCGGTTCCGCCTCGGGACGGCTCGCCAGCCGGTCGAGGTGGAAGAAGGTCTCGCTTTCCCCAGTGCCCGGAGCGGTGCGGGTGTTGTCGGTGGTGGCAGGTGGGTTGCCGTCGAAGGCCGGGCTTCCCGGCTCCGAAGCGCCGGCGACAGGCGCAGCGACGCCGTCGCTGTCTCGGGCCGGCAGGCCGGCATTCTCCGCCGCCCCCGCCGTCTCCTGGCCCGCTGCCGCGACGGCCTCTCCGCCCAGGCGTGCGGCGGCGCGGTCGCCCTCGTCGACGAGGCGCATCTCGGAGAGGAAACCGTCCATCTCTTCTTCCAGCTCCCGCTGCATCCGCGCTTCGGCGATGCGCCTTCGCACCGCCTCGAGGCGGCGAGCAATCTTGTCGCGGGTGTCCCGCAGGCGGTCGGCCTGCGCGCGAAGCGCCTCGGGATCGTCGGTCGCAGTCGGCGCGTGATCGGCCGCTGCGATCTGCGAGTCACGCCGGGGCTTCAGGCGCGCGAGGCCGGCCACCACCTGGCGGCGCTGCGCCTCCAGGGCGGCGATTCGTCGGGCGATGCGAGCCCGCTCATCCGGGTCGGAACTCCGATCGAAGGTCTCCTTCGCCTCGGTGAGGGCCGCTGCGTAGGCTGCCTCGAGCGTCCGGGCCGCCGCGAGAAGTGCGCTCTCGAGGCGGTGCTCCTCTCGTCGCATCCGGTCGATCTGGGAGGAGAGCGCCCGCGACCGCTTCAGCAGGCGGTCCAGCTCTGGATCGCCGAAGAGGCCGCTCGTCCCCGAGGCCTTGCGCCGGGCGATCCACTCGGCGAGCCGGTCGAGCTCCGCTTCGAGGCGCGCCCGCTCGCGGGCCGTTTGCGCCCGCTCGCGATCCAGCCGCTCCACCCGCTCCCGTGCGCGGGGCAGCGACGCCTCCTCGGCCCAGGCCGACTCGGCGAGCCCCATCGAGAGGGCTGTAGCCATCAGGACTGGTAGGAAGCGTCGGACCATCACGGGGCGGTCTGCTGCAAGGGGGGTGCCAGGGGAAAATGGGCCCAATCCCGCGAAAATACTTGGGTACTGCTCCCTCCTACCCTTCAGAAATCCGTGGCCACGGCAGGATCGTGACGGGGCGCGTGGCCGGGGCGCGCCCGGCCCTCCAGGCAGGGCCGCCCGCTGCTCTCATCCGTCGCCGGAGGCCGGCGTCTTGCCCCGGTCGCCGATGCCGTACTTGTCCAGCTTGTAGTACAGGGCGCTCGTCTTGATTCCGAGCAGCCGGGCGGTCTCCGTCTTCACTCCCTTCGCCTTCTCGTAGGCGCGCTCGATGAGCTGCCTTTCGAGGTCCTCGAGGATCTCCGGCAGCGGCACGTTTCCCGTGGGCAGCGCGAGGAGGTCCCCCCGGGGCCGCTCCTTGAGGAACGCGGGGAGATCCTCGACCTCGATGCGGTCGCCCTCGGCGAAGACCAGCGCCTGTTCGACGACATTCTCGAGCTCCCGCACGTTGCCCGGCCAGGGGTACTTCAGGAGCAGCTGCTCAGCCTCCTCCGAGAAGGTGCGGGCCCGGCGCCCCATGCGCTCGCCGATGGTCGCCGCAAAGTGGCGCGCAAGGAGGAGCACGTCGTCGCCCCGCTCGCGCAGCGGCGGCAGCACGATGGGTACGACGTGGAGCCGGTAGTACAGGTCCTCCCGGAAGCGTCCCTCCTCCACCTCCTGCTTCAGATCGCGGTGGGTCGCCGAGATCACCCGTACGTCCACCTTCAGGGTTTGCTCGCCGCCCACCCGCTCGAACTCGCGCTCCTGCAGCACCCGGAGCAGCTTCAGCTGCAGGTTGGGGGAGACGTCGCCGATCTCGTCGAGGAAGATCGTGCCGCCGTGCGCGAGTTCGAAGCGGCCCAGCTTTCGCTTGATGGCACCGGTGAAGGCGCCCTTCTCGTGGCCGAAGAGTTCGCTCTCGAGGAGGGTCTCGGTGAGCGCACCGCAGTTGACCTTCACGAACGGGCCATCACGCCGCGGGGAGAGCTTGTGCAGCGCTCGGGCGACCAGCTCCTTCCCGGTCCCGCTCTCGCCGTGGATGTGCACCGAAGCGTCGGTCGAAGCCACCTTTCGAATGGTCTCGAAGACGGCCTTCATCTTCTCGCTCTCACCCACGATCTCGCCGGCGAAGCGTTCGTCCACCTGGTCGCGGAGCGCCTCGTTCTGCGCGGCGAGCGTCTCGACCTGCCGCTTCATGCCCGCGACTTCGAGCCCCTTGGCCACCTTTGCGCGCAGCACATCGGGCGTGAACGGCTTGGTGAGGAAGTCGAAGGCGCCGAGCTTCATCGCCTCCACCGCCGTCTCGATGGTGCCGAAGGCGGTGACGACCATCGTCGTCACGTGGGGGTCGATCTCGCGCAGCGCCTCGAGCACCGCGATGCCGTCCATGGGCTCCATCTTGAGGTCGGTGATCACGAAGTCGGCCGGCGACTTCTTGAAGGCCTCGATGCCCGCCGCCCCGCTGGCCGCCGTGGTCACCTCGTGACCCGCCTTCTTCAGCGTGATGGCCATGCCTTCACGCATGGTCTCGTTGTCGTCGATGACCAGGACGTGCGCCATTTCCGCGCCCCAGCGTAGCCGAAGTGGCGCCGCGGCGGAATGCGCGCGCCAGGTCGTTTTCCCTTTACCTCCTAGCTCGGTGTGCTAGAGAGCGGCAGCTTGCTGCCGGGCCCGCACTCCCCGGGGCCCGGAGGGGAGGAAACGGATCGATGAATACGCGCAGATCGGCGTCCCTTTGGTTGACCTTTGCCCTGCTTGCAGCGGCTGGCTGCACGCCGACCGACGACTCCTCGGATGGGGGGCGGCGCGATGGCGGCTGCACGCCGACCACCTGCGAGGCGCTGGGCATCGAGTGTGGCACCCGCGACGACGGCTGCGGCGGCACCCTGGACTGCGGCACCTGCGCCGAGGGTGAGTGCAATGCCTTCGGCCAGTGCGAGCTGCCGTGCACCCCAGCCAGCTGTGCCGACCAGGGGTGGGAGTGTGGCAGTCACGACGACGGCTGCGGCGGCACCCTGGACTGTGGAAGCTGCGCCGCCGGCGAGACCTGCTCCGCCGACTTCCGGTGCGAGGCAACATGCCAGCCGGCGACCTGTGCCGACCTGGGCGCGCAGTGCGGCAGCCACGACGACGGCTGCGGGGGCACCCTGGACTGCGGCACCTGCGCCGCCGGCGAGACCTGCACCTCGGACGGGCGCTGTGAAGCGCCGTGTACCCCCACGACCTGTGTGGCCGAGGGCTACGAGTGCGGTAGCCATGACGACGGCTGCGGCGGCACCCTGGACTGCGGCACCTGCGGGATTGGCGAGATCTGCGACGCATCGGGACTGTGCTGTGCCCCACGGAGCTGCCAGGATCAGGGCTATACGTGCGGGATGCAGAGCGACGGCTGCGGAGGCACCCTCGACTGCGGCACCTGTGGCAGCGGCGAGATCTGCAACGCCCAAGGCCAGTGCGAGCCGGGGTGTGCGCCGACCACCTGCGCGGACCTCGGCGCCAACTGCGGTACGGCGCCCGATGGGTGTGGTGGCACCCTCGACTGCGGCACCTGTCCTGCCGGGGAGACCTGTGGCGCCGGCGGGCCCAACGTCTGTGGCATGGGTACGTGCACGCCGGTCGATTGCACCCAAGCCGGCGCCGAGTGCGGCAGCATCTCCGATGGGTGCGGCGCCGTGCTCGACTGCGGCACCTGCGCCAACGGTGCTCCGTGCAACCCCGACCACACCTGCCCCGTGATCTGCGCCACCGACCAGGACTGCGCCGGCCAGGCGGGTACGCCTCGCTGTCGCGTCTCCGATGGCGCGTGCGTCGCGTGTCTGGGCAACGCCGACTGTGCCGCCGGCGAGGCCTGCGTGGGCAACGCCTGCGTGGCCACCAGCGGCTCGATCGGCGATCCCTGTGTGACCAACTCGGACTGCGCCAACGTCTCGGCCCCGTCCTGCGCCACCGAGACGGCCGGCTTCCGTGACGGCTATTGCCTGTCCATCAACGCCTGCACCAGCGACGCGCAATGCGATACTGGATCCCACTGCGGGTTCATCGATGCGACCACCGGTTCTGGGACCTGTATCGATTCCTGCACCAGCGATGCGGAGTGCCGCAGCGACGGCTACCTCTGCTACGACGCCGACGGCGATGGGAGCAGCGAGTGCTGGCCCGCTGGTACCGGCACCGGCGCGGTGGGTGATGCCTGCGCCGGCGTCTGGGAGTGCGCCGGCGGGGCGAGCGCCGGTTGCGCGACCGAGGCGGGAGGAAGCTTCCGACAGGGCTACTGTTTCACGGTCGGTTGCACCACCGACGCCGACTGCGCCACCGGCGCGCACTGCGGCTTCCCCGACCCGAACACCGGCGAGCGCATCTGTGTCGCCGACTGCACGACCAACGCCGACTGCCGCGCCGACGGCTACGCCTGCTGGGACGGAGACGGCGACCAGGTCAGCGAGTGTTGGCCCGCCGGCACCGGTACGACGCCGGTGGGCGGTGCCTGCACCGGCGTGTGGGAGTGCACCGGAGGCGGCGGAGCCGTCTGTGCCTCCGAGGACAATGGTTTCCGCCAGGGCTACTGTTCCTTCGGTCCGTGTCGGACCACCGCGGAGTGCCCGGCGGCGAGTCACTGCGGCCTCATCGACCCCCAGACGGGCGAGGGCTTCTGCCTTGCCGACTGCACGGACGCCACACAGTGCCGTGCCGACGGCTATCTCTGCTACGACACCGATGGGGACCAGGCGACCGAGTGCTGGCCCGCTGCGACCGGCACTGGCGCCGTGGGCGATCCCTGCGTGGGCAGCTGGGAGTGCGGCGGGGGTGTCGACGGCTTCTGCATCACCGAGCAGGCCGATGGGAGCTGGCCGGGAGGCTACTGCAGCCAAGAGTGCGCCCAGACGCCCTGCCCCACCGGTTCCCAGTGCTACACGGCGCAGAGCGGCTTCTAGTTCTGCGTGGATCAGTGCACCGCGACCAACGAATGTCGCGCGGGCTACACCTGTGTCGACATCAACGGCGACGGACCGCCGGACGTCTGCGGCTAAGGCTCGGGCTCAGGCGGCGCCGCGGGCTTGGGCCCCGCTGCCACCCCCGCCCTGCGGCGACTGCCCTCCACCGGGGTGCGCCCTCGGTGCCGGGGGTGCGACCTGCCGCGATCAGTCGGCCGGCTGATAGGCGCAGCGGAAGCCGAGATCCATCCAGCGCTCGGGGTTCGTCAGGTCATAGATGTCGTCGGACTGGCGGTGGAAGGTGCGGGCCGC
>CAYYHA010000111.1:0-12396 GCA_964471535.1 uncultured Myxococcia bacterium | reverse complement strand
GGATCTCGTCGAGGAGCCGCTCGCGCACCCGCGCCACCGTGGCCTCATCGACCCCCAGGGAAGCGAGGCGCCAGAAGAGGAGGGGCGTGGCGTCCTCCCGTGGCGGGGCGACGAAGTCCTCTGCGTCGTCCTCCGCGCCCGCCGGTGTGTCCGCGTTTGCCGCCTGCGTCGCCTGCCCCTGCCGCGCGGCGGCGGCCTCCGCGTCGGCCGCCGTGGCGGCGCCCTCGCCCGCAGGCGCCGCCCCCGGCGCGGCCCAGGCCCCGAGCGGCGGCGCCAGGACGAGCGCAAGGAGCGCGCCCCGTGCGACCGGCCCGAGCGCGGTCCAGGGCCGCCAGGGGTGGGGCCGCACGCAACCGGCTTCCACGCGACGGGCTCCAGCCGCTTGGGCTGGCACGGTGCGGGGCGTGCGGATGGGGTGCGGGCAGGGCATGGCGGACGGGGCGGTCCTGTTCAGCCTATACTGACACCGAGCACGGGGGAGAACAGCAACGGCGCGCCGCTCCACTCGGAGCCACGGGTCGAGACCCGCCGTGGTCGCGCGCCGCCGTGGTCGCACGCCGCCTGATGGATTGCCGCCGCCGGCTCCAGCGAGATCGGTGGGCCGGGTGCGGCGGAGGCCGCCGCCGCCGGGCACCGGGTGGCCATCGCTCCTCCGGCCGGGGCGCCGGCTCGCCCACGGCGAAAGCGGCCCTGCCGATCGTGCCGCGCTGAGGCGATGCGCCGAGGCGCTCTCCCTGCTGCGGGCCCACAGAGCGTTCGATCTGTGGAAACAAGAGAAAAAACAATGGCTTACCCGCACGCGTCGTGCCTTGACAATGCGCGGAGGGGCGCAGTAGCGTGCGCGCCCCGACGCGGGCGCAGACAGGTCCTCGCAGGCGGTGGTGTCGGGCGGCGGTGTCGGGCGGTGGAGGCCGGACGATGCCCCGCGCGGGCCGCCGGGGACGGGCGCCCGGCCGACGGCCGATCACCCATCGCCTCCGAGAGCAGCAGCCATGGCCGAGTTCACGCCCGAGCAGAAAGCGCGATTCGACGAGGGGGTTCGCCGTCTCCTGGAGCGGTATCCGAAGGAGCACAAGGGCGCGGCCCTGCTCGAAGTGCTGCACCTGGTACAGGAGATCCTCGGCTGGGTCCCCACCGAGGTGATGCCCCTGGTGGCCGAGGCGCTCGAGGTGCCGGTGGTGCGAGTTCGCGAATGCGCGAGCTTCTACACGATGTACCGGCTCGAGCCGCCGGGTCGGCACCACATCGAGGTGTGCACCAACGTCTCCTGCCAGGTGCGTGGGGGCGAGGAGATCCTGGAGACCCTCTGCCGGCGCTTCGGGGTCCGGCCCGGTGAGACCAGCGCCGACGGGAAGGTGACGCTGGACGTCGTCGAGTGCCTCGGCAGCTGCGGCACCGCGCCGGTGCTCGCAGACAACCGCGAGTACGTCGAGCGCGTCACCCGCTCGAAGCTGGAGAAGCTCATCGAGGAGTGGAGCGCCTGATGGAGAGGCTCCTCACCAGGAACTGGGATCGCAAGGACAGCCACAAGCTCGCCAGCTACGAGCCCGGTGAGCGCTACCGCTACTTCAAGAAGGCGCTCACCGAGTACGACCGCGAGTGGACCATCGAGCAGCTGAAGAAGGCCAACCTTCGCGGCGCCGGCGGCGCCGGCTTCCCGGCGGGCGTGAAGTGGTCCTTCGTGCCCCAGGACTCGGGGAAGCCGGTGTACCTGGTGGTCAACGCCGACGAGTCCGAGCCGGGGACCTTCAAGGACCGCTACATCATGGAGCGGGATCCGCACCTGCTGCTCGAAGGGATCGGCATTGCCGCAAAGACCCTTGGGGCGCACACCGCCTACATCTTCATCCGCGGCGAGTACACCGGGCCCTACCGCATCCTCACCGGGGCCATCGAGGAGGCCTACGAGGCGGGCATCTTCGGGCCCAACTGCATGGGCACCGGCTACGCCCTCGATGTCTACGTGCACCGGGGTGCCGGCGCCTACATCTGCGGAGAGGAGACCGGCCTGCTCGAGGCCCTCGAGGGGAAGAAGGGCATGCCCCGCCTCAAGCCCCCCTTCCCCGCGGTGGAAGGGCTCTTTGGCTGCCCCACCTGCATCAACAACGTGCAGACCATCGCCAGCGTGCCCCTGGTGCTCGAGGTGGGCGCCGAGCGCTTCGCCGCCCTCGGCAGCGAGCGGTGCGGCGGGACCCACCTGTACAACGTCTCCGGCCACGTGAAGAACCCGGGCGTCTACGAGCTGCCCTTCGGCACCACCTACCGCACCCTGGTGGAGGAGGTGTGCGGGGGGATGCGCCACCCCGATCGCCCGCTGAAGGCGCTCATCCCCGGAGGCGCCTCGACGCCGGTGCTCCTTCCCGACGAGATCGACATCGCCAGCGACTTCGACACCCTGAAGGGGATCGGCTCGATGTTCGGCACCGGCGCGGTGATCGCCCTCGAGGAGGGCACCTGCATGGTGCGCACGTGCCTTCGCTTCATCGAGTTCTTCCATCACGAATCCTGCGGCCAGTGCACGCCGTGCCGCGAGGGCTGCGGCTGGGTGGCGAAGATCGTCCACCGCATCGAGCATGGGACGGCGAGCCGGGCCGACATCGATCTCGTGCTCTCGGTGGCCGAGAACATCGGCGGGAACACGATCTGCGCGCTCGGTGATGCGGCCTCGATGATGACGCGGCCGATGGTGGAGAAGTTTCGGGACGAGTGGATCGCGCACTACGACGAGAAGGGCTGCCCCTTCCCGCGCTACGCGCTCGACGACTAGGAGGGCGGCAGAGGTGGAGACCATCCTGTTCTTCGTGCTCTCGGCGCTGCTGATCGCGGCGGCCCTTGGGGTGATCCTGGCGCGCAACCCCATCAACTCGGCGGTGAGTCTCATCGGAGCCTTCTTCTTCCTCTCCGCCCTCTACGTGCTCCTGCGGGCACATCTCATCGCCGCGCTGCAGGTCCTGGTCTACGCCGGGGCGATCATGGTGCTCTTCGTCTTCGTCATCATGCTGCTCTCGCTCACCGACGAGGAGCTCGGCGGGCCGAGGCGCACCGTCTTCAAGGTGGTCGGAGCGGTCGCTGCCGGTTTCCTCTCCCTCTTCGCCGCTGCGGTCGGCCGGCCCGATGCCCTCGCCGGCAGCGGGGAGCACGCGGTCGGAACCGTGAAGGCGGTCGCCCACAGCGTGTACACCGACCACGTTCTCGCCTTCGAGATCACGGCCGTCTTGCTCCTGGTCGCCATCGTGGGCGCGGTGGTCGTCGCCAAGCGGAGGATCTGATGCCAGCGGTCACCCTAGAGCACTACCTGTTGGTCGCGGCGGTTCTCTTCGCCATCGGCGCGGTGGGCGTGGTGGTGCGGCGCAACGCGCTCATCCTGCTGATGAGCATCGAGCTGATGCTCAACTCGGTGAACCTCACCCTCGTTGCGGCGAGCCGCTTCAATGGTGACCTAGATGGTCAGGCGATGGCCCTCTTCGTCATGGCGGTGGCCGCGGCCGAGGCGGCGGTGGGCCTCGCCATCGTCATCGCGGTGTTCCGAACCCGGCGGACCGCGAACATCGACGAACTCACCATGCTGGAGGGGTAGGCGGTGTTCGAGGACTTCTATCTGCGCCAGGAAGCGGTCCGCCACCTCTTGTGGCTCGTCCCCGCCTTGCCCATCGCCGGGGCTGCGGTCTGCGGTCTCTTCGGCCGGGCGCTCGGTCGCGGCAACGTCAGCCTCGTCGCCAGCGGCGCCGTCGCGGGCTCCTTCCTCCTCTCCTGCGGCGTCTTCCTCTCCCTGTGGTACGCGGCAGAGGGCCATCCCCTCTTCAGTGAGACGATCGTCCGCACCGGCTTCAGCTGGATCCACGTCGGGGACCTCGCCCTCGACTTCACCTTCGTCGCCGATCGGCTCTCTGCGGTCTTCCTCCTCGTCATCACGGGCGTGGGGCTGCTCATCCACATCTACTCCGCCGGTTACATGAGCCACGACCCGGGGTATTGGCGCTACTTCGCCTACCTGAACCTCTTCGTCGGGGCGATGCTCATCCTGGTCCTGGCCGACTCCTTGCCCCTGCTCTTCATGGGCTGGGAGGGGGTCGGTCTGTGCAGCTATCTCCTCATCGGCTTCTGGTACACCGACACCGAGAAGGCCATCGCCGGCAAGAAGGCGTTCATCGTCAACCGGGTGGGCGACTTCGGCGTGCTGCTCGGCATCTTCATCCTCTTCGGGCTCTTTGGAACCGTGTCGTTCAGCGAGCTCAACGGCGCGGCAGCGGGCGTGGATACGGCGGCCACCATCCCCCAGGCCGCCTTCTTCGGCGGCTGGACCTATGGGGCGGTCCTCACGCTGGCCATGGGCCTCATCTTCTTCGGCTGTACCGGCAAGTCGGCGCAGATCCCCCTCTTCGTGTGGCTCCCCGATGCGATGGCCGGTCCCACCCCCGTCTCGGCGCTCATCCACGCGGCGACGATGGTGACCGCGGGCATCTACCTCCTCGCGCGTCTCTCGCCCGTGCTGGTGAAGGCCCCTTCGATCCTGGTCCTGGTGGCGGTCATCGGTGCCGCGACCGCGGTGGTGGGGGCGTTCATGGGCCTCTTTCAGCGGGGCATCAAGAAGGTGCTCGCCTACTCCACCGTCAGCCAGCTCGGCTACATGTTCCTGGGCGTCGGGGTGGGCGCCTTCTATGCCGGCGTCTTCCACGTCTTCACGCACGCCTTCTTCAAGGCTTGCCTCTTCCTCTGCGCGGGCTCGGTGATGCACGCGCTGCACGACGAGGAGGACATCCATAGGATGGGCGGGCTCGCCAAGGTGATGCCCACCACCCACTGGACCTTCCTCGTCGCCACCTTGGCCATCACCGGCACGCTCCCCTTGAGCGGCTTCTGGTCGAAGGACACCATCCTCCACGAGGCGCTGGTGCGTGAGCTGGGTGGACCCGCACTCGGCTGGACCCTCTGGGGGCTCGGAACGCTGGGCGCGGTGATGACGGCCGTGTACATGTGGCGCCTCTACTTCCTGGTCTTCCGGGGAGAGCCGCGGGCGATGGAGCTGCACGACCACGCCCACGAGTCTCCGCCTTCGATGACCATTCCCCTGCAGATCCTCGCCGTGCTCTCGGTGCTCGCCCTTATCTTCGGGTTGCCCCACGAGCTGCACCTGCCCAGCTTCAGCGAATGGCTCGCGCCCGTGACGGCTGGGGACGTGATTCCCAAGGCGGAGAGCAGCTTCGCCACCGAACTCCCCTTCCTCCTCGTCGCCTGGGCGGTGGGCCTCTTCGGCTTCTTCTTCGCTCGCGCCTTCTGGGGGCGCCGGGGCCCGGCAGCCGATGCCTACTTCAAGGAGAAGCTCGGCCCCATCTTCTCCGCCAGCTACCACAAGCTCTGGTGGGACGAGGTCTACATGGCACTCATCGTGCGTCCCCTGGTGGCACTCTCCAAGGTGCTGTGGTGGGTCGTCGACGTGGTGCTCATCGACCGCTTCCTCGTCGAGGGAATCGCGAGGCAGGCCCGCTGGGACGCCCGGCAGCTTCGGCGCCTTCAGAACGGCGACGCGCAGCGCTATGCCGCCGTGGTGGCCATCGGTGCGGCCCTGCTGCTCGCCGCCATCGTGGGGGCGCGCACCTTCGGCCATGAGACACGGGTGGCCCGTGCCGAACCCGCGCCGCTTGCCGCCGGAAAGGAGGTCCGCTGATGGAGCCCTTCGGCCAGCACCTCCTCCTCACCCTCCTCGCCGTGCCGCTTGCCGGGGGACTGTTGCTGCTCCTGCTCCCGCGCGACGAGGCGATGCAGCACCGCGTGGTCGGTTTCGGCACGGCACTCCTCACCTTCCTCCTCTCCCTGGGCCTGCTCGCCCGCTTCGAGCCCGGTGTGGCCGGCTTCCAGCCCGCCCTCTCGGTGGACTTCCCCTGGATCGAGTCGCTGGCAGTGCGCTTCCACCTCGAGGTGGACGGCCTCTCGCTGTGGCTCGTGCTCCTCACCACCTTCCTCACCCCGCTCGTGCTCTTGAGCTCGTGGAGCTCCATTCACGCGCGGACCAAGGAGTTCACCGCCGCCGTGCTCTTCCTGGAGACGGCGATGCTCGGCGCCTTCGTGGCGGTGGACATGGTCCTCTTCTACGTCTTCTGGGAGGCCATGCTGATCCCCATGTTCCTCATCGTGGGGGTCTTTGGTGGCCCGCGGCGCATCTACGCCGCGGTGAAGTTCTTCCTCTACACGATGGTGGGATCGCTCCTGATGCTGCTCGCCATCGTGTGGATGTACTTCCAGACGCAGCACTTCGATTACTCGCTGTGGCTCTCCGCCGACCTGCCACTCGCCACGCAGCGCTGGCTCTTCTGGGCCTTCGTCCTCGCCTTCATGGTGAAGGTGCCGCTCGTTCCCGTGCACACGTGGCTGCCCGACGCCCACGTCGAGGCCCCGACCGCCGGCTCGGTCATCCTCGCCGGCGTGCTCCTGAAGATGGGCAGCTACGGACTGATGCGCTTCGCCTTTCCCCTCTTCCCCGAGGCGGCGGCCGTCTACGCGTCGGTGCTCGCTTGGCTGGGGGTCGCCGGCATCGTCTATGGGGCCCTGATGGCCATCGCGCAGAGTGACGCGAAGAAGCTCATCGCCTACAGCTCGGTGAGCCACATGGGCTTCATCGTGCTGGGTCTGTGCGTCCTGGCGCCGAAGGCGGCCACCGGGGCGGTCTATCAGATGCTCAACCACGGCGTCAGCTCGGGCGCGCTCTTCCTCCTGGTCGGGTTCCTCTACGACCGGCGCCACACGCGGCTCATCGCCGAGTATGGGGGCATTGCCCGGGTGATGCCCGTCTACGCGGCCCTCTTCCTCCTCGTTGCGCTCTCGTCGGCCGGGCTGCCCGGGACCAACGGCTTCGTGGGAGAGTTCCTCATCCTCCTCGGCAGCTTCGACAGCGCGCCACTGTGGGCGAGGTGGTGCGCGGGGATCGGCGCCACCGGCGTGATCCTGGGGGCCGTCTACCTGCTGTGGATGTACCGGCGCGTCTTCTTCGGCCCCTTGAGCAACAGCAAGAACGAGGGACTGCGCGATCTCTCCGCCCGTGAGATCCTCGTCATGGCACCGATCGTGGTCCTCATCCTGTGGATGGGGCTCTACCCGAAGCCCTTCCTCGATCGCATCGGCCCCACCGCCGATGCCTATGTGGGACACGTGCTGTCGCGGGTCGCTCCGGGACAGCCGGGGGGGGCCGAGGTGGCGGTGGCCACCGGCGAGCTGGCGGCGGCGATGGGGGCGCCGGAAGGCACCGGGGTGCTGCTGGGGCCAGCGCTCTACGCGACGGCCGACGAGAACCCCGACCTGCGCCGCGCCCGAGCGGCTGCGACCGCATGGACGCAGCCCGGCCCCGTGGCGGCGGGTGCCCGGCCGGCGCCGGGAGCGGGCACGACGCCGCTGCGCCCGCCCACCCGCGCCGTGCCCGACATTCGGCCGGTGCGCATCCAGCCCGTTGGGGAGCTCGGGCAGGAGGCGCCGCCGAAAGGCCGGGTGGTCCGCCCGGCACCGAATGCGCCCGCTCGCCCCATCCTGAACCGCGGCCAGATCATCGAGCGTCTCCGGCGCGCCCGAGCGGTCAGGCTGCCCGGTCGCCCCGGTACGCCGGCGGGCGGGACTGGCGCCGAGGCAAAGGAGAGGGCAGCGAAGACGCGCCGAGGCCCCGCCGGTGAGGCGGCGACGAAGGAGGGCCGATGATGAGCGGGGTGAGTTGGTCGGATCTCGTGGGTCTCCTGCCGGTCCTCATTCTCGTCGCCGGGGGCAGCCTGCTCTGCCTCCTCGAGGTCACCACCCGTGCGGGCGAGCGGGGCGACTATCCATGGTTGACCGCGGCCTTCGCGGCGATCGCGGCCATCGTCGCCATCTCGCGGGGTCCGGTCGGTGCAGTCTTCGGCGGCGCTGCTGTCATCGATCCCCTCACCGTCTTCTTCACCGGCGTCGTCTGCGCCGCCCTGGCATTGGGGGCGCTCACTGCGCCGGGCTACCTGCGGGCCCGGGGGATCGACCGCGGAGAGTTCTACGGCCTGGCCGCCTTCTCCGCCTCCGGCATGATCCTGCTCGCGGCCAGCACGAACCTGCTGGTGATGTTCGTCTCCCTGGAGACGATGTCGATTGCCACTTACGCCCTGGTCGCGTTGCGCCGCGATCAGGCCCGTAGCGCCGAGGCGGCGATGAAATACCTGGTCCTCGGTGCCTTCTCTAGCGCGCTCTTCCTCTACGGCGTGGCACTGCTCTACGCGACCGCGGGCAGCCTCGATCTCGAGGTGGTGGCCCGAGCCGCCGGCGGCGGGGAGGCCCACTTCTGGGCGGGTGCGGCCCTGGCCACCAGCGGCTTCGCGTTCAAGGTGGCGGCGGTGCCCTTCCACATGTGGACCCCCGACGTCTACGAGGGGGCCCCGACGCCGGTGACCGGCTTCATGGCGGCGGGCGTGAAGGCGGCTGCGTTCGCGGCGCTCATCCGCCTGCTCCTCGTGGGCATCGGTGCCGGCGCACCGGCCACCACGCTCGGGGGCTGGGGCACGGTCATCTATGCCCTTGCCGCCCTCTCCCTCGTGGCCGGCAACCTGCTGGCGATCGTACAGGACAACGTCAAACGCATCCTCGCCTACTCCTCCATCGCCCACGCCGGCTATGCGCTCCTCGCCGTCACCGCGGCCGCCTGGGGCGGACCGGCTGTGACCTCGAGCGTGCTCTTCTACCTTCTCGTCTACGGGGTGACGGCGGTCGGCGCCTTCGGAGTGGTCTCGGTCGCCGAGCGGGTCAGCGGCCGGCGGGTGGCGAGCCTCGACGAGATGGCCGGTTTCGCCCGCCGCAGCCCGGGCCTGGCACTGGCGATGACGGTGTTCCTCTTCTCCCTGGCCGGCGTGCCGCCCACCGGCGGCTTCATCGCGAAGCTCGACGTGTTCCGGGCGCTCTTCCACGCCGCCCGCGCCGCCGGCGCGCCGGCGCCGTGGCTCTACGGCCTGGGTGTGCTCGGCGTCCTCACCAGCGTCGCCGGCGTCTACTACTACCTGCGCATCGCCGTATGGATGTACATGAAGCCGGGGGAGGAGGCCCCGCCGAAGTCGTCGGCGGCTCTGAAGCTAGGCGTCGCGCTCGCCGCTGCGGGCGTGCTCTGGCTGGGCCTGATGCCGGGCCGTGTCTCTCGCTATGCGCAGGACGCGGTGCAGGCGAGCTTCGGCGTGCGCCTCGCTCGAGCGGTCGAGCGGGGCAGCGCGGAGCGAGGCCGGCTCACGCCTTGATGCCGTGGCGGCGCATCTTCCGCCACAGCGTCGTGTGGGAGATGCCCAACTCCTTGGCAGCGCGTTCGAGGCGTCCGCCGGCGTGGGCGATCGCTGCTTCGATGGCGCTGCGCTCCGCCTCTGCCACCACCTCGGAGAGGGGGCGGACGCCCGCAGTGGGCGCCTGCGACGCTGCGCGCTCCGCCGCAGAGGCGCCGCGGCGCTTCGGTGAGCCGGGCAGCTGCACGTCGATCTGTACGTCGTCCACCTCGATGACGTCCTTGGGGGAGAGCGCCGCCGCCTGCTCCACCAGGTTCTCCAGCTCGCGCACGTTGCCAGGAAAGTCGTAGGCCATGAGACGATCGAGCGCGGCCTGGGACATGACCTTCTGTGTGTCGTTTCGTTCGTTGTAGCGGCGCAGGAAGTGGTCCACGAGCAGGGGGATGTCCTCCTTGCGCTCCCGCAGCGGTGGGGTGCGGATGGGGACGACGTTCAGCCGGTAGTAGAGATCCTCTCGGAAGCGCTTCTCCTTGATCGCCTGCTTCAGGTCCACGTTGGTGGCGGCGACGATGCGCACGTCCACCCGCAGCGGCGCGTTCTCACCCACGCGCCGGATCTCGTGCTCCTGAATGGCCCGCAGGAGCTTCGCCTGGAAGGCCGGCGTGGTCTCGGCGATCTCGTCGAAGAAGAAGGTCCCGCCGTCGGCCTCTTCGAAGAGGCCACGCCGGGCGTGCACCGCGCCGGTGAAGGCGCCCCGCGCGTGGCCGAAGAGCTCCGACTCGAGCAGCTCCTCGTTCAGGGCTGCGCAGTTGACGGGGACGAAGGGGCGCTGCGCACGCCGTGAGTTGGCATGGATGGCCCGTGCGACCAGCTCCTTGCCCGTTCCCGATTCGCCGGTGATGAGCACCGTGGTGTCGCTGGGCGCCACCCGCACCACGCGGGCCAGCATCTCCCGCAGCGCACGGGACTTTCCGACGATGTTTTCCAGCCCGTACTTCTTTCGGAATTCGTCGGCGAGGACCGCTACCTCGGCGAGGAGCCTTCGCTGCTCCACCGCCCGCTCCACCCGAAGCAACAGCTCCCCCTCGTTGAAGGGCTTCTGCAGGTAGTCCTTCGCACCCTGACGCATCGCCTCGACCGCGTTCTGCACCGAGCCGTAGGCGGTCATCACGAGCACCTGCGTGGTCGGAGACAGCTCCCGCAGCCGCGCCACCAGTTCGATGCCGCTCATCGGGGCCATGCGCATGTCGGTGAGCACCACGTCGATGGTGTCCTCGCGCACCGCCTCCAACGCCTGCGGCCCACCTGCCGCCTGACGCACCTCGTATCCTGCCTCCTGCAGCATCAGGGCCGTCGTCTTGCGCATGTTGGCGTTGTCGTCGACGACCAGGATGCGCGCTTTGGGGCGGGTCGAGTCCATGGCTCGGGCGTGCGGCTACGAGTGTCGATTACCAGTCTTGGGCAGACTCGCCGGCCGCAGCGGGTAGGGTCACCTGGAAGGATGCCCCCCGCCTGCGCGGCAGCAACTCTATCCTACCCGAGAGGTCCTCGACGATGCGCCTCACCACGGCAAGGCCGAGGCCGGTGCCGGTGGCCTTGGTGGTGAAGAAGGGCTCGAAGGCGCGCTCGCGCACTTCCTCGGGGATGGGGGGGCCCCCGTTTGCGAAGTGCAGGACGACCGCCTCTGCCTCCGGCGCAGTCTCGGCCGTGATCTCGATCTCGCCGCCCTCCGGCTGGTGCTGGAAGGCGTTCACCAGCAGGTTCACGAAGGCGCGGTGCAGGAGGAGCGGGTCGGCGAAGACGGGCGGCAGGTCGTCGGGCACCTGTGTTCGGACCTCGACGGCCTCGGCCGCTTCCCCCACCTCGCGCGCCGCTGCGTCCAAGGCCTCACCGAGGACACGCGAGAGGGCGATGGGGCGCGAGGCGGGCTCGGCCGGGCGGGCGAAGTCGACCAGTTCGGAGACCACGCGCTTCAGACGGCCCGCCTCCTCGGAGAGGATGTCGAGGAGGTGCACGGCGGTGGCGTTCTCACCCACCAGGCGGCGCAGCCCCACCACCGCGTTGAAGATGACACCGAGCGGGTTTCGCACCTCGTGGGCGAGGACGGCGGCCATCTCACCCACCGCCGCCAGCCGCTCCCGACGGACGAGCGCCGCCCGCAGCCCCTCGAGGCGCATCACCGCCGAGATCTGCGCGGCGAAGAACTGCAGGGCCATGAAGTCGTGCTCGGTCAGATCGGTGCCCACGGCCACCAGCACATGGGTCACCCGCTCCTCGCCGTGGACCGGGCACCACACCGCAGAGGCGGCGGCACCGGGGTGGAGCACCGAGGCGAGCCGTAGCGGATGGTCGGCGTGGTCGGGAAAGCGAGTGGGGATGTCGTCGACAAAGATGGGACGATCCTCCTCCACGGCCACCTGCATGATGGGCCAGGCGTCCCAGGGCACGACGGGCAGGCTCTGCACCCGCTCCAGGTAGCCCTCGCCCATGCTGCGAAAGGCGCCCCAGGCGATGAGGCGCTCGAGCCGCGCACCCGCCTCCTCGGTCGCGAGGAGCGCCACGGCCCAGCCGAGGCTCTCGAAGATGGGGCCACTCGAGTCGAGCAGGGTCGCCAGATCGGTCGGGGTTTGCCCACCCGTGCCGAGGCGCACGAGGGCCGAGACCAGCCGCTCGGCCCGTGCCTTCTCCGCCATCGGCTCGAAGGTGAGCACCGCCTCGATGCCGTCGCGGTGCGCCCGCGCGGACGCGATGTGGACCTCGAGTTCTGGCGAGGGAACGGTCCCCACGCCCTGCACCCGGAAGCGCGTGACCGCCGACCAGCCACCGGCGAGCCGCTCGAGTGTCTCCTTCAGCTTCGCCACGTCCGTCGACTGCAGCAGGTCGTCGAGCGTCCAGCCCTCTGCCTTCTCGTCGAGGCGGGGGAAGAGCGTCCTGGCGGCGGCGTTGGCCCAACGCACCCGCTCTCCCTCGATGTGGACGATCGCGGTGTGCAGGGCGTCGAGGATCTCGGTGTCGTTCATGGGAGCGCCGATCGGTACGAGCGCGCATTCGGGGCGCGCCGCTGGAAGAGGGGTAGCCCCCTGCGTGCCAGGTGCAAGGGGGCCCGGCCCCTGGGGCGCCGACCCACACGCGCCCCACGATTCGCAGCCTGCACCCATGGCAGATCCTGGGGGTGGGCGCAACGGTCGGGGGG